>NZ_JBFAOG010000022.1:0-58726 GCF_040659695.1 Modestobacter sp. NPDC049651
GGCATCCAAAGGACACCGCTCATGGGGGTTTTGTTACTTGGCACTGACTTTCGGCACGCTGTTGAGTTCTCAAGGAACGGACGCGCACGAACCCCGACCACCTGGGCGGCCGTCGTCCGAAGCGACTTGCTCCACGATACGCCGTGCACGGCTCGGTGTCACACCCTGGGGGGGGCGACCATCCGGCTCCCGGCCCTCTCGGCCCGGTCTCGCTCGGCGCAGAGAGAAAGTTACGCGGCCACGGGGGCGGCGTCAAACCCAGGTCGGCGCTCGGACCCCCGATTCAGGAGGCCGAGCGTCTCGTGGACGGCAAAACCGCAGGTCGCACGCTTCGATGACCTTGTTACGTGCGAGGCAGGTCACGTGCCGGAGAGGTGTCCGGACGCCCCAGGAGCCCCGTGCGCCCCGTCCGTCACAGGCCCAGGAGCGACTCGATGCCCACGGTCAGACCGGGCCGGCCGCTGATCTGCCGGACGGCGAGCAGGACTCCGGGCATGAACGACGCCCGGTCGTAGGAGTCGTGCCGGAGGGTCAGGGTCTCCCCCGCCGCACCCATGAGCACCTCCTGGTGCGCGACCAGACCGGTGAGCCGGACGGCGTGCACCGGGATGCCCTCGACGTCAGCACCCCGCGCGCCGGGCAGCGAGTCACCCTCCCGGGTCGCATCCGGCGCCGCGGGCACACCGGCGGACCGGCGCGCAGCAGCGACGAGCCGGGCGGTGCGCGCCGCCGTCCCCGACGGGGCGTCGACCTTGTGCGGGTGGTGCAGCTCGACGATCTCCACGGAGGGGAAGAACCGGGCGGCCTCCTGCGCGAAGCGCATGAGGAGGACGGCGCCGATGCCGAAGTTCGGGGCGATGAGGACGCCCACCTGGGGGTGGGGCCCGAGCCACTCGGCGATGGTGGCGAGCTTCTGCTCGTCGAAGCCGGTCGTGCCGACCACGCAGTGGATGCCCTGGTCGATGCAGAACCGGATGTTGTCCATGACCGAGTCCGGCCGGGTGAAGTCGACCACCACCTGGGCGCCGGCGTCGGCGACGTTGAACAGCCAGTCCCGCTCGTCGACCATCGCGACGAGCTCCATGTCCTCGGCCGCGTCGACCGCACGGCACACCTCGGTGCCCATGCGGCCGCGGGCCCCGAGGACGCCCACCGAGATCAGCGGCGAGTCGGGGGCAGAGGTCTCGGCGGACGGGGCGTCAGGGGGTGTGCTCACCCCGCGATGCTCACCAACCGCGACGGCGGATGCAAGGCGGCGGCCCGCCCGGCACGCGCCGTCCCGCTCAGCGGGCGGCGGTGCGGCGGGACCGGGCGAGCGCGGCCCAGACGGCGAGGCCGACCGCCACGCCGGCCGAGTCGGCGACCAGGTCGCCCCAGGCGGCGTCCCGGTCGACCAGGTCGGTGCCCTGCAGCACCTCGCTGACCGCTGCGTAGAGCACCAGGACGACCGCGAGCACCCGTGGCCGGGCCCCGGCCCAGCGGCCGGTGACCGCCAGCGCCGCGAACAGCAGCCCGTGCACCAGCTTGTCGACGCCGTAGGGGCTCGGCGGGACGTCCGAGGGCGGGGCGAAGAGCACCGCGAACGACACCAGCCAGGCGACGGCGAAGACGCCGCGGGACAGCGCGCCGTGCGTGGCGAACGGTGAGGTCACGGCGCTCAGACCAGCGCGGTGAGCCGGTCCAGGTCGCGCGCCCGGTAGGGCCCGACGACGGCGAGGCAGGTGGGACGGGCGAACAGGTCGGCGGCGACGGCCGCGGCCTGCGGCACGTCGACGGCGTCGATCCGCTCGAGCACGGCGCGCACCGGGAGGTACTCCCCGTACGACAGCTCGCTCTTGCCCAGCCGGCTCATCCGGGAGCCGGTGTCCTCCAGCCCGAGCACGAGACCGCCCTTGAGCTGCCCCTGCGCCCGGGTGACCTCCTCTGCCGTGAGCCCCTCGGCGGCGACCCGGTCGAGCTCGGCCCGCACCAGGCGCAGCACCTCGGGCACCCGCTTGGGCGAGCACCCGGCGTACACCGAGAAGTGGCCGCTGCCCGCGTAGTGGGTCAGCGCCGAGCCGACGCTGTAGACCAGCCCGCGCTTCTCCCGGATCTCCTGGAACAGCCGGGAGCTCATCCCGCCGCCGAGCGCGGCGTCCACGACGGCGGCGGCGTAACGGCGCTCGTCGAGCCGGCCCATGCCCAGCCCGCCCAGCAGCAGGTGGGTCTGCTCGGTGGGTCGGTGCAGCAGCCCCGCCGGGGTCGCCGGCGCGTCGAGGACGACGTCGTCGCCGAGCCGGAGCGGCTCGGGACGGGAGTCCCCCGCCAGCCGGTCCGCGAAGGCGGCGGTCACCAGGTCGAGCACCTGCTGGTGGTCGACCCGGCCGGCCGCGGACACCACGATCGACGGCACCCGGTACCGGCTGCGGTACCAGCCGTCGACGTCGTCCCGGGACAGCGCCTCGATCGACTCGACCGTGCCGAGCACCGAGCGGCCGAGCGGGGTGTCCCCGAAGAGGGTCTCGGCGTAGAGGTCGTGCACGGCGTCGGCGGGCTCGTCGTCGCGCATGGCGATCTCCTCGAGCACCACCGTCCGCTCGGACTCGAGGTCCGGGGCGGTGTTGAGCGCCTCGGTGACCAGGTCGCCGAGCAGGGTGACCGCGAGCGGCAGGTCGCTGGCGAGCACGTTCGCGTAGTAGCAGGTGTGCTCCTTGGCGGTGAACGCGTTCATCTCACCGCCGACCGCGTCCATCGCGGTCGCGATCTCCAGCGCCGTCCGGCTGCGGGTGCCCTTGAACAGCAGGTGCTCGAGGAAGTGCGACGCCCCGCCGAGGGCGGGCGTCTCGTCCCGGGAACCGACGCCCACCCAGATGCCCAGGGTGGCCGAGAGGACGCCGGGCATCGTCTCGGTCAGCACCCGCAGGCCACCGGGCAGCTCGGTGCGCTCGACCCGGCCGCCGACCTCGTCGACGTCCAGGGTGCTCGTGATGCCGACCGGGGCCGGGTCGGACGCCGCAGCGTCCGGCCCGGCCCCGGTCAGGTGCTCAGCAGTCGTGGTCACGCCTCCGCGGGAGCGGACGCCTCGGCCGGGGCGTCCGCGGCGGGAGCCGACTCACCTTCGGCAGCGACCGGCACGAGGCTGATCTTGCCGCGGGCGTCGATGTCGGTGATCTCGACCTGGATCTTGTCGCCGACGTTCACGACGTCCTCGACCTTGGCGATCCGCTTGCCGGCGCCGAGCTTGCTGATGTGCACCAGCCCGTCCTTGCCCGGCAGCAGGGAGACGAAGGCACCGAAGGCGGTGGTCTTGACGACCGTGCCCAGGAACCGCTCGCCGACCTTCGGCATCTGCGGGTTCGCGATCGCGTTGATCCGGTCCACCGCGGCCTGGGCCGAGGGACCGTCGGCGGCACCGACGTAGATCGTGCCGTCGTCCTCGATCGTGATGTCCGCGCCGGTCTCGTCCTGGATCGCGTTGATCATCTGGCCCTTCGGGCCGATGACCGCGCCGATCTTGTCGACCGGGATGTGCACCGTGGTCACCCGGGGGGCGTACGGGCTCATCTCGTCGGGACCGTCGATGGCCTCGAGCATGACGTCGAGGATGTGCAGCCGGGCCGCGCGGGCCTGGGTCAGCGCACCGGCGAGGACGTCGGAGGGGATGCCGTCGAGCTTCGTGTCCAGCTGGAGGGCCGTGACGAAGTCCTTGGTGCCGGCGACCTTGAAGTCCATGTCACCGAACGCGTCCTCGGCACCGAGGATGTCGGTCAGCGCGACGTACTGGGTCGTGCCGTCGACCTCGTCGGACACCAGGCCCATGGCGATGCCGGCGACCGGGGCCTTCAGCGGCACACCGGCGTTGAGCAGGGCCAGCGTCGAGGCGCAGACCGAGCCCATCGAGGTGGAGCCGTTGGAGCCCAGCGCCTCGGAGACCTGCCGGATCGCGTAGGGGAACTCCTCGCGGTCGGGCAGCACCGGGACCAGCGCGCGCTCGGCGAGCGCGCCGTGGCCGATCTCGCGCCGCTTGGGCGAGCCCACGCGGCCGGTCTCCCCGGTGGAGTACGGCGGGAAGTTGTAGTTGTGCATGTACCGCTTGCGGGTCACCGGCGACAGGGTGTCCAGCTGCTGCTCCATGCGGAGCATGTTCAGCGTGGTGACGCCCAGGATCTGGGTCTCGCCGCGCTCGAACAGCGCCGAGCCGTGCACCCGGGGCAGCACCTCGACCTCGGCCGACAGCGGCCGGATGTCGGTGACGCCGCGGCCGTCGATGCGAACCTTGTCGCGCAGGATGCGCTGCCGGACGACCTTCTTGGTCACCGCGCGGAAGGCACCGGAGATCTCCTTCTCGCGGCCCTCGAACTGGCCGGCCAGCGCGGCCTTGACCTCGTCCTTGAGCGCGTCGGTGGCCTCCTCGCGCTCCTGCTTGCCGGCGATCGCCTGGGCGACGGCCAGCTTCTCGGCGGCCTGGGCCTCGACGGCGGCGTAGACGTCGTCCTGGTAGTCCAGGAAGCGCGGGAAGTCCGCGACGGGCTTGGCGGCCTTGGCGGCCAGTTCGCTCTGCGCCTGGCACAGCGCCTTGATGAAGGGCTTGGCGGCCTCGAGGCCCTGGGCCACGACCTCCTCGGTCGGCGCGGTGGCGCCGCCGGCGACGAGCTCGATGGTCTTCTCGGTGGCCTCGGCCTCGACCATCATGATCGCGACGTCGCCGTCGGGCAGCACCCGGCCGGCCACGACCATGTCGAAGACGGCGTCCTCGAGCTGGGCGTTGGTCGGGAAGCCGACCCACTGGCCGTTGATGAGCGCCACCCGGGTACCGCCGACCGGGCCGGAGAACGGCAGGCCGGAGAGCTGGGTGGAGGCCGACGCGCCGTTGATCGCCAGGACGTCGTAGAGGTCCTCGGGGTCCAGCGAGAGGACCGTGATGACGACCTGGACCTCGTTGCGCAGGCCCTTGGCGAACGTCGGGCGCAGCGGGCGGTCGATCAGCCGGCAGGTGAGGATCGCGTCCTCGCTGGGGCGGCCCTCGCGGCGGAAGAACGAGCCGGGGATGCGGCCGGCGGCGTACATCCGCTCCTCGACGTCCACCGTCAGCGGGAAGAAGTCGAACTGGTCCTTGGGCTGGCGGCCGGCCGTGGTGGCCGACAGCAGCGTGGTCTCGCCCATGGTGGCGACGACGGAACCGGCGGCCTGCTTGGCGAGGCGGCCGGTCTCGAAGGTGACGGTGCGGGAGCCGAGGGCCCCGTTGTCGATCACCGCGGTGGCGGTGAAGACGCCGTCCTCGAAGTCGTTGTCGGTGTCTGTGGTGGGTGCGGACATCGTGTCCTCTTCCTACGTCGCATGCGGCGACGTCCTCTTCGCGGCGCTGCGCGCCGACGGTGTCCGGGGCGACCGGTCTTCGATCGAAGCCCTCGGGGGGCGGCCTGTTCCGCAGGCCCGCTGCGTCCCGGGGGCCACTACCGAGGACCGGCCCTTCGCGGGTGTCCGTCAGGTGGGGCGCCGGTGGGCCCGTGCGGCGGGTGCCGCACGAGAGAGGGGACCGTCCCGGTGGTGCCGGAGCGGTCCCCTCGGTGGTGCTAGCGGCGCAGACCCAGCCGCTCGATGAGCGAGCGGTACCGGTTGATGTCGGTCTTGGCCAGGTAGTTCAGCAGTCGGCGACGACGGCCGACCAGCAGGAGCAGGCCCCGCCGGCTGTGGTGGTCGTGCTTGTGCTGCTTGAGGTGCTCGGTCAGGTCGCTGATCCGGCGGGTCAGCATCGCGACCTGCACCTCCGGCGAGCCGGTGTCGCCCTCGGCCGTGCCGTACTCGGCCATGATCTGCTTCTTCGTCGCGCTCTCCAGCGCCATGTCGCCTCCAGGGCAGGTCACGTGTGGCCCCCGGTCTGTGTCACGGGGGCAGCGTTCACACACACGTCGGTCACCCGACGCTCCGGCAAGGCTACCAGCGTGACCGGACCGTGACCCCACGCCGTCCGGGTCACCCCCCGGCCGGGTGCTCCAGCCCGAGGCTGGCCCGGGTCTCGGCGACGTCGCGGGCCATCGCCTCGAGCAGTTCGGGCACGCCGGAGAAGGTGAGCATCGGCCGCAGCCGGGCGGTGAACTCCACGCCGACGTGCTCGCCGTACAGGTCGCCCTCGAAGTCGAGCAGGTAGGCCTCCACCGTCCGCCGGCTGCCGGCGAACGTCGGGTTGGTGCCGACCGAGATCGCCGCCGGGTGCCGGCTGCGGCTGGCACCGGTCTGCGGGTCGCGCAGCACCAGGTGCCCGGCGTACACGCCGTCGGCGGGGACGGCGGTGTACCGGGGGCTCTCCACGTTGGCCGTCGGGTAGCCCAGCTCGCGGCCGCGCCGGTCACCGCGCACCACGACGCCGTCGACCCGGTGCGGGCGGCCCAGCGCCTGGGCGGCGGACACCATGTCGCCGGCGGCCACGCAGGCCCGGATGTAGGTCGAGGAGATGGTGACCGGCTCGGCGTCGGCGGGGTCGGCCACCACGCTGGCCAGGTCGACGCCCTCCACCGCGAAGCCGAACCGGCGGCCCTCGGCGGTCAGCGTCTCGACCGTGCCGGCGGCCCGGTGGCCGTAGGTGAAGTTCCGGCCCACCACGACCTGGGCGGCGTGCAGGTGCTCGACCAGCACGGTGTGGGTGAACTCCCCCGGGGTCAGCCGGCTGAACTCGGGGGTGAAGGGCAGCACGCACATGGCGTCGACGCCGAGCGCGGCCACCAGCTCGGCCTTGCGGTCGGCCGAGGTGAGGATGGCCGGGTGCGAGCCCGGGCGCACGACCTCCGACGGGTGCGGGTCGAAGGTGACCAGCAGCGCCGGACGGCGCATGGCCCGGGCCCGGGCGACCGCGGCGGTGATGAGGTGCTGGTGACCCCGGTGCACGCCGTCGTACATGCCGATCGTGACGACCGTGCGACCGAGGTCACCGGGCGTGGCCTCCAGGCCCTGCCAGCGCAGCACTCCGCTCCCCCGCGTCCCGGTCAGGAGGCGGGGGCGACGCGGTGCAGCCAGCCGTGGGTGTCGGCGACCCGGCCGTGCTGGACGTCGAGCAGGTGCTCGCGCAGCCGCATGGTCACCGCGCCGGGCTCGCCGTCGCCGACGGTGAAGTCGCCGGTGCGGGCCTTCACCGAGCCCACGGGCGTGATCACCGCGGCGGTGCCGCAGGCGAAGGTCTCGGTGATCGAGCCGTCGGCCACCCCGCTGCGCCACTCGTCGACGCTGATCCGCCGCTCAGTGACGGTGTGCCCGAGCTCCCGGGCGACGGTGATCAGGGAGTCCCGGGTGATGCCGGGCAGCAGGGTGCCGGTCAGCTCCGGCGTGACCAGCTCGGCGTCGTCGCCGGAACCGAGGACGAAGAACAGGTTCATCCCGCCCATCTCCTCGACGTACTTCTTCTCCACCGCGTCGAGCCAGACGACCTGGTCGCAGCCGGCGGCGATCGCCTGCTCCTGGGCGAGCAGGCTGGCGGCGTAGTTGCCGGCGCACTTGACGTCGCCGGTGCCGCCGGGCGCCGCCCGGATGTAGTCCTCGGACAGGTAGACCGAGACCGGGTGCACGCCGCGCGGGAAGTAGGCGCCGGCCGGGCTGGCGATCACGATGAACAGGTACTCGTGGGCCGGCCGCACGCCGAGGAAGGGCTCGCTGGCCAGCTGGTAGGGCCGGATGTACAGCGTCTGGTCGGGACCGGTGGGCACCCAGTCGCGGTCGGCGTCGACGAGCGCGTCGACCGCGGTGATGAAGGCCTCCTCCGGCACCGGGGGCATCGCCAGCCGGACGGCGCCCCGGGCGAACCGGGCGGCGTTCTGCTCCGGCCGGAAGGTGGCCACCGAGCCGTCGGGCTGGGCGTACGCCTTGAGGCCCTCGAAGATCGACTGCGCGTAGTGCAGCGCGGCGGCGCTGGGGTCGACCTGCAGCGGCGCGTACGCGGTCAGCCGGGCGTCGTACCAGCCGCGGCCGGCCTGGTACCGGGCGACGAACATCGAGTCGGTGAAGTACCGGCCGAAGCCCGGGTCCTCGAGCAGCTGGGTGCGCTCGGCGGTCGAGCGGCGCCGCACGTCCTCCACCACCAGCGGCACGCCCTCGGAGAAGACCCGGGACGAGGTTCGGCTGTCGGCGAGCGTGTCGGTCATGGCTCCCACCTGCAGGGATCGGGGCTGGGCGCCCCGGCGGCTGCCGACGGCGCCCCGTCACACTAGCCCGCGCCCGGCAACCGCCTGCCGGGCGCGGGGCCGGGGTCAGCTCTTCTCACCCTCCGGGCCGGACGACTGCACGACCTCGTAGCTCCACAGGTGGTTCTGCGACCGCTCCGCGGCCGGTGCGAGGGTGTCGCCGCCGCCGGAGTGGGCGCGGTCGAAGTCCTGGCTGGTCTGCCAGGACTGGTAGGCCTCCTCGCTCTCCCACCGGGTGTAGACGAGGTAGGCGTCGGTGCCCTCGACCGGGCGCAGCAGCTCGAACCACTCGAAGCCCGGCGTGGTCTCCACCGCGCCGGCGCGACCGCGGAACCGCTCTTCGAAGCGCTCCCGCTTGTCCTCGGGCATGGTCACGACGTTGATCTTGACGACGCTCATGATCGGTTCCCTGCCCGGCGCCACGGCCGGTCAACCGTCGCCGGCCCGGTCAGGACGGCGGGAACCCGACCTGCACGCGGGCGGTGGACCCGGCGTCCTCGACCAGCGCCACCAGCCGGCCGTCCGGGGCCACCGCGGCGACCAGCCCGGGCACGCCGGTGGCCGGCACCCGCTGGCCGTACCCGAGCGCCACGGCCTCCTCGGCGGTCAGCTCGCGGGCGGGGAACACCTGCCGGGCGGCGTCGGCCAGCCCGAGCACCCCGGGGCCCGCGCCGTGCCCGGCGAGCGCGCCGGCGGCGTCCTCGACCGGGCGGGCGTCGGCGGTGGAGAACGGGCCGCTGCTGGTGCGGCGCAGCGCGGTGAGGTGCCCGCCCACGCCGAGCGCGGCGCCGGCGTCCCGGGCGATCGCCCGGACGTACGTGCCTGTGCTGCACGCCACCGTCACGTCGACGTCGACCAGGTCCGGCGTCGGCCGGTCGACCCGGTGGACGTCGATGCGGTGCACGGTCACCGACCGGGGGGCGAGCTCGAACTGCTCGCCGGCGCGCACCCGGTCGTAGGACCGCACGCCGCCGACCTTCACCGCGCTCACCGACGAGGGCACCTGCGCGAGCTCCCCCACCTGCCCGGCGAGCGCCGTCCGGACGTCGTCGGCGGTGAGCCCGGCCGCCGACGTGGTGGCGGTGACCTCGCCCTCCCGGTCGTCGGTGACCGTCGACTGCCCGAGCCGGATGGTGGCCTCGTAGGTCTTGTCCGAGCCCGACAGGTGGCCCAGCAGCCGGGTGGCAGCCCCGACGCCGAGCACGAGCAGGCCGGTGGCCATCGGGTCCAGCGTGCCGGCGTGGCCGACCTTGCGCACCGACAGCACCCGCCGGGCGCGGGCGACGACGTCGTGCGACGTCATGCCGGCGGGCTTGTCGACCAGCAGCAGGGACGGCGGGACGTCGGCATCGGGCCTTCTCGGACTCACGGTGCAACGCTCGCAGACGTCCACCGGGAGCCGGCCACCCGGGCGACCACCGCTCCCAGCCGGAGCGCGATGAACAGCGTGAGCCCGGTCCAGACGCCGGGCAGCCCCCAGCCCAGCGCCCCCGACAGCAGCGACAGCGGCACAAAGCCGACCAGCGCCGACCCGAGCGTGACGGTGCGCAGGTAGGCGACGTCGCCGGCGCCCATGAGCACGCCGTCCAGCGCGAAGACGACGCCGGCCAGCGGCTGCATGAGCGCCAGGAACCACCAGACGACGCCGGCCTGGTCGAGCACGGCAGGGTCGGCGGTGAACAGCGGCGGCAGCACCGTCCGCAGCGCCAGCAGCGCGCCGGCGACCACGACCCCGGTGCCCAGGCCCCAGATCCCGACCCGGACGGCGGTGCGCCGGGCCTCGGCCGGTTCCCCGGCGCCCAGCGCGTGCCCGACGAGCGTCTGCGCGGCGATCGCGTACGAGTCGAGCACCAGCGCCAGGAACATCCACACCTGCAGGGCGACCTGGTGCGCGCCGAGCTCCGCCGTCCCCGACCGGGCGACGACGCCGGCGGCCGCGGCGAAGGCGACCTGCAGCACCGCGGCGCGGATGAGCAGGTCGCGGCCGAGCACCAGCTGGGCCCGCAGCCCGGACCAGCGCGGCGGCTGCCGGAGGACCGCCCGGCCGGTCTCGCGCAGCAGGGCGCGGACGAACAGCGCGGCGGACACCGCCTGGCCGGCCAGGTTGGCGACGGCGCTGCCGACCAGGCCGAGGCCGGCGACGTGCACCAGCGGCGGGCACAGCACCAGGCTGACCACGCTGCCGGCGAGCACGAACCGCACCGGCCGGTGCAGCTCCTGCACACCGCGCAGCCAGCCGTTGCCGGCGAGCGCCAGCAGCAGCAGCGGCAGCCCGGGGCTCGCCACCCGCAGCCAGTCCTCGGCGGCGTCGGCGACCGGCCCGGCGCCCCCGGCCAGCAACCGGGTCAGCGGGCCGGCGGCCAGCTGGAAGACCAGGGCCAGCGGGACGCCGAGCGCCAGCGCCAGCCAGCTGGCCTGGACGCCCTCGGCGACCGCGCCGGCCCGGTCGCCGGCGCCGGACCGCCGGGCGGCGCGGGCGGTCGTGCCGTAGGCGAGGAAGTTCAGCAGCGCCGCGACGTAGGCCAGCAGCCCGCCGCCGACGGCGAGCCCACCGAGGCTGGTCGCGTCGAGGTGCCCGACGACGGCGGTGTCGACCAGCAGGTACAGCGGCTCGGCCGCGAGGACGACGAGCGCCGGCGCGGCCAGCCGGGGGACGGACGGACCGCTCAGCCCTGCAGCTCCCGCCGCAGCTGCTCGAGGGTGCCGGCCCGGTCGAGCGTGCTGCTGTAGCCGGCGGCGGCGCGGTGGCCGCCCCCGCCCAGGGCGATCGCCACCCGGGACACGTCGGTGCGGCCGCGGGACCGCAGGGACACCACCCAGCTGCCGTCGTCCTGGCCCTTGAGCACGCAGGCGACGTCGGCCTCCTCGGTGGAGCGGATCACGTCGACCAGCGCCTCGAGGTGGTCGGCCGCCAGCCCGTGCGAGCGGGCGTCCGCGCCGGTGGCCCAGGTCCAGACCAGGCCGGCGCCGACCGCGGGCTCCAGCTGCGCCCGGCCGGTGACGTCGGCGAGCAGGCGCAGCCAGCCGAACGACGCGGTGTCGAACAGGCGCTGGCTGATGGCCGCGTGGTCGATGCCGGTGCGCAGCAGGCGCGCGGCCAGCTCGTGGGTGGCCGGCGCGGTGTTGCCGAACCGGAACGACCCGGTGTCGGCGGTCAGCCCGGCGTACAGGCAGGCGGCCAGGTCGGTGTCCAGGTCGACGCCGAGCCGGTCCAGCAGCGCGGCCACCAGCGCGACCGTCGCGGGCGCCAGCGGGTCGACCAGCCGGACGTCGCCGAACCCGGGGTTGCTGGCGTGGTGGTCGACGACCACCGAGCGGCCGGCGTCGTCCAGCAGCCGGGCCAGCTCACCGAGCCGCCCGGTCGACGAGGCGTCGAGGCTGACGAAGACGTCCGGGGAGTCCGGCACGTCGGTCGAGGGCACCAGCGCGTCCGCGCCGGGCAGCCAGGCCAGCGACTCGGGCACGGTGAACGGGCCGGGGAAGGTGGGCACGACGCGGGCACCGAGCCGGCGCAGGCCGGCGGCCAGGGCCAGCACGCTGCCCAGCGCGTCGGCGTCGGGCTGCACGTGGCCGGACAGCACCACGGTGGCCCCGGCGCCGGCCGCGCCGGCGAGCACCTCCGCCGCCCGGTCGGTGGCCCCGGCGACCGGGTCGCCGGTCGCCGGCAGCGGCTCCCGGGTCACCGTCACGCGTCCGGCCCCGGGTCGGCGACCGGCGGGGACTGGGACGCGTCGGTGTCGACGCGGCCACCGCCCACGGGGTAGGACGAGCCGTCGTCGGGCTCGTCGGCGGCGATGGACGGCGCCTCACCGATCTGGCCGGTCTTGCCCCCGGCGGTGGGGTCGCCGTGCGGCGCGGGCTCCTGCCGGCCGCCGAGGGTGGTGCCCTCGTCGTCGCCGTAGGGATCGGGGTCGACGGCCTCGTTGCCCGGGCGGTCGGTGCCCTGGCCCGCGCTCACCGGGCGCTCCGCTCGGGCGTGGGCAGGTCGTCCGCGTCGTCGGCGGCCGCGTCGTCGAGCTCCTCGTCGGACAGGTCGTCGTCCTCGTCCGCCACGGCGGGCTTGCGGTACGGGTCGGCGTCGCCGGCGTACTGCGCGCCCTCGCGGGCCCGGGCGAGCTCGGCGTCCGCGTGGCGCACCCGCTCCAGGGCCTCGTCCAGCTCGCGCGCGGTGTCGGGCACCATGTCGGCGACGAAAGCCAGCGACGGCACGAACTTGATGCCGGTCTGCCGGCCCACGGCCGAGCGGAGCACGCCGGTGGCGCTGGCCAGCGCCCGGGCCGAGTCCTCGACCTCCTGGGCGTCGCCGTAGACGGTGTAGAAGACCGTCGCCTCGCGCAGGTCTCCGGTCACCTTGGCGTCGGTGATGGTGACCATCCCCAGCCGCGGGTCCTTGATCTGCATCTCGATGGTCGCCGAGACGATCTGGCGGATGCGCACCGCCAGCCGCCGCGCGCGTGCCGGGTCGGCCATCGGTCCTCCTGAGCTCTGGGTGCATCGCTGCACCGGGTCGGCCCCGCTCCCGGGCCCTCCGCGAGCTCGCGCGGTGGGCGGACCGGGGCCCGGTCGTCAATCCTCGTCGCTGAACAGCTGCCGGTGCGTCGACAGCAGGGTCACCTCGGGTCGCTCGGCCAGCAGCCGTTCGCAGGCGTCGAGGACGTCACCGACCTGGGCGGCGTCGCCGGCCACCGTGGCGACCCCGAGCTGCACGCGGCGGTGCAGGTCCTGGTCACCGACCTCGGCGGCGGCGACGGCGAAGCGGCGCCGCAGCTCAGCCACCACCGGCCGGACCACAGCCCGCTTCTCCTTGAGCGAGTGGACGTCGCCCAGCAGCAGGTCGGCCGTCAGCGTCGCGGTGAACACCGGACGCCTCCTACCCACCTGCCGCCGGACGATGCCGGTCCCGTCCCGGGCGCACCCGGGACGGGACCGGCCGTCGACATCAGGCGCGCGGCTTCTCGCGCATCTCGAACGTCTCGATGACGTCGTCGACCTTGATGTCGTTGAACGACCCCAGGCCGATACCGCACTCGTAGCCCTCGCGGACCTCGGTCGCGTCGTCCTTGAACCGGCGGAGCGACTCCACCGTCAGGTTGTCGGCGACCACGGCACCGTCGCGGATCAGGCGCGCCTTGGAGTTGCGCACGATCGTGCCGCTGCGCACCAGCGAGCCGGCGACGTTGCCGATCCGCGGGACGCGGAAGACCTCGCGGACCTCCGCCGTGCCCAGCTGCACCTCCTCGTACTCCGGCTTGAGCATGCCCTTGAGCGCGGCCTCGATCTCCTCGATGGCCTGGTAGATGACCGTGTAGTACCGGACGTCCACGCCCTCGCGGGCAGCCAGCTCGGTGGCCTGACCCTCGGCCCGGACGTTGAAGCCCAGGACGATGACGTCGTCGGCCAGCGCCAGGTCGATGTCGCTCTTGGTGATCCCGCCGACGCCGCGGTGGATGACCCGCAGCGAGATGTCGTCGCTCACCTCGATCTTCATCAGCGCCTCTTCGAGCGCCTCGACGGTGCCCGAGTTGTCGCCCTTGATGATCAGGTTGAGCTGACGGGTCTCCTTGAGCGCCGCGTCCAGGTCCTCCAGGCTGATCCGCTTCCGCATCGACGCGTTCTGCGCGTTGCGGATCCGGGCCTGGCGGCGGTCGGCGATCTGCCGGGCGATCCGGTCCTCCTCGACGACGAGGAAGGTGTCACCGGCACGCGGCACGGAGGTGAGGCCGACGACCTGCACCGGCCGGGCCGGCAGGGCCTCCTTGAGCTTGTTGCCGTGCTCGTCGAGCAGCGACCGGACGCGACCATAGGCGTCGCCGGCCACGATCGAGTCGCCCTGGCGCAGCGTGCCGCGCTGGACCAGCACCGTGGCGACGGGGCCCCGGCCCTTGTCCAGCTTGCCCTCGATCACGACACCCTGGGGGTCCTGACCGACGTTCGCGCGCAGGTCCAGCGAGGCGTCGGCGGTCAGCAGGATCGCCGCGAGCAGGTCCTCGAGACCCTGGCGGGTCGTCGCGGAGACGTCGACGAACATCGTGTCGCCGCCGTACTCCTCGGCGACCAGCCCGTACTCGGTGAGCTGCTGGCGGATCTTGGCGGGGTTGGCCCCCTCCTTGTCGATCTTGTTGACCGCGACCACGATCGGCACCTCGGCGGCCTGGGCGTGGTTGAGCGCCTCGACCGTCTGCGGCATGACGCCGTCGTCGGCGGCCACGACGAGCACGACGATGTCGGTGACCTTCGCGCCTCGGGCACGCATCGCGGTGAACGACTCGTGACCCGGGGTGTCGATGAAGGTGACCGGGCGCTCGTTGCCCTCCAGCTCGGTGACGATCTGGTAGGCGCCGATGTGCTGGGTGATGCCACCGGCCTCCTTGGCCGCCACGTTGGCGTGCCGCAGGGCGTCCAGCAGCTTCGTCTTGCCGTGGTCGACGTGGCCCATGACGGTCACGACCGGCGGACGGATGTCCCAGTCGTCCTCGTCGTCGCTCTCCTCGTCGCCGAAGGTGAGGTCGAAGGTGTCGAGGAGCTCGCGGTCCTCGTCCTCCGGGCTGACGACCTGGATGACCCAGCCGATCTCGGCACCGAGCAGCTGCAGCGTGTCGTCGTTCACCGACTGCGTCGCGGTGACCATCTCGCCCAGGTGGAACAGGGCGGTGACCAGCGCGGCCGGCTGGGCGTTGATCCGCTCGGCCAGGTCGGTCAGCGAGGCGCCCCGGGGCAGCCGGACGGTCTGCCCGTTGCCGCGGGGCAGGCTGACGCCACCCATCGACGGCGCCGCCATGGAGTCGAACTCCTGACGCCGCTGCTTCTTGCTCTTGCGCCCGCGGACCGGACCGCGGCCACCGGGACGCCCGAAGGCACCCGCGGTACCGGCACCGGAACCACCGCGACCACGGCCGCGGCCACCTCCGCCACCACGGAAGCCACCACCGGCCGGCGCGCCGGCACCAGGAGCACCGCCGCCGCCACCGGGACGGAAGCCGCCGCCACCGCCGGGACCACCCGGACGGCCACGACCGCCGGCGCCACCGGGGCCACCGGGACGACCGCCACCGGCGGGCCGGGGCGGCATCATGCCGGGGCTCGGACGCTGCGGCATCATGCCCGGGTTGGGGCGCGGACCGCCGGGGCCGGCCGCGGGCCGGGGCCCGCCGGGACCGGCCGCGGGACGCGGACCGCCCTGGCCGGGCGCCGGGCGGGGACCGCCGGGGCCGGGACGCGGACCACCCTGACCGGGCGCCGGGCGGGGACCGCCGGGACCCGGACGCGGGCCACCGGCCGCCGGGCCGGGACGGGGACCGCCCTGGCCGGGAGCCGCCGGACGCGGGGTGCTGCTGAAGGGGTTGTTGCCCGGACGGGGCGCCGGACGCGGGCCCGGGCGGGGACCGCCGGGAGCGGCCGGACGCTGGGCGCCGGAGGTGGGTGCACCGCCGCCGACCGGACGCGGACCGGGCCGGGGACCGGACGGAGCGCCCGGACCGGCCGGGGCCTGGGCAGCCGGAGCCGCCGGGGCCTGGGCCGCCGGGGCCTGGGCCGCCGGAGCCGCGGGGGCCTGGGCAGCCGGACGCGGGCCCGGGCGGGGACCCGGGGCACCGGGACGCGCCGGGGCCTGGGCAGCCGGGGCCTGGGCGGCCGGAGCCGCGGGGGCCTGGGCAGCCGGAGCCGCGGGGGCCTGGGCAGCCGGGACCTGGGGCGCCGGGGTCGGGGCCGCCGGAGCAGCCGGGGCCTGCGCGGCAGGCGCCGAGGGCGCCGGACGCGGGCCGGGTCGGGGGGTCGGGCGGGCGGCCGAGCCGTCGCCACGGGACGGGGCGCTGGAGCCACCGTCGAACGCCTCACGCAGCCGTCGGGCCACGGGGGCCTCCACGGTGGACGAGGCGGACTTCACGAACTCGCCCTGCTCCTTGAGCTTCGCGAGCACCGTCTTGCTGTCGACACCGAGCTCTTTTGCGAGCTCGTGTACGCGGGCCTTGCCTGGCACGGGTCTCCTCTTGCTGAGGCCGGCGGCGGGTCCGCGCGACCTCTGGGTCAGTGGTGCATGGTCATCGTGACGACTTCACGGGTGGCTCATCCGAGGACGTCCTGCTCTCGAGGGCGGTCCGGCCGGGTGCCGGACCGACTGTGGTGCTGCGCTCTCGTCGGGCTGTGTTCTCGTCGGGCCCTGTGGTGCTGTCCCACCCGGGGTCCGCCCCGGGTCAGGCCTGGTCGGCCGTGCCCCGGAGGTGGTCCTCGAGCGGACCGGTCTCCAGCGGTGCGCTGCTGCGCAGTGCCCGCGGGAAGGCCCGGCGCCGGACTGCTGCGCGCAGGCACTCCTCGGTGGGGTGCAACGAGGCACCTCGTCCGGGGAGCCGCCGCCGGGGGTCGGGGGTGACCCCGCCGTCCCGGACCACGACGCGAAGCAGTTCGGTGACCGGAGCGCGCCGCCGGCACCCCACACAGGTGCGGACCGGGATCGACGTTTCGGCCATCGACGAGTCTAGCGCGCCGCCGGCCCGCGTTGTTCCGCGCGTCGGACCGGCGGCCGCTGACCGCCCTGCCCGCCGCGCAGCGGGGGACGACCGGTCTGGCCGGCGGCACCCGCCGGGGCGGCGGTCCGCAGCGGCGCGCGGCCCACGCCCGGGGAGGCGGGGGCGTCCGGGTCGTCGGCCTGGGCGTCGCTGCGGATGTCGATCCGGCAGCCGGTGAGCCGGGCGGCGAGGCGGGCGTTCTGCCCCTCCTTGCCGATGGCCAGCGACAGCTGGTAGTCGGGGACGACGACGCGGACCGCGCGCGCCGCCGGGTCGACCACCCGGGCGCTGGTCACCCGGGCCGGCGACAGGGCCGAGGCGACGAACGTGGCGTCGTCGTCCGAGTGGTCGACGATGTCGATCTTCTCGCCGTGCAGCTCGCCCATGACGTTGCGCACCCGCTGGCCCATCGGCCCGATGCAGGCACCCTTGGCGTTGAGCCCGGACACCTTGGTGCGCACCGCGATCTTCGTGCGGTGGCCGGCCTCGCGGGCCACCGAGACGATCTCGACGCTGCCGTCGGCGACCTCCGGGGCCTCCAGCGCGAACAGCTTGCGCACCAGGTTCGGGTGGGTGCGCGACAGGGTGACCTGGGGGCCGCGGAACGTGCGGGCCACCGAGACCACGTAGGCCTTCAGCCGCGAGCCGTGCGGGTAGCTCTCCCCCGGCACCTGCTCGGACGGCGGCAGGACGGCCTCGACCTTGCCGATGTCGACGAGCACCGCGCCCTGGGCGTTGCGCCGCGCGTCGGCCTGGACGACGCCGCTGACGATGTCGCCCTCCTTGCCCGCGTACTCGCCGAAGGTCTGCTCGTGCTCGGCGTCCCGCAGCCGCTGCACGATCACCTGCTTGGCGGTGCTGGCCGCGATCCGGCCGAAGTCGGTCGGGGTGTCGTCCCACTCCCGCACGACCGCGCCGTCCTCGCCCAGCTCCTGGGCCAGCACCGCGACCTCGCCGCTCTTGCGGTCGATGTGCACGCGGACGTGCTTGGCCGCCCCGTCGGCGTGCCGGTAGGCGGTGACCAGGGCGGTCTCGATCGCCTCCAGCACCGTGTCGGCGGGGATGCCCTTCTCCCGCTCGACCGCCTTGAGCGCGGTCACGTCGATGATCACCGGGTTCCTCCTCGTCCCTGGCGCGGCCGCCGCGGCGCGCGGGGCCCGGCCGGTCGCCCGGCCGTGCTGCCCGCGTCGGCCGGCGGGGTCGCCGCCGTCTCCTGCTCGTCCTGCTCGTCGAGCAGTCCGTCGTCGTCGGTCTCGTCGCTGTCGTCGTCGGTCTCGTCGTCGGTCTCGTCGTCGGCCCCGTCGTCGGCCCCGTCGTCGGCCTCGTCGCCGCCGAGGTCCACCAGCGCCGCGTCGCGGTGCCCGGCGGGCCGGGCGAACTCGACCTGCACGCGGGCCTCGCCCAGCTCCGCCCAGCCCAGCGTGCGCTCTCCGACGGCCTTGCGCACCTGGCCCTTCTTGGCGCCGCCCTTCTCCACGGCCAGCACCACGCCGTCGTCGCCGACGCGCAGCACCCGGCCGGTCAGCTGCTCCCGCTTCCCCTCCGGGCCGGCCGCGACGCTGACCAGCCGGCCGACGTTGCGCCGCCAGTGCCGCGGCTGGCTGAGCGGGCGGTCGACGCCGGGGCTGGTGACCTCGAGCACGTAGGGCGAGCTGCCGAACGCGCCGTCGACGGCGTCGAGCACCTCGGACAGCCGGCGGCTGAGGTCGGCGACGTCGTCGAGGCTCACGCCCTCGTCCCGGTCGATCACCACCCGGACGACGGCGCGCTGCCCGGCCTGGCGGACGACGAGCTCCTCCAGGTCGTAGCCGGCGGCGGCGACCAGCGGCTCGACCGAGGCGGTCAGCCGGCCGGTCAGCGCGTCGTCGTGGACCCCTCGCGTGGGCACCGGTCGCCTCCTCGTCTGCTGTTGTCGTCCCACCCCTGCCCGGTCCGCGACCGGTCGGTCGCAGGACGGGGCGGCAGACCGCGGCAGGCCCGACGGGCCGCCGGCGGGCTGGGCGGGAACCGTCAGGCTACCGCTCGCCCCGCGACCGGCCGACCGGCCCCGGCGGCACTCCCGCCCCACCGCTCACAGCGTCCCGGCCGGACCGGAGCGTCGGGCTGCCGGACCGGCGCGGGCTGCGAGGATGGGGGCGATGTCCAGTTCCGCCCCCTTCTCCCGGCCCTTCACCCGGCCCTTCACCCGGCGCAGCCTGCTGGCCGCGGCGCTGGCCGGCACGGCGCTGGTGGCGACCGCCTGCACCGGCGGCGACGAGGACCGGGCCGACGCGGTCACCCCGGCGCAGTCCGACCAGCTCGCCCGCCAGGTCGCCGTCCAGGCCTCGCTGGTGGCCGCCTACGAGCAGGCGTTCACCGCCTCGCCCGAGCTGGCCGCCGCGGCGGCCCCGCTGGCCGACCAGGCCCGCGAGCAGCTCACCCGGCTGCGCCGGGCGGCGCCGGGCGCCGGTGCGTCCGGGTCTGCGGCCCCGGACGGTGCCCCGCCGGCGGACGCCGCGGGTGCCCGGGGCTGGCTGCGGGCCCAGGTGGCCGCGGCCGCCCAGGCGCACGCCACCGCCTGCCCGGACTTCACCGGCGCGCGGGCGGCGCTGCTGGGCAGCATCGCCGCGGGTCTGCGCGGCCAGGACGGGCAGCTGGCGTGACCCGCCGGCACGAGCGGGAGGACGACGGCCGTGGCTGACGACGGCAGCACCGAGGACGGCGGACCGGAGGTGACCGCGCTGCAGGACGCGCTGGCCGCCGAGCACGCCGCGGTCTGGGGCTACGGCACGGTCGGCGCGGCGCTGCCCGCCGCCGACCGCGCGCAGGTGACCGCGGCGGAGGAGGCCCACCGCGACGTCCGCGACCGGCTGACCCGGCTGCTCAGCGGCCGCGGTGCCGACCCGGTGCCGGCGGAGGGCGGCTACGCCCTGCCGTTCCCGGTGCTGTCGGCGGTGGACGCCGCCCGGCTGGCGGTGACCCTCGAGGAGGGCACCTCCCGGGCCTGGGCCTGGGTGCTCGACCGGGCCACCGAGCGCAGCACCCGCGAGGAGGCGGTCACCGCGCTCGGCGACGCGGAGGTGCGCGCGGTCGGCTGGCGGGCCCGGGCCGGCGTCAGCCCGGTGACCACCGCCCTGCCGGGGCTGCCCTCCTGACGCAGCCCGGCCCGCGGCCCGTCAGCCGCGCAGGCCGCTGAGGAAGGCGTCGGTGACGTTGACCGCCGCGGTGCTCGACTGGCCGGCCTCGACCAGCACCGCGAACGCGATGTCGCCCTGCGGACCGCCCAGCTGGTAGCCGACGAACCAGCCGTGCGAGTCCGGCGGGGTCTTGTCCCCGAACTCCGCGGTGCCGGTCTTGCCGAACACCTCGCCCTGGTCGCCGAGCGCCCGGGCGGTGCCGGTGAGCACCACCTGCCGCATCATCGGGCGCAGCGCGTCCAGCACCGCGGCGTCCGGGCCGGTGGGGGCCGGCCCGGCCGGGTCGGCACCCACGACCTCGACGGGGGCCGCGGGCCTGCCGCTGGCGATGCCGGCGGCGACCAGCGCCATCTGCGCGGGGCTCATGACGACCTTGCCCTGGCCGATCTGGTCGGCGGCCTTGGTGGTGCCGGTCGCGTCGGCGGGCACCTTGCCGCTGGAGATGCCGACCGGCAGCTTCCAGTCGCTGCCCACGCCGTAGGACGCCGCGGCCTTCGCCAGCGCGTCGTCGGGCAGGGTCAGGCCCTGCTGGATGAACGTGGTGTTGCAGGACTGCGCGAAGGCCTCGGTGAGCGGGACGGTGCCCAGGTCGAACTGGTCCTCGTTCTCGAACTCCCGGCCGTCGACGGTCGTGGTGCCCGGGCAGGGCACCGGGGTGCCGGGGGTGACCGTGCCCGCCGCCAGGAGGGCGGTGGCGGTCATCGTCTTCATGCTCGAGCCGGGCGGGAACTGCCCGGACAGCGCGTTGGCCGGGGTCGCCGCCTCGTTCGAGCTCACCGCCAGCACCTCGCCGGTGCCGGGCCGCACGACCACCAGGTGGGTGGCCAGCGGCTGGGTGGCGACGGCCGCGTCGGCGGCGTTCTGGACCGCCGGCACCAGCGGGGTCTGCACGGGGGTGCCCGGCACCGGGGCGACGGAGGCGATCTGCTGCCCGGTGTCGCTGGTGCCCTCGTCGGTGCTCAGCACGGTCACGCTGAACCCCGGTGTGCCGGTCAGCTGCGCCTGGTAGGCCTTCTGCAGGCCGGACAGCCCGAGGGTGTCGCCGGCGGCGTACAGCGGCTTGCCGTCCTCGCCCTTCGCGTCGTCGAGCACGTCGGCGGTCGCGTCACCGACCCGGCCGAGCAGCGCGGACGCGAACCGCGGGCTCGGTGCGAGCAGCCGGGTGGAGGTCGGGAACACCGCGCCGGGGAGGTCGTGGACCTGGGCCTTGATCCGCTGGTAGTCGGGCTGGCGCAGGGTGATCACCGGGACGAACTGGCCCGGCTTCGCCTGCTGCACGTCGGCGGTGATCTCCTCGGCGGAGACCCCGGTGGCCGCGGCGAGGCCGGCGGCGAGCGCGGGCAGGTCGGTGACCTTCGACGGGTCGACGCCGACGTTGACGACCTCGGTGGGGGCGAAGACCGGCGCGCCGGTCGCGTCGGTGATCGCCGCGCGGTCGGGCAGGGTGCGGGTGAGCTGCAGGTGCTGCCCCTCCCCCAGCTCCGGGTGGACGATCGTCGGCTCGGCGACCACCTGCCAGGCGTCGCCGGCCCTGCGCAGCTGCAGCTCGGCCGAGTAGCTCCAGTCGGGCGCCGCGGCGAGGTCCCAGGTCGCCTTCCACGACGCGGTGGCCCGGTCGTCGTCGACGGTCACCTTCCCGAGGTCGGCGGTCAGCGTGGCGTCGGGGAGGTCCTCGGCGGTCTGCTCCAGCAGCGCCTTCGCGACGGCGGGGTCGGTGGTGTCCCCGGCCGCAGCGGCGGCCTTCCCCTTCGACCAGTCGGTCAGGAAGGCCCGGGCGGCGTCGTGCACCTCGTCGGAGGCGTTCCCGGAGCAGCCGGCGAGCACCGGCACGAGGAGCAGGACGGCGCCGGCCGCCGGCAGCAGCCCACGGACGGTCCGGTGTCGGTTGCGCACACCTCCACCCTCGCAGACCCGCCGGGCAGAACCCTGGCAGCCGGGTGGGCGTGCCGTCCTAGAACAAGATCGACGTGTAGGTGCCCACCTGGGAGAAGCCGACGCGGGCGTAGGCGGCCCGGGCGGCGGAGTTGTAGTCGTTCACGTACAGGCTGACCACCGGGGAGACGGTGGTGCGGGCGTGCTCGACGACCGCGGCGGTGCCCCGCTGGCCGATGCCCCGGCCCCGGTGGCGCGGCGACACCCACACCCCCTGCAGCTGGCAGGCGCCGGAGGAGACCGCCCCGACGTCGGCCTTGAACAGCACCTCGCCGTCCTCGATCCAGGCCAGCGCCTGACCGGCGTGGACGAGCTCGGCCACCCGGGCCCGGTAGCCGGCCCCGCCGTCGGCCCGCAGCGGGCTGACCCCGACCTCCTCGGTGAACATCGCCACCGCGGCGGGCAGCAGGACGTCGATCTCCTCGACGCGCACCGGCCGCACCCGGGGCTCCGCCGGCACCGTCGGGGGCCCCTCGATGGCCAGCAGCGGCTGACGGGCCCGCACCTCACGGGCGGGCCCCCACCAGGGCGCCAGCAGGTCCCACAACGGCAGCACCGAGGCCGCCGGCCCGACGATGGTCGAGCAGCGGCGGCCGGCCCGGCGGGCCCGCTCGGCGAAGGCGACCGCGGCCTGCTCCTCGGCGCCCGGCCGGGCGAACGGGATCAGGTTCGCCCCGGCCAGGCACACGGCGTCCAGCTCGCGGCCGGTGCCGCGGGGTGCGGGCAGCCCCCACAGCGGGGCGCCCAGGCTGCGCGCGGAGGTGCCGGCGACCTCGGTGCGGGCGGCGAGCATGCAGGCGGCCACCGGGTCGGTGGCCAGCAGCTCCCGGACGGCGGGCTCGTCGTCCTCGTCGAGGAGCCGCGCCGCACGGGACGACGCCCCGGCCGGCGACCCGGCGCGCAGCACGGTGGCCGTCCGGTCCGTCAGCTGACGGTGACGACGGGCGGGCCCGACGGCTCACCGGCGGCGACCTGCGCCTCGGCGATCCGCATGGCCTCCTCGATGAGCGTCTCGACGATCTGCGACTCGGGAACGGTCTTGACGACCTCGCCCTTGACGAAGATCTGGCCCTTCCCGTTGCCGGAGGCGACGCCCAGGTCGGCCTCGCGGGCCTCGCCGGGGCCGTTGACCACGCAGCCCATGACGGCGACGCGCAGCGGCACCTCCATGCCCTCGAGCCCGGCGGTGACCTCGTCGGCCAGCTTGTAGACGTCGACCTGGGCGCGGCCGCACGAGGGGCAGCTGACGATCTCGAGGCCGCGCTGGCGCAGGTTCAGCGACTCCAGGATCTGGTTGCCGACCTTGACCTCCTCGGCCGGCGGTGCCGACAGGGAGACGCGGATGGTGTCGCCGATGCCCTTGGACAGCAGCGCGCCGAAGGCGACCGCGGACTTGATGGTGCCCTGGAACGCCGGGCCGGCCTCGGTGACGCCGAGGTGCAGCGGGTAGTCGCACTGCTCGGCGAGCAGCTCGTAGGCCCGCACCATGACCACCGGGTCGTTGTGCTTGACCGAGATCTTGATGTCGCGGAAGTCGTGCTCCTCGAACAGCGAGGCCTCCCACAGCGCGGACTCGACCAGCGCCTCGGGGGTGGCCTTGCCGTACTTGGCCAGCAGCCGCTTGTCCAGCGACCCGGCGTTGACGCCGATCCGGATCGGGGTGCCGGCGTCCTTGGCGGCGCGGGCGATCTCGCCGACCTTGTCGTCGAACTTCTTGATGTTGCCGGGGTTCACCCGGACGGCGGCGCAGCCGGCGTCGATCGCGGCGAACACGTACCGCGGCTGGAAGTGGATGTCGGCGATGACCGGGATCTGCGACTTCTTCGCGATGATCGGCAGCGCCTCGGCGTCGTCGGTGTCCGGGACGGCCACCCGGACGATCTGGCAGCCCGACGCGGTCAGCTCGGCGATCTGCTGCAGGGTGGCGTTGATGTCGGCGGTCTTGGTGGTGCACATCGACTGCACGCTCACCGGGAAGTCGCTGCCGACGCCGACGCCCCCCACGTCGAGCTGCCGGGTCTTCCGGCGCGGAGCGAGGACGGGCGGCGGGGCTGCGGGCATGCCGAGGCTGACAGGGATCGCCATGCCCGCCAGTATCCACCCGACCGGCGCAGGTCGGGTGGAGCGCTAGTCGAGGGTGATCGGGTTGATCAGGTCGGCGATCACCAGCAGGCCGGAGAACACCACGAACACCCCGGCCACCACGTAGGCGACCGGCATCAGCCGGGCGATGTCGAAGGGCCCCGGGTCCGGCCGGCCGCGCAGCCGCGCGACGACGGCGCGGGCCTTCTCGTAGACCGCGCCGGCCACGTGCCCGCCGTCCAGCGGGTAGATCGGCACGAGGTTGAACAGGAACAGCACCATGTTGATGCTGGCCAGCAGCGACACGAAGAAGCTGATCTTCTCGGTGGTGGTGAACCGCTGCTCGCTGAACGCCTCGCCGGAGAGCCGGCCGACCCCGACCAGGCCGATCGGGCCGTTGGGGTCGCGGTCCTCACCGAGGAACGTGGCGCGGACCAGCTGGGGCACCCGCTCGGGGATCTGCGCCAGCCGCTGCACGGACTGGCTGACGATGTCGGCGAAGTAGCCGGGCAGCGCGCCCACGGGCTGCCGGGCGTAGACCGTCGCCGAGGTCACCCCGAGGTAGCCGGCGGTCACGACGTCGCCGTCGCTGGTGCGCACCCGGTTCTCGATCGGCTGGACGGTGACCTGGCGGCGCTCGCCGTCCCGCTCGACGGTCAGCGCGAGCGACTGCCCGGCGCTGGCCTGGATGGTGCGGACCAGCGTGTCCCAGCCCTTGTCGTTGGGGTCCTGCGGGATCGCCCGGCCCTCGACGGCGACGATCCGGTCACCGGCGCGCAGCCCCGCGGCCGCGGCGGGGGACGGCGTCGCGTCGTCCGGGCAGGTGGTGGACGCCGAGGTCGCCGGGAGCACGCACTCGGGCACCCGGTCGATGGTGGTGCTGGTCATCGGGATCCCGATGCCGACCAGCAGCACGAGGAACAGCAGGACGGCCAGGACCAGGTTGTGGAACGGGCCGGCGAACATGACGATGACCCGCTGCCACCACGGCTTGGCGTAGAACACCCGGTTGCCGTCGGTGGGCAGGACGTCGTTGAGCGCCTGGCCGCGGACCTCGGCGATGAAGCTGCGCATCCGGGTCGCGCGCCTGCTCTCGCCCTCCTCCGCCGGCGGGATCATCCCGACGATCCGGATGAACCCGCCCAGCGGGACGGCCTTGACGCCGAACTCGGTCTCCCCGCGGCGGCGGGACCACACGGTCGGCCCGAAGCCGACGAAGAACTGCGGCACCCGCATGCCGAACTTCCGGGCCCAGAAGAAGTGCCCGAACTCGTGGAAGCCGATGGAGAACATCAGCCCGACGGCGAAGGCGACGATCCCCAGGACGGTGAGCAGGACCCCGGTCAGTTCAGCCTCCGGCGATGGCGGCGCGGGCGTGCTCCCTGGCCCACCGTTCGGCGGCCAGCACGTCGTCCACGCTCGTGGGTGCGCCGAGGTCCGGCGCGGCGTCGAGGGTACGCGCGACGACCTGGACGATCCCTGGGAACGAGAGGTGTCCCGCCGCGAACGCCGCGACCGCCTCCTCGTTCGCGGCGTTGTACATCGCGGGGGCGACGCCTCCGGCCTCCCCCGCCTCCCGCGCCAGCCGCACGGCGGGGAACACCGCGGAGTCCAGCGGCTGGAACTCCCAGGTGCTGGCGGTCGACCAGTCCAGCGCCGGCTGGACGTGCGGGAGCCGGTCCGGCCAGGCCAGCGCCAGCGCGATCGGCAGCCGCATGTCCGGGGGGCTGGCCTGCGCGATCGTCGCGCCGTCGGCGAAGGTGACCATCGAGTGCACGATCGACTGCGGGTGCACGACCACGTCGATGTCGGCGTACGGGACGCCGAACAGCAGGTGCGCCTCGATCAGCTCCAGGCCCTTGTTCACCAGGGTGGCCGAGTTGATGGTGACGACCGGGCCCATCGCCCACGTGGGGTGCGCGAGCGCCTGTGCCGGCGTGACGTCGGCGAGCTCGGCGGCGGTGCGGCCGCGGAACGGGCCCCCGCTGGCGGTGAGCACCAGCCGGGCGACCTCGCCGCGGGCGCCACCGCGCAGGCACTGGGCGAGCGCCGAGTGCTCGGAGTCGACCGGCACCAGCTGCCCGGGGGCGGCGGCCGCGGTGACCAGGTCGCCGCCGGCGACGAGCGACTCCTTGTTGGCCAGCGCCACGGTGCGGCCGGCGCGCAGGGCGGAGAGGGTCGGGCCGAGCCCGATGGAGCCGGTGATCCCGTTGAGGACGACGTCGGCCGGGCGGGCGGCGAGCTCCTCGGCGGCGCGGGGGCCGGCCAGGATCTCCGGCAGCGCGAACTGGCCCTGCGCCCACCCGCGCTGCTGCGCGGCCGCGTAGAAGGCCAGCTGCAGGTCCTGGGCGGCGGTGGCCCGGGCGACGGCCACGGTCTGCACACCGAGGGTGAGCGCCTGCTCGGCCAGCAGGGCCACGTCGCCGCCCCCGGCGGCCAGGCCGGTCACCTGCAGCCGGTCGGGGTTCTGCTGCGCCACGGCGATCGCCTGGCGGCCGATCGACCCGGTGGAGCCGAGCACGGTGACGGTGCGGGGTCCCGCGCCGGGGCTGGTCGTCTGCACGCCCGTCATCCTCCCCGACGACAGCGGGCCGGCCCCGCCCGGCGTGCCCGCGGCCCTTGCGGGGTATGCCCGCCGCACGGATGACAGGATGACCGGCAGCACGGACCGGCGCGGGCACGGCCGGACGGGCGCCAGCAGCGGAACAGCGAGGAGGACCGGCTCGTGAGTGAGCACGAGGGCCGCGGGATGGGCCACCAGACGACCGCCCGGGTGGTGGAGCAGTCCACCCGCGAGGAGGGCATCGTCCGCGCCGGCGAGACCCCCATCGAGCACGAGCAGCCCGAGGACTGGGGCTGGCACCACGAGTGGGGCGCCAAGGCCCGGCTCGCGATCGTCATCCCGATCGTCTTCGTCGTCGCCATGATCTGGGGCAACCACCAGGGCAGGACCGAGGACATCTGGCTGATCGGCAGCGCCGTCCTCATGGTGCTGCTGCTCATCTGGGACGCGCGCCGGCGGAAGAACGCCTGGCGCCGCAACTGAGTCCCCCGGCGGTCCCCCGCCACTCGCACGTCCACGGAGGCCGTCTCCCCAGCCGGGGAGACGGCCTCCGTCGTCGTCCCGGCCGGCTGACCGCCCTGGCAACGTCCGCCCGGCAGCCCGGACGGGTGAGCACAGGCGTTTGTGGGTAGTCGACGACAGATTCCGGGATCCGCGACGGATCTCCACCGCTCCATCCCCCACATCCACTGGGGCGGGTGTGACACGTGTGCACTCCTGGGGCGACACGGCGAAGTTCTCTGTGAAGTCCTTAAGTCAGGACGCTGTTGTACCGATAAGAAGTGCACAGGCCGGGACGGACACCCGCGCCCCCACACTTCACGGAGGACCCCCACGATGAGCCGTCTGTCCCGCTCCCGCGTCGCCGTCGCGACCGGGCTCACCCTCGGTACGGCCACCGCCGGCCTGCTGTTCTCCCCGGCCGCCTTCGCCGCCGAGACCCCCGGCTACACCGTCTCCCCGTCGACCACGCTGGCCCCGGGCGCCGAGTTCACCCTCTCGGGCACCGGCTGCGTCCAGGCCGACGACACCACCGAGACGCCCTTCGTGGGCTTCGTCCCCGACGTCGACGAGCCGGGCTGGGGCGACGGTGCCGACAGCAACGCCGACGGCACCTGGACGCTGACCGAGCAGGCGCCGGAGGACCTGGGCAGCTACACCTACGTCGTCTACTGCGACCAGTACACCGACGGCTTCGACTACAACAAGCTGACGATCACGGTGACCGCGGACGGCAAGCCGGTCCCGGCCCCGGCCCCGACCACCCCGGCCCCGACCTCGACCGCCCCGGCCGAGTTCAAGCCGGGCGCGAAGCCCAACACCCCGGGCATCGCCAGCACCACGACCGCCAAGACCACCGGCAACGCCGCAGCCCCGGGCCAGAAGGTCGTCAAGGTCCTCAAGGGCTTCAAGCCCTTCGAGAAGGTCACCCTGGTCCTCCACTCGACCCCCGTCGAGCTGGGCACCTTCACCGCTGACGCCAACGGCGTGGTGACCGCCGAGTTCACCATCCCGGCCGGCACCCCGCTGGGCAACCACACCCTCGCCTACACCGGCGACAAGGGCAGCTACTTCGAGGACCCGCTGACCCTCACCAAGGACGGCAAGGCCCTGGCCTACACCGGTGCCGACGTCAAGCTGCCGCTCATCGGCGGCACCGTCCTGCTCGCCGCCGGCGCCGGCGCCCTGGTCGTCGGCCGTCGCCGCCGCACGGGGGCTGCGCAGGCCTGAGCATGACCACCAGCACCACGACGGACGCCGGCCAGGACACTCCTGGCCGGCGTCCGCCGCGTGCGGGGCGCCGGCTGGTGCCCCGCACGCGCCGGGGCCGCGTCGGCGCGGCCGTCGCGCTCCTGGCGCTCCTCCTCGCCGTCGCCCTGGGTGCCGACGCCGCACTCGTCGCCGGGCGGATCGACCGCATCGCCGTCGATCCCCGCCCCGGTCCCGGCACCACCTGGGTCGTCGTCGGCCTCGACTCCCGCGCCGACCTGCCCGCCGGCACGTCCAGCGCCCAGTTCGGGACCACCGACCAGGTGCCCGGCGAACGCGCCGACGTCGTCCTCGTCGTGCACCGCTCCGGGTCCGGCGCGACCACCGCCTTCTCGGTCCCCCGTGACCTGACCATCGGCGGCGGGGGGCGTCCCCGGCGGCTGGCGCTGACCTGGCTCGACGGCCCCCAGGCGACCGTCGACGCGCTCTGCCGGCTCGGCATTCCCACCGACCACCTGGCCACCGTCGACCTGGCGGGTTTCGCCGCCGTCGTCGACGCGGTCGGCGGCGTGGAGGTCGACGTCCCCGAACCCGTCCGCGACCCCGGGGCGAGCCTGCTGCTCCCCCGCGCCGGCCGCCAGCGCGTCGACGGCGCCACCGCGCTGGCGATGGTGCGCTCGCGCCACCCCCAGCACCTGGTCGACGGGCAGTGGGCGGACGCCGTCGTCGACCCCGACGGCCGCGCCGACGAGGCCGGCACCGTGCTCTCCGCGGTGGCCCAGGCCGGCCGCGCGAGCCTCCGCTCGCCGCTGCGCCTGCAGCGGCTGGCCTGGGCCGGCGCCGGGGCCGTCACCGTCGACGAGGGCACCTCCCTGACCGACCTGGCCGGCCTGGCGCGCACCGACCTGGCCGGCGTCCCCGTGCTGCCCGTCGGCGAGCCGGTCAACTCCACGCTGATGCGGCTGCCGACCGACGCCACCCGCGAGGCGGTCGCCGCGGCCGGGATGTCCTGCGACCGCTGACGGGTCAGCCGGTGCCGACGCCGATCGCCGTCCCGATCAGGTAGGTCGCGCCCGCGGCGACGGCGCCGAAGACGAGCTGCCGCAGACCCGCGGACCACCACGGGCGGGGCGTGAACCGGGCGGAGATCGCCCCGGCCGCCACCAGCCCGGCACCGCCGCTCAGCAGCGCCAGCCACAGCAGCGGCGCACCGAGCAGGTAGGGCAGCAGCGGGATCACCGCGCCCACGGCGAAGCAGATGAACGACGAGACGGCCGCCGTCATCGGTGAGGGCTTGTCGTCGGGGTCGAGACCCAGCTCGTTGAGCGCGTGCACCCGCAGCGCCTGCTCCGGGTCGCGGGACAGCTGCTCGGCGACCGCCGCGGCCAGCTCGGGCTGCAGCCCGCGGGCCTCCCACAGCTCGGCGAGCTCCGCCTGCTCCCCCGCGGGGTTGAGCCGCAGCTCCCGGCGCTCCTTGTCGACCTCGAGGTCGAGCTGCTCGTTCTGGGTGCTCACCGACGTGTACTCGCCCAGCGCCATCGAGATGGCGCCTGCGGCGAGGCCGGCCACGCCGGACAGGACGACCGCGTGCGACGAGGCCCCGCCGCCACCGACGCCGGCGACCAGGGCGGTGTTGGTGACCAGGCCGTCCATCGCGCCGAAGACCGCGGCCCGCAGCCAGCCGCCGGAGACGTCGGCGTGCGTGTGCTCGTGCGCCTCGGGCGCCTCCAGCCGGCCCTCGGCGGTCACGACTGGTCCGACTCCGCGCCGAGCGGTACGCCCTCCTCCACCGACGGGACGGCGACGGCGACGCTCGGCACGCCGTCGACCTGGTCAGCGGCGGCGAGCTGCCCGCACGCGCCGTCGATGTCCGACCCGCGGGTGTCGCGGACCGTGGTGGGCACCCCGGCGGCCCGCAGCCGGGCGACGAACTCGGCCTGGGCCGGCAGCGGGCTGGCGTCCCACTTGCTCCCCGGGGTCGGGTTCAGCGGGATCAGGTTGACGTGCGCGAGCCGGTCCCGCAGCAGCTTCCCCAGCAGGTCGGCGCGGAACGGCTGGTCGTTGACGTCGCGGATGAGCGCGTACTCGATCGAGTAGCGGCGTCCGGTGCGCTTCGCGTAGTCGTCGGCGGCCGCGAGCACCTCGGCCACCTTCCAGCGGGTGTTGATCGGCACCAGGGTGTCGCGCAGCTCGTCGTCCGGCGCGTGCAGGCTCACCGCGAGCGTGATGTTGAGCCCCTCGTCGGTGAGCCGGCGGATCGCCGGCGCGAGCCCGACGGTGGAGACGGTGACCGACCGCTGGGACAGCCCGAGACCGTGCGGCGCCGGCGTGAGCAGCGCGTCGAGGGTCTTGCGCACCCGGGCGTAGTTGGCCAGCGGCTCGCCCATGCCCATGAAGACCACGTTGGACAGCCGGCCGGGGCCGCCGGGGATCTCGCCGTTGGCCATCGCCGCGGCAGCGGCGACGGCCTGGGCGATGATCTCGGCCGCCGACAGGTTGCGGGTGAGACCGCTCTGGCCGGTCGCGCAGAACGGGCAGGCCATGCCGCAGCCGGCCTGGCTGGAGATGCAGACGGTGGCCCGGTCGGGGTAGCGCATGAGCACGCTCTCGACCAGTGCGCCGTCGTGCAGGCGCCACAGCGACTTGCGGGTGCGGCCGCCGTCGGCGGACTGGTGCCGCACGAGGGTGAGCAGGCCCGGGAGCATCGCGTCGACGAGGTCGGCCCGGGCCGCGGCCGGCAGGTCGGTCATCGCCGCCGGGTCGGTGACCCCGGCGTAGAAGTGCCGGGACAGCTGGTCGGCGCGGAAGGCAGGGTGGCCGAGCTCGGTGACGGCGGCCCGCGCCTCCTCCCGGGTGAGGTCGGCGAGGTGGCGCGGCGGCTTGGCGGCGCGGCGCGGGGCGTCGAAGACGAGCGGCAGGGCAGTCATGGCACCGTCCATCGTCCCACCCGCACCGGGTCCCGGGGCGGGCCGGGACGTGAGTTCGCTCCCGTGGGGGCGCTCAGCCGGCGCAGGGCGCCGGGCCGCCCGTCGGGGTGGCCGTCGCCGGCGGCGTGTCCGTGGTGGACGACGGGGTCGCGTCCCCGCCGGGCGCAGCGGTCGCCCCGGGCGTGGTGGCCGGCTCGGCGGAGGTCGCGCCCGCCGGGGCGCCGCCCCCGCTGCCCGGCCCGGTGCCGCCGGCGGGCGGGGTCGCGCAGGCGTCTCCCCCGCCGCCGGCGCCGTCGCCGGAGGGCGCGTCGGTGCCGGTGGTCGGCGGGGCCTGCCCGGTCGGGAGGGGCTGGCCGTCGCTGTCCGGGTAGTTGCCGGCCGCGGGGTCGGCGGCGCGGAGCAGGTCCTCGGACGGGTCGAACGGCACCACGGTCGGGACGGCGGACGCCGGCGGCGCGCTCGACGGCGTGGTGCTCGACGGCGGCGTGCTCGACGGCGTGGCGCCCGACGGCGCGGCCGGGGCGGTCGCCGGGGTGGTGCTGGGGACCCGCACCCGGGCGAGCCGGGCGGCGGCCGTCTCGGTGCGGGTCCCCGGCACGGCGGTCCCGGCACCCGCGGGGACCAGCTCCACCGACGACGGTGCCGCCGAGGTCGCGACGGCGGACGACGGGGCCGTGGGCGCGGCCGGGGTCGGAGCGGGGCGGCGGGCGGGCGAGGTCGGGGCCGCGGTGGCCGTCTCCTGGTCGGCGCGGACGGCGGCCGCAGGCGTGGCCCGCTCGCCTCCGGAGGCCAGGACCGAGGCCGTGGCGATGCCACCGACCACCAGCAGCGCCAGCGGCACCAGCACCCGCGCCCGGCGGCGCGGCGGCACGGGGGCCGTGACGGCGAGCGGCGGCTCCACGGGCGCCGGGCGCCGGGTCGACGACGCGGAGGTGCGCGGCGTGTCCGTCCAGATCGGCGGGAGCTCGGCCGTTCCCGGGGCGGCGGCCGGCGCCGCGAGGACCGCGGAGGTGGCCAGCGGCCAGGGCTGGTCGACCAGCGGCCGGTCGAGGGGCGGGTGCGGCTCGTCGACTGCGACTGCGACCGCGACCGGGACGGCGGGCGTGGTGGGCCACTGCTCGGGGGCGTCGACCGGTCCGGGTGCCGGCTCGGGCGCCGGCGCGGCCACCGGGGCGGGCCAGGCCGGTTCCGGCGCGGCGACGACGGCCGGCGCGGGAGCGGACTCGACGATCGCGGGGACGACGGCGGGCAGCGGGGCATCCGCCGGCGGGGGCGCCGGGTCGGTGCGGGGTGCGGCGGCTGCGTCGCCGACCAGGTCCGCCTCGTACCGGGCGACCTCGCCGGCCAGCCACTGCGGGAGCAGCGCCTCCTGCCAGTCCGCCGGCACCGGGACGGCGATCTCGAGGGCGTCCCCGAGCCCCGACTCGTCGACGGCGACCTCCTCGGCCCGCGGCTGCGGCACGGCGGCGCGGACCTCCTCGGGCGGTCCGTCGACGACCGGTGGGTGCAGCGGCGGCACGGGCCGGGGCGTGGGGATGCCGGGCAGGGAGCGGGAACGGCGGTCGCCCCTCGATCGGTTGGTCACCACGGCTCCTGCCTCCTCCCGGCTGGGTCGACGACTCCGCCTCGCAACCACCGACGGTGATCGCCCGTCAACGCAACGGAGCCGAAACGCCATGCTGCCGGATCGAACCCCGCGGATCGGGGAGGCGCGGCCGATCGATCAGGTCACGTCGGCGGGGCCGCGTGCTCCCGCACCCAGGCGTGCATCGCGATGCCCGCGGCGACCCCCGCGTTGAGCGACCGGGTCGACCCGAACTGGGCGATCGACACCGTCAACTGCGCCGCCGCCCGGGCCTCCGGGGTCAGCCCCGGGCCCTCCTGGCCGAAGAGCAGCACGCACGCGCGCGGCAGCGACGTCGTCTCCAGCGGCACGGCGCCGGGCCCGTTGTCCACCGCCACCAGCGGCACCCCGGCGGCGGTCGCCCAGCCGGCCAGCGCACCGACGTCGGGGTGGTGGCGCAGGTGCTGGTACCGGTCGGTGACCATCGCCCCGCGCCGGTTCCAGCGCCGCCGACCGACCACGTGCACCTCGGCGGCCAGGAAGGCGTTCGCCGTCCGCACCACGGTCCCGATGTTGAGGTCGTGACCGAAGTTCTCGATGGCCACGTGGAAGGGGTGCCGTCGGCGGTCGAGGTCGGCGACGACGGCCTCGACCGTCCAGTAGCGGTACCGGTCGGCGACGTTGCGCCGGTCGCCGGCAGCGAGCAGCTCCGGGTCGTACCGGGGGTCCGCCGGCCAGGGACCGGCCCACGGCCCGACCCCGACCGACTCGCCCCACTCGGTGGGGCCGGCCTCACCCTGGTGCTCGCTCATCGGTCCGCGATGCTGCCACCCCGCCGCCCGGCGGTCCGGCGCACCCGGTTGGCTGGGGTCGTGGCCGACCTGCTCGTGCACCTCAGCACCCCCGGCGAGTGGCGCGCGGCGCTGGACGCCGGAGCGCTGCGACCGCCGTCGCTGGCCGACGCCGGCTTCGTGCACCTGTCCGCGCCCGGCCAGGTGCACCTGCCGGCGGAGCGGCTCTTCGCCGGCCGCCGCGACGTCGTCCTGCTGGTCGTCGACCCGGCCCGGCTGACCGCGCCGGTGCGCTGGGAGCCCGGCGTCCCCGGCGATCCGGCGGCGATGCGGTTCCCGCACCTGTACGGCGAGCTCCCGGTCGGCGCGGTCGTCGGCGTCGTCCCGTGGCGCCCGGACCGGACGCCCGAGCTGCCCGCGCCCGGGGACGCCGCCGCGCGGCACCGGGCGCTGGCCGTCTCGCTGCCGGTGCGCCGGGCCGGCACGGTGGTCGACGTGCCGGGCGGGTTCGCCGTGGCCGATCCGGCCTGGGCGGCGTCGCGGGACGACAACCGGGCGCTGCTCACCACGCCGGTCGAGGCCGGCGCGGTCGAGGACCTCCTCCCCCGGCTGGCGGCCGACCTCGGCTGGCCGGCGCCGGCGGCGGCGCTGCTGCACCCGGAGGCAGGACCCGTGGCCGACGTCCTGGCAGGGCGTGGGTGGGACGTCTCCGCCGCCGTGGTCATGGCCCGCTGGGCGCCGTTCCCCGCCGCCGCCGGTCCCGCGGAGGTGGTCGCCGAGCGGGAGGTGCACGCGGTGTGGCAGCGGTCGTGGCGCCGGGAGCTCGCCGGCACCCCGGACCTCGACCAGGTGGTGGGCCAGCTGGTGGGCCGGGAGCACCGGTCCGACGCCGTCGTCCGGGTCCTGGACGTCGCCGTCCGCGAGGCCGGGCAGGTGGTCGCCGCCGGTCAGCTGCGGATCGACGGCGCGACCGCCGCGGTGGAGTCCGTGCTCACCGACCCGGCGGCGCGGGGCCGCGGGCACGGCGACGCGGTGCTCGCCCGCTGCCTGGAGCTGGCCGGTGCGGCCGGCTGCGACCTGGTGGTGCTGCAGGCGGCGGAGGAGGACTGGCCGCGCGGCTGGTACGCCCGCCGGGGCTTCGCCGTCGTCGGCCGGACCTGGGACGTCACCCGGGCGGACGGCGTCAGGCCGGGACGACCGCCGACAGGATGAGGTAGGCGATCGCCGCGGAGGGCAGCAGCGAGTCCATCCGGTCCATGATCCCGCCGTGGCCGGGGAGGATCGTGCCCATGTCCTTGATGCCGAGGTCGCGCTTGATCAGCGACTCCCCGAGGTCACCGGCGGTCGCGGTCAGCGCGATCGCCACGCCGTAGAGGGCGCCGCCCCACCAGGGACCGTGGAACGTCAGCGTGACCACCAGCGTGCCGATGAGCACGCAGGCCGCGACCGAGCCGCCCAGCCCCTCCCAGGACTTCTTCGGGCTGACCGTCGGCGCCATCGCGTGCCTGCCGAACAGCACGCCGGCCGCGTAGCCGCCGACGTCGCTGCAGACCACCGTCGCGATGAAGGTGAGCACCCGGGCGGCGCCGTCGTCGGGCACCAGCAGCAGGACCGCGAACCCGGCCAGCAGCGGGATGTAGAAGGCGACGAAGACGGCGGTCGCCGCGTCGTCGAGGTACCGGGCGGGGCCGTCGCCGAGCCGCCACAGCAGGACCGCGAAGACGGTGAGCAGGAAGCCGACGACGAGGCCGGAGCCGCCGCGCGTCCAGGCCAGCGCCACCATCGCCACCGCGCCGACCAGCAGCGGCACCCGCGGCGGGCGGTGACCGCCCTTGCCCAGCGCGCCGGTCAGCTCCCAAATGGCGACCAGCACCGCGGCCGAGATGACCACCAGGAAGGCCGGTCGCCAGACCAGCAGCGCGGCGAGGATGACCGCACCGAGCCCCAGGCCGACGCCGATCGCCGAGCCGAGGTCGCGCCCCGCCCGGCCGGTGGCCTTGACCGGCGGGACCGGCCCGGCCGCCGGGGCCGGCGCGTCGGGGGTGGGCGCCAGCGGCTGCTCGGCGGCGATCCCGTCGAGCGGGGGCACCACGGGCAGGCCGGCCGCGGCGAGCGGCAGCTCACCGGTGGGCGGCACCGCCTCGTCCGGCTCCGGCGCGGGCGCCGGCGGGCGCACGCCGGGCGCCGGCCGCGAGGGCGGCGGCACCGGGGGCGGGGGGCCCACCCGGGTCACCTGACCGGTCGCCGGGGCGTCGTCCGGCCCGTCGCCGTGCGCGCTCGGCACGTCGTCGCCGGGCTCGGCCAGACCGGCCCGGCCGCGGGCAGCCCGACGGCCCGAACCGAGCGGTTCGGGCCGGTGCAGGAAGCGGGGCATGGTCGCGGTTCCGGTGGTGGGTCAGACCTCGAGGAGCTCGGACTCCTTGTTCTTCATCGCCTCGTCGATGCTCGCCACGTGCTGCGCGGTGAGGTCGTCGAGCTCCTTCTCCGCGCGGCGGACCTCGTCCTCGCCGGCCTCGCCGTCCTTGCCGATGCGGTCGAGCTCCTCCTTGGCGCGGCGGCGGATGTTGCGGATGGCCACCTTGGCGTCCTCGCCCTTCGACCGGGCCTGCTTGACCAGGTCGCGGCGGCGCTCCTCGGTCAGCTGCGGGAAGACCACGCGGATGATCGTGCCGTCGTTGGTGGGGTTGACGCCCAGGTCGGAGTCGCGGATGGCGCGCTCGATGGCCTGCAGCTGGCCCATGTCGTAGGGCTTGATGACCGCCATCCGCGCCTCGGGCACGGTGATCGAGGCCATCTGCGGCACCGGGGTGTAGGCGCCGTAGTAGTCGACCGTGATCCGGTTGAAGATCGAGGGGGTCGCCCGGCCGGTGCGGACCGACCCGAGGTCCTCCCGGGCGACCGACAGCGCCTTGTCCATCCGCTCCTCGGCGTCGAGCAGGGTGTCGTCGATCACGGGGGTTCCTCTCCTCCTGCGGCAGGTGCCGCCGTGCGCTGCAGTGCTGGTGCCACCCGGCACCGGGGTCCGGCCGCTCCGGCCGGTCAGCTGATCAGTGTCCCGATCCTCTCACCTGCGACGGCGCGCGCGATGTTGCCGTCCTTCAGCAGGTTGAACACGACGATCGGCATGCGGTTGTCCATGCAGAGGCTGATGGCCGTGGCGTCGGCGACCTTGAGCTGGTCGGCCAGCACGGTGGCGTAGTCCAGGTCGGTGTACATGGTGGCCGCCGGGTTGGTGCGCGGGTCGTCGTCGTAGACGCCGTCGACGCCGTTCTTCGCCATGAGCAGCACCTGGCAGCCGATCTCCAGCGCCCGCTGCGCCGCCACCGTGTCGGTGGAGAAGTAGGGCATGCCCGCACCCGCGCCGAAGATGACCAGCCGGCCCTTCTCCAGGTGCCGGACGGCCTTGCGCGGGATGTAGGGCTCGGCGACCTGGCCCATGGTGATGGCGGTCTGCACCCGGGTCTCCAGGCCGACCTGCTCGCAGAAGGCCTGCAGGGCCAGCGCGTTCATGACCGTGCCCAGCATGCCCATGTAGTCGGCGTGCCGGCGGTCCATGCCGGCCTGGGCGAGCTCGGCGCCGCGGAAGAAGTTGCCGCCACCGACGACGACGGCCACCTGCGTGCCGCCGTGGACGACGTCGGCCAGCTCCTGGGCGATGCTGGAGACGATCGCCGAGTCGACGCCGACACCGCCGCCGCCGAAGGCCTCACCGGAGAGCTTCAGCAGCACCCGCCGGTAGCCCCGCCCGTCGTTCGAGGTGAGGGTCGCGGGCTCGAAGAGCACGCCCTCCGGCGTCGTGGCCGTCGTGTCACTCACTGGCTTCCCCTGGTTCCGTGTCGGTGGATCGATCCTGCCCCATGGGCCGCCGCGGGTCTCCCGCTGCCGGCCCCGGGCAGACCATCGGCCCCGTCCCGGGAGGGGGCGGGGCCGATGGTGGCGTGCTGGGGGCCTGGCTCAGGCCTGGCCGACCTCGAAGCGGGCGAACCGGTCGACGACCAGGCCGGCGTCGCCGATGACCTGCTGCACGGTGCGCTTGGGCTCGGTGATCGACGGCTGCTCGAGGAGGACGAAGTCCTTGTAGTAGGCGTTGACCCGACCCTCGACGATCTTGGAGATCGCCTGCTCGGGCTTGCCCTCCTCCTTGGCGGTCTGCTCGGCGACCCGGCGCTCGGTGTCGACGGCCTCGGCCGGCACCTCCTCGCGGGAGAGGTACCGCGGGCGCGCGGCGGCGATGTGCATCGCCAGCGAGCGCGCGGCGTCCTCGCTGCCACCGCGGTACTGCACCGCGACACCGATGGCCGGGGGCAGGTCGGTGGCGCGCTTGTGCAGGTACACCGCGGTCGGACCCTCGAAGAGGGCGAACCGCGAGAGGACCAGCTTCTCGCCGATGCGGGCCGACTCGCCCTCGATCAGCTTCTCGACGGTCTGGCCGTCGACCTCGACGGCCAGCAGCGCCGACACGTCGGCCGGGCTCTGCTCGATGGCGATCTCGAGCAGGCGCTCGGCCAGCGCGACGAACTCGGCGTTCTTCGCGACGAAGTCGGTCTCGCAGTCGAGCTCGAGCAGCGCGCCGTGCTTGCTCACGACGATGCCGTTGGTCGTCGAGCGCTCGAGGCGCTTGCCGACGTCCTTGGCGCCCTTGACGCGGAGGAGCTCGATGGCCTTGTCGTACTCGCCGTCGGCCTCGGTCAGGGCCTTCTTGGCGTCCATCATGCCGGCGCCGGTGGCGTCGCGGAGGCGCTTCACGTCAGCTGCGGTGAAGGCGGGCATGTCACTTCCTCTGGGTGGTGGTGGTGGTGCGGGGCGGAAGCCGCCCCGCGGCGTTCGGAGGGCCCGGCCGGGGCCGGGCACGCGGCGGCGCCGCCCCTCACCGCGCGAGCGGGAGGAGCGGCGCCGGAGCGTCAGCCGTTCTGGGCGCCCTGGGTGCCGGTCTCGGTGCTGCCCGTGGCGGGCACGCCCTCGACCGGGGCGACCTCGTCGGCGGTGACCGTCGGGGCCTCGGCCGGGGTCTCCGGCAGCGGGGTGGCGGCGGCGTCGCCGGACTGGCCGGTCAGCAGCTCGCGCTCCCAGTCGGCCAGCGGCTCGGCCTCGGCACCGGCCGGGGCGCCGTCCTCGCTGCGCCCGGCGTTGGCCTGCGCGGCGGAGCGGGCCATGAGGCCCTCGGCGACGGCGTCGGCGATCACGCGGGTGAGCAGCGCGGTCGAGCGGATCGCGTCGTCGTTGCCCGGGATCTTGTAGTCGACCTCGTCGGGGTCGCAGTTGGTGTCGAGGATCGCGACGACCGGGATGTTCAGCTTGCGAGCCTCGCCGACGGCGATGTGCTCCTTCTTGGTGTCCACGATCCAGACGGCGCTGGGGATCTTCTGCATGTCGCGGATGCCGCCGAGGGAGCGGTCCAGCTTGGCCTTCTCGCGGGAGAGGACCAGCTGCTCCTTCTTGGACAGGCTGACCAGCACACCGGTCTGCTCCATGTCCTCGATCTCCTTGAGGCGCTGCAGGCGCTTGTGGACGGTCGAGAAGTTGGTGAGCATGCCGCCCAGCCAGCGCTGGTTGACGTAGGGCATCCCGACGCGCTGCGCCTGCTCGGCGATGACCTCCTGGGCCTGGCGCTTCGTGCCGATGAACAGGATCGTGCCGCCGTGGGCGACCGTCTGCTTCACGAACTCGTAGGCCTGGTCGATGTAGCCCAGGGTCTGCTGGATGTCGATGATGTAGATGCCGTTGCGCTCGGTGAAGATGAAGCGCTTCATCTTCGGGTTCCAGCGACGGGTCTGGTGCCCGAAGTGGACCCCGCTGTCGAGCAGGTTCTTCATGCTGACGACGGCCACGTGTCAGCCCTTCTGTGCAGGCGCGACCCGGTGGGCCGCGCTCCTCGGTTGTCGCGGGCACCGGGTGGTGCACCGCCCTGGTGTCCAGCAGCCCCGTCCGCCCGTCCGGGGACGGGACCGAGGAGGCGGCTGCCCCGCGCCGCGGGGAGCGGCGGCGGGATCAGGACACGCGAAGTCGGCCTGCCGCTGGCAGACCGCACGCCCAGCATACGTCGTCGGTGCGCGGCGCCTCACCCGGCGTCCCCAGCCGGTCGTCCCGTCCACAGCTCCCGTCACGGACCGTCCTCGGCCGCCGCCGCGGGCGAGGCTCCCCGGTGTGCTGATCCGCGTCCTCTGCCTGGCCTCGCTCCTGCTGCTGGCCGCTCCCCCGGCCGCCGCGGCGTCCGCCGTGCCGGTGCCGGTGCCGGTGCCCGTGGCGTTGTGGACCTGGCCGCTGGCCGGCCCCCCGCCGGTGACCCGCGGCTTCGACGTGCCCGGCGGTCCGTACGCGGCCGGCCACCGCGGTGTCGACCTGGCCGGGGCCGCCGGCGGGCCGGTGCTGGCCGCGGGCGCGGGCACCGTCGCGTTCGCCGGGACGGTCGCCGGCCGGCCGGTGGTGAGCGTGCAGCACCCCGACGGCCTGCGGACGACGTACGAGCCGGTGCAGCCGGCGGTGGCCGCGGGTCAGCCGGTGGCGCGCGGCAGCCCGCTGGGCGTGCTGGTCGCCGGGCACAGCGGGTGCCCGGCCGGGGCGTGCCTGCACTGGGGCGTCCGGCGCGGGGAGGTGTACCTGGACCCGCTCACCCTGCTGCGCCCGCCACGCGTGCGCCTGCTGCCGTGGGACGGGGCCCGGTCCCGGCTACGGTCGGGGCGTGCGGTTCCGACGCAAGCGCAAGCAGGAGATCCCGGCCGAGCAGCCCGGCAGCCCGGCGGTCCCGGGGGCCACCGGTCTCCCGACCGAGGCCGACCTCAGCGGCTCCGACGCCGCGGCGGCCCAGGTCCGCCGGGACCTGCAGGGCGTCATCGACCGGTTCGGCTGGGCCGTGGTGCACGGCGGGGGCGGTGCCGCCGGCGCGCGGTACTCGCACACCGTCGGGCTGACCGCGGGCGGCCACCCGGAGGTCATCGTGACCGGGCTGCCGTTCGAGGCCGGGGAGAAGTACCTCAACCTGGCCGGCCGGGCGATCACGGCCGGCGCCCGGTTCACCCCCGGTGCCGCCACGACCGTGCTCACCGACGTGGACTCGCCGGTGGTCTTCCTCGCCGTCACCGATGCCGAGCGGCTGACCGTCGCCGAGCAGTTCTACGGGCGGCCGGTCGAGGCGCTGCAGCTGGTGTGGCCGGACTCCACCGGGCTGCTGCCCTGGCAGGAGGGCCACCGCAACCCGCCCACGGCGCAGCCGCTGCTGGGTCCCCTGCCCGGCGACGACGAGGCACCCTCCCCCGCGGACGGGCCCGGGGCCTGACCCGACCGGCCCCGGGCGGGCGGGCGGCTGAGCCGGGCCGCCCGCCCGGGGCCGGGTCATGCCGCCGCCGTCAGGCGATGTCGGCGAGCTTGGTGCGCAGGTGCAGCACGGCCTTGGTGTGCAGCTGGCAGATCCGGCTCTCGGTGACGCTCAGCACCCGGCCGATCTCGGCCAGGGTCAACCCCTCGAAGTAGTAGAGGCTCACCACGACCTTCTCCCGGTCGGGCAGCTGCTCCACCGCGCGGGCCAGCAGCTGGCGGGCCTCACCGTGCTCGGCCATGGCCTGCGGGTCGAGGGCCTGGGAGTCCTGCAGCGTGTCGACCAGCCGCGGTGCGGAGCCGTCGTCGTCGACGAGCAGCTCGTCCAGCGCCACCACGTTGACCAGGGAGAGCTGGCCGAGGAACTTCCGGACGTCCTCGACGTCCATCTCCATCTCGGCGGCGATCTCCTCCTCGGAGGGGTTGCGCTGCAGCTTGGCCTCCAGCGCCGCGATGGTGCGCTCGAACTGGCGGGCCTTCATCCGCACCGAGCGCGGGATCCAGTCGGTGGAGCGCAGCTCGTCGATGATCGCGCCGCGGATGCGGGACATCGCGTAGCTCTCGAACTTGATCTCCCGCGACGGCTCGAAGCGGGTGATCGCGTCGATGAGCCCGAAGGTGCCGTAGGAGACCAGGTCGGCCTGCTCGACGTGCGCGGGCAGACCGCTGCCGACCCGGCCGGCGACGTACTTCACCAGCGGCGCGTAGTGCAGGATCAGCCGGTCGCGCAGCGCGGAGTCCCGGTCCACGACGTACCGGGCCCAGAGGTCGGCCACGACGGCGTCGGGGTCCTCCCCGGTCTCCTGCTGGTGGACAGTCGCCTCAGACACCGGTCCGCCTCCGCACCGTCGTTCCCCGTTCTCCGTGCCCTGCTCGTGCGCCGCGTGCTGCGGCGCGCAGGAAGTCCTTGCTGGTCGTCATGCCCGCGGGTGTGCCTGCGCGTGCACCGCACGGAGCCGCTCGACGGTCACGTGCGTGTAGACCTGCGTGGTGGCGAGGCTAGCGTGCCCGAGCAGCTCCTGGACCGACCGCAGGTCGGCGCCGCCCTCCAGCACGTGCGTCGCCGCCGAGTGCCGCAGCCCGTGCGGCCCGATGTCGGGGGCGCCGGGGGTGTCCGCCATGGCGGCGTGCACCACCCGCCGGGCCTCGCGCGGGTCGAGCCGGGCGCCGCGCACGCCCAGCAGCAGCGCCGGGCCGCTGCGGTCGGTGGCCAGCTGGGGCCGGCCGCGGGTCAGCCACGCGTCCAGCGCCGCCGCCGCGGGGGCGCCGAACGGGACGCTGCGCTCCTTGCGGCCCTTGCCCAGCACGCGCAGCAGGCGCCGGCCGCGGTCGACGTCGTCGACGTCGAGGCCGACGAGCTCGCCGACCCGGATGCCGCTGGCGTAGAGCAGCTCGAGCACCAGCGCGTCGCGCAGCCGGACGGCGGCCTCGGCCGGGTCGTCGGCGGCGCCGGCCACCCGCTCCTCCGCCTGCTCGAGCACCGTGCGGGCCTGGTCGGCGGCGAGCACGCCGGGCAGGGTGCGGTGCGCCTTGGGGCTGGCCAGCCGGAGGCCGGCGTCCTCGGCCACCTGGCCGGTGCGCTTGAGGTGGGCGGTGAACGACCGGGCCGACGCGGCCCGCCGGGCGGTGGTGGCCCGGCTGTCGCCGCGGGTGCGGCCCTGGGCCAGCCAGCTGCGCAGGGTGGCGAGGTCGAGGTCGGCCGGGGTCGCGCCGCTGCGCCGGACGAGGTGGTCCAGCAGCGACACGACGTCACCGACGTAACCGCGCACGGTGTGGTCGGAGAGGTCGCGCTGCAGCCGGAGGTGTTCCTCCCAGGCGTCGAGCGACTCGGCCAGGGCAGCCGGCAGCGCGGCGCGCAGCTCTGCTGTCCCGGCGACCACGGGGCGACTGTCCGTTGCGCGGCCCGGCGGGTCAACCGGACGCGCCGGAGCACCGGTCGCACCCGACCGGTCAGCCCTTTCCCCGCCCCGGTCCCGGTCGTTCCTCGGCCGTCGGCGGCGGTGCGATCCGCCAGCCGGTGCCGGTCCACTCGACCAGCCCGGCCAGCTCCAGCGCCGGCAGCACCCGCAGCACGTCGACGACCGCCACCCCGGCCACCGAGGCCAGCCGCTCGGGCGGCACCCCGCGGCGCACCGGGCAGGCGTCGAGCACCCGCCGCGCCAGGTCGCTGAGCTCGTCGCGCGGATCGCCGGGCCGGTCGGGCAGCGGTGCCAGGTCGTCGCCGAGCCGGCCCACGGTCTCGACCACGTCGGCGGCCGAGGCGACCAGCACCGGCGCCGCGCGCTGCTCGTCCCCCTGCTCGCGGTCGCGCAGCAGCTGGTGGCAGCCCACCGACATCGCGCTCGTGACCGGCCCCGGGACCGCCATCACCGTGCGGCCGAGGTCGCGGGCCCGGTGCGCGGTGGCCAGCGCGCCGGACCGGGCCGCGGCCTCGACCACGACGGTGCCCCGGGTGAGCCCGGCGATCAGCCGGTTGCGGACCAGGAACCGGTGCCGCAGCGGCGCGCATCCCGGTGGCCACTCGCTGACCAGCAGACCGCCGTCGCTGATGCGGGCGAAGAGCGCCGAGTGGCCCGCCGGGTAGGCCCGGTCGACGCCGCAGGCGAGCACGGCCACCGTCGGGCCACCCGCAGCCAGCGCACCGCGGTGCGCGGCAGCGTCGATGCCGAAGGCGCCACCGGAGACCGTCGTCCAGCCGCGCTCCCCCAGCCCGTGGGCGACCTCGGCGGCGACGTGCTCGCCGTAGGCGGTCGACGCGCGGCTGCCCACCAGGGCGACCGACCGGTCGACGGTGTCGTCCAGGCGGGCGTCGCCGCGCACCCAGAGCGCCAGCGGCGGGACCAGCGACCTGGTCCGGTCCACGGCCTTCGCCCCGTCGGACCGGTCGGCGGCCTGCTGGGCCGCGGCCAGGGTGAGGCAGTGCAGGGCGTACCGCGGCCACTCGTCGTCCTCGGGGACGACCAGCCGGGCACCGCAGCGCTCGGCCCGCCACAGGTCGTCGGCGGACGTGTCCTCCCCGGCGCGGGTGCCGACCAGCGCCTGCACCGCCGGCGGCGCGCTGCCGGCGCGCAGCGCGTCGACGGCGACCACGGGCCCCGCCTCCTCGACGTACTGCCAGGCGTCGACCGAGCCCGGTTCCAGCGCCCGGGTGAGCCACGCGCGGGCCTGGCGGACCGCCGGGTCGGCGACTCCCGGCCCGGTCATGCCGCCACCCGCTGCAGCCGCATGCCCAGCGCCTCGGCGACCTCGTCGGGTCCCGGCACCGTGCGGCCTGCCAGGTCGCTCAGCGTCCACGCCACCCGGAGCACCCGGTCGAAGCCGCGGACCGACAGCGCGCCGCGTTCCAGGGCCCGTTCGGCGAGCGCCAGCGCCGCCCGGGGCACCGGCCACCGCTCGCGCAGCAGCCGGCCGGGCAGCTGGCTGGTCAGCTGGAGCCCGGTGCCGGCGAACCGCTCGGCCGCGGCGGCCCGGGCGGCTGCGACCCGGGCCGCGACCGCCGCCGTCGGCTCGGGCGTGCCCGCGTCGTCCAGCCAGGCGGCCCGGGTGACCGGCGGCAGGTCGACCCGCAGGTCGATCCGGTCCAGCAGCGGCCCGGACAGCCGCGCCTGGTACCGGCGGCGCTCCAGCGGGCTGCACGTGCACGCGGTGTCGCCGGCGGCGGTGGCGCACGGGCAGGGGTTGGCGGCCAGCACGAGCTGGGTGCGGCACGGGAAGGTGGCCGACCCGCTGGCCCGGTGGATCGTGACCGACCCCCGTTCGAGCGGCTGGCGCAGCGTGTCGAGCACCGCCCGCGAGAACTCGGGTGCCTCGTCGAGGAACAGGACCCCGCGGTGCGCGCGGGACAATGCCCCGGGTCGGATCTGCCCCGAGCCACCGCCGACGAGGGCGGGCATGGTCGCCGAGTGGTGCGGCGCCTCGAACGTCGGCCGGGTGACCAGCGGTGCCCCCGGCGGGAGGGTGCCGGCGATGGAGGCGATCGCGGTGACCTCGAGCGCCGCCGCCTCGTCCAGCGGTGGCAGCAGACCGGGCAACCGCTCGGCCAGCATGGTCTTGCCCGCGCCGGGCGGGCCGGTGAGGAACAGGTGGTGCCCGCCGGCCGCCGCCACCTCCACCGCGCGGCGGCCGGCGGCCTGCCCCACGACGTCCGCGAGGTCGGGCCCTGGTGGCTGCGACGGCGCCGGCCGGCGCCGGTGCGGGAGGAGCGCCGCGCCCTTCCCGGTGAGGTGCGCGACCACCTGACCGAGGCCGGCCGCGGCCAGCACCTCGACGCCGGCGACCAGCGCCGCCTCGTCGGCGTTGTCGGCCGGCACCACGACCCGCCGGTGACCGGCGTCGGCGGCGGCCAGCACCGCGGGCAGCACCCCGCGGACGGCCCGCACCGCACCGTCGAGCCCGAGCTCACCGAGGAGGACCAGCTCCTCGACGCGCTCGGCCGGCACCACGCCGCGGGCGGCGAGCACCGCGACCGCGAGCGCCAGGTCGAAGCCGCTGCCCTGCTTGGGCATCGCGGCCGGTGACAGGCTGATCGTGACCCGGCGCAGCGGGAACTCGTGACCGCCGTTGGCGATGGCGGCCCGCACCCGGTCGACCGACTGCCGCACGACCGCGTCGGGCAGCCCCACCAGGGTCACCGTGGGCACCCCGGGCGCGAGGTCGACCTCGACCTCGACCAGCGCGCCGCGCACGCCCACCAGGCCGACCGACCAGGTCCGCGCGAGGCTCATCAGAACGCGTTCCGCAGGTGGACGACGCGCGGCCGCCCGGACCCGGGCACCAGCACGCCGATGACGTCGAACCGCAGGTCCGGCGCGTGCTCGTCGTGGGCGTCCAGCCAGGCCCGGGCCAGCGCCCGCAGCCGGCGCCGCTTGTCCGGGGTGACCGCCTCGACCGGGTGGCCGTAGCCCTGGGCGCGGCGGGTCTTCACCTCGCAGAAGACGATCGTCGCGTCGTCCCGGGCGACCAGGTCGAGCTCACCGGCGCGGGTGCGCCAGTTCCGGTCGAGGACGCGCAGGCCGGCGTCGGTGAGCACCCGGACGGCGATCCGCTCGCCGTAGGCGCCCAGGGCCGCGCGCTGGTCGGGTGGCGGGGAGCTGGCTGGCGTGGACACCGGCCCACCGTCGCGCCGCGGACCGGCGCCCGGCCAGGTCCGCGATCAGGTTGTGGACGGCCGCCCGGGCTGTGGACGGCCGGCGGCGCCCGGTCCGCTCCCGGGTGCACCCTGCGCGCATGCGCAGGGTGCACTGGTCGGACGAGGCGGGCGGCTCAGCTGAGCCGGGGGTTGTCCGGGAGCTCGAGGTCGGGCTTGTCCAGCTCCTCGACGTTGACGTCCTTGAACGTCACCACCCGCACGTTCTTCACGAACCGGGCCGGCCGGTACATGTCCCACACCCACGCGTCGGACAGCCGCAGCTCGAAGTAGACCTCACCGCCGGCGTTGCGCACCTGCAGGTCGACCGAGTTGGCCAGGTAGAACCGCCGCTCGGTCTCCACCACGTAGGTGAACTGGCGGACGATGTCCTTGTACTCGCGATAGAGCTGCAGCTCCATCTCGGTCTCGTACTTCTCGAGGTCCTCGGTGCTCATCGGGCGTGCTCCAGGGGGGCCGGCGGGACCACGGCGGGTGCGCCGGGCGTTCGGTCGGGGGTCGACGGGTCGAGCACCGGACCATCATCGTCCATCGGCGCAGGAGCGGACAGCGGCGCGGTGCGGGCGGCGTGGGCTGCCCGGGCGCGCGCCACGTTCACGAACCGCATCCGGTGCTCCGCGCACGGCCCGTGCCGGTCCAGCGCCGCGCTGTGCACGTCGGTGATGTAGCCCTTGTGCTCGGCGAAACCGTACTCGGGGAAGCGCTCGTGCAGCTCCAGCATCATCCGGTCCCGGGTGACCTTGGCCAGCACGGACGCCGCGGCCACGCACGCCGCCACCCGGTCGCCCTTCCACACCGCCAGCGTCGGCTGGGCCAGGCCGTTGACCGGGAACCCGTCGCTGAGCACGTAGTCCGGCGCCGGGTCCAGCACGCTCACCGCGCGCCGCAGCGCCTCGATGTTCGTCACGTGCATGCCCCGCGCGTCGAGCTCGGCGACCGGGATGACCACCACCGACCAGGCCACCGCCCGGTCGACGACCTCGGCGTAGACCTGCTCGCGGCTGGCGGCGGTCAGCAGCTTGGAGTCCGCCAGCCCCGGCACCCGGCCGCGCCGGCCGGGAGGCAGCACGCAGGCGGCCGCGACGAGCGGCCCGGCGCAGGCACCGCGGCCGGCCTCGTCGGCGCCGGCGATCGCGGCGAAGCCGCGCCGCTGCAGGGAGCGTTCCATCCGCCAGAGGTCCTCCTCCGGATCCGCGGCGGCGGAGCGGGAGGTCGGGGCGGAACGGGGAGGAGTGGATCGAGCGGCCATCGCCTCCCGACCCTACGACGGGTGCTCGGAGCGGTCGGGCAACGAGGGGCGGAAAGGCGCGAGCCGGTGCCTGGGGGAACAGGCACCGGCTCGCGGTGGCCCGCACCGGCCGAGGGGAACGGCCAGGGGGCCTGCCGGGGCGACGACGGAGGAAGCGCCCCGGACGGGGAACGGGCCGGGCGCCGCGTTGAGCAGGCGCCCGACCCCGATCGGGGGCTACAGCTCGCTGGCGGCCAGCGACCGGCCGTGCGCGCCGCAGGAGCAACCGGGGTTGCGGGAGGAGAGCACCAGCGACACCGCGTGCGCGCGGTCGCGGGCGCCGAGCTTGCGGAGGATCGCCTTCACGTGCGACTTCACCGTGTCCTCGGAGATGAAGAGGTTCTTGCCGATCTGCCGGTTCGACTGGCCCTGCAGCAGCTCCTCCAGGACGTCGGACTCGCGGCGGGTCAGCGGCACCTCCGGCTGCAGCGGGCGGCCGACCGGCACGACCTCGCCCTCGGTGCGGCGGATCTGCGGGTCGACGACGGTGCGGCCGGCGCGGGCGGCGAGCACCGCCCACCCGAGCAGCGTCGGCGAGGTGTTCATCAGCAGGTAGCCGCGCACACCGGCGGCGAGCGCCTCGTTGACCACGGCCGGGTCGTCGCTGGTGGCCAGCGCCACGATGGTGATCGTCGGGTAGCGGCGGCGCAGGTCCCGGCAGGCGCTCAGCGTCACGGCCTGGTTGCCGTGGGCGCCGGTGCCCAGCTCGACGACGACGGCGTCCGGGCGGGCCGTCTCGGCCAGCGTCAGGGCGCGACGCGGCTCGCCGGGAGCGCCCACGGCCTGCAGCCCGGCGGTCTCGTTGACCATGCTCAGCAGCCCGCGGCGCAGGACCGGCGCGTCCGCCAGGATGAGGACGCGGGTGACCCCACGGGTGGCGTTCGCCAGAGGTGCAGACACAGCAGGTGCTCCGTTCACGGTGCGGGAACTCTCGAGAGAGAGTTCGACCGGGTGAACGAATTGCTTGAACACTTTTTTCGAGAATTGTCGCGGCTCACGTCACCGCGTGCGCCACAGGAATGGTGCGGGCTGCCGGAATGGCAACCGGAAAAGGCGTCAGGAGCCGTCGAGCTCGCGTCCGGGCCGGGTCGGCGGCGACCGGCGCAGCCGCCGCCAGCCGGTGCGCGGCGGACGGCGGGACGGTCCGGTGAGCCGCAGCGGACGGCTGCGCAGCCGACGGCGCGCGGCGGTCAGCGGCACCGCGCCGGCCAGGCCGATCAGGTAGGGCGTGGCGACGGCGGCCGTACCCGAGACGACCGGCAGCGCGTGCGCCGCGGCCGCCCCCTGGTCGTCGGTGCCCTGGATGTCAGGGCTGTCCAGCACGCCGATCCGGTTCAGCGGCCACACGATGAGCGCCGCCTTGCCGATGACGTCGTCCACGGCGATGGTGCCGGCGTACTTGTCGCCGATGTGCTCACGGGAGTCCGCGGAACCCGAGCGGTGGTCGCCCATCACCCACAGCCGACCCTGGGGCACGGTCACCGGGCCGAACTCGCGACCGGTGGGCGGACCGGCCCCCAGCGGGCTGTTCTGGTAGATGTAGGGCTCGTCCAGCGGCTTGCCGTCGACGGTGACCCGCCCCTCGGCGTCGCAGCACTGCACGGTCTGGCCCTCGGTGGCGATGACCCGCTTGACGAAGTCGTCCTCGCTGGGCGGCGCGACGCCGATCGCCCGGCCCAGCGCCAGCAGGCCCTTGGACACGACGTTCCCCGGCTCGTCGACCCGGATCTCCGGGCTCCAGGTGTCCGGGCCCTTGAAGACGACGATGTCGCCGGGCTCGGGCTCGCCGAACCAGTAGGGCACCTTGTTGACCAGCACCCGGTCACCGGTGCAGCCGGTGCAGCCGTGCAGGGTCTGCTCCATCGAGCCGGACGGGATGAAGAACGCCTGCACGAGGAAGGTCTTCACCAGCAGGGCCAGCACGAACGCGATGACCAGCAGCACGGGCAGCTCCTTCAGGAGCGAGCCCTTCTTCTTGTCCCCGCCGTCGCTCTTCCTCCCGCGGCGCCCCGTGCGGGCGGTGGAGCCGCCCTCGGTGGGGTGCTGCGCGGCGGCGTCAGCCTGTTCTGCGGGGTCAGGGGTGCTCATCGCCGGACAGCGTACGGTCCGCGGCTGTGCGGGGCCGCCGACCCGCCCGCGCCGGGCCGGCACTCCCCCGGACGCACCGCGGGCCGGCTGCCATCGGCAGCCGGCCCGCGGAGGGAGTGCAGCAGTTCGCGAACGCTGGGGTCAGCGCGCGACGACCTCGCGCTTCTCCTTGATCTTGGCGGCCTTGCCGCGCAGCTCGCGGAGGTAGTACAGCTTCGCCCGGCGGACGTCACCGCGGGTGACGACCTCGATCTTCTCGACGACCGGGGTGTGCACCGGGAAGGTGCGCTCCACGCCGACGCCGAAGCTGACCTTGCGGACGGTGAAGGTCTCGCGGATGCCGCCACCCTGGCGACGGATGACGACGCCCTGGAAGACCTGGATGCGAGAGCGGTTGCCCTCGATGACCCGCACGTGCACCTTCACGGTGTCCCCGGGGCGGAACTCGGGGATGTCGTCGCGCAGCGACGCGGCGTCGAGGGCGTCCAGGGTGTTCATCGCAGCAGTCCTCAGTTCTGGCGGAAACTCAGCTTGGTCGAGCTCGGTGGTACGGGCAGCGGTCGTCCCGGAGCTGTCCGTGCCGGGAGCCGCGCTCCGCCTCCTGCGCCGGCCCGGTCAGGGACGGCTGCGGGCGCGGAGCCACCGTCGACCTCGGCCGACAGCGTGCAGCAGCTCTCTACTGTGCCACATCTTCAGGTGACGATGCGCGGCGGCCCCGTCCAAGGCCCGTCGAGCAGCTCACCGAGGGCGGTCGCCAGCTCGGCGGGCGCGAACCGCGCCCCGCCGGCGGTGATCTCGGCGGGGGTCCACCAGCGGTGCGGCTCGTCGGCGAGCACCTCCAGCTCGGTGCGCGCGGCCGGCACCACGTCGTGCTCGACGCCGCGGAGCACGAAGAAGGTCTCGCGGGAGTCGATGACCTGCTCACCCCACCGGCCGACGTGGCGCCGCAGCCACACCGGCCCCTCGAGCGCGGCCGGGTCGACCACCAGCCCGGTCTCCTCGGCCAGCTCCCGGACCGCCGCGGTGCGCAGGTCCTCGCCGTCCTCGACCCCGCCGCCGGGCGTGTACCAGAACAGCACGTCGCCGGGCACCTGGTCCGGGCCGGTCAGCCGGGCGCCGAACAGCAGCAGCCGGTGGAGCGGGTCGAGCACCAGGACCCGGCTGGTGGGCCGCACCCAGACCGGCGCGGTCACGGCTGGGTGCTCACGGCTGGGGGTCGGCGTCCAGCACGGCCCGGTCGGCGGCGGTGAGCGCGCCGTCGGGCAGCGCGGCCAGCAGGTCGGGACGGCGGTCCGCGGTGCGCCGCAGCGACTCGCCGCGCCGCCAGCGGGCGATCGCGGCGTGGTCGCCGGACAGCAGCACCGGCGGCACCTCGTGCCCGCGCCAGGACGCCGGGCGGGTGTAGCTGGGGCCCTCGAGCAGGCCGTCGGCGTGCGAGTCGAACTCGACCGACTCGGCGTTGCCGACGACGCCGGGGATGAGCCGGGTGACGGCCTCGACCATGACCAGCGTGGCGGACTCGCCGCCGGCCAGCACGTAGTCGCCGATCGAGACCTCCGACACGGGCCCGGCGGCGGCGGCCCAGTCGGCGACCCGCTGGTCGATGCCCTCGTACCGGCCGCAGGCGAAGACCAGGCCGGGCTCGGTGGCCCACCCGGCGGCCATCGCCTGGGTGAACCGGCGGCCGGCCGGGGTGGGGACGACGAGGCGGGTGCCCGCGGGGCGGACCTCCTCCAGCGCCCGGGCCCACGGCTCGGGGCGCATGACCATGCCCGGGCCGCCGCCGTACGGGGAGTCGTCGACGGTGCGGTGCACGTCGTCGGTCCACTGGCGCAGGTCGTGCACGCCGATGCTGACCAGCCCGCGCTCGGCGGCCTTGCCCAGGAGCGACTGGCGGAGCGGCGCGAGGTACTCGGGGAAGATCGAGACGACGTCGACGCGGAAGGCGCTCACAGGTCGAGCAGCCCCTCGGGCGGGTCGACGACGACCCGGCCACCGGCCACGTCCACGGTCGGGACGATGGACGCGACGAACGGGACGAGCAGCTCGCCCCCGTCGGTGCGGCGGACCACCAGGAGACCGGCGCCGTCGTGGGTCACCGCGGTGACCTCCCCCAGCACCGTGCCGTCGGGCAGCTGCGCGGCGAGCCCGACCAGCTGGTGGTCGTAGAAGTCGTCGGGGTCCTCGAGCTCGGGGAGGTCGGTGACCGGGACGACGAGGCGGGTGTTGCGCAGCGCGTCGGCGGCGGTGCGGTCGGCGACGGTCACGCCGTCCGGGCCGGCCAGCTGCAGCAGGAGGGTGCCGCTGTGCCAGCGGCTGCCCACCACGGTGAGCGGCCCGCGGGACGCCGGCTCGGTGAGCAGCGTCGTCCCGGGGGCGAAGCGCAGGTCGGGGTCGTCGGTGCGGACCTCGACGGTGACCTGACCACGGACACCGTGGGGCCGGCCGATGCGGCCGACCACCACGGTGTCGGGGTGTTCGCTGGCGCCAGCGGCGCCGGTCGTGCTCAGCGTCGATCAGCGCCCGTCGGTGTCGACGACGTCGACGCGCAGACCGCGGCCGCCGACGCCGGTCATCACCTGGCGCAGCGCCTTGGCGGTGCGCCCGCCGCGGCCGATGACCTTGCCGAGGTCGTCGGGGTGCACCCGGACCTCGAGGGTCTTGCCGCGGCGGCCGTTGACCAGGTCGACCACGACGTCGTCGGGGTTGTCGACGATGCCCTTGACCAGGTGCTCGAGCGCCTCTTCGAGCACGTCTTACTCGGCGGGCGTCTCGGCGGCCGGGGCCGCCTCGGCCGCGGCGTCGGCAGCCGGAGCAGCCTCGGCCTTCGGGGCGGCCTTCTTCTTCGGCGTGGTGGCGTCGGCGGAGGGCTCACCCATGGCGGCGCGGGCGGCCTCCTCATAGATGGCCTTCTTGTCGGGCTTGGGGGCCGCGACCTTCATCGGGGCCGGAGCCGGCTCGCCCTTGAACTTCTGCCAGTCGCCGGTGACCCGGAGGATGGCGGCGACGGCCTCGGTCGGCTGCGCGCCGACACCCAGCCAGTACTGCGCCCGCTCGCTGTCGACCTCGATGAAGGAGGGGTCCTCCTTCGGGTGGTACTTGCCGATCGTCTCGATCGAGCGGCCGTCCCGCTTGGTGCGGGAGTCGGCGACGACGATGCGGTAGTACGGGGCGCGCATCTTGCCGAGACGCATGAGCTTGATCTTGGTGGCCACGGTGGGTGGTGTACTCCTCGAACGCTGTGTCGGTGCCCGCCGGACGGACGTGTGGGGTCACGCCGGGGCGGAGCGAGGGACACGGCCGGCAACGGTGAGAGGGCCGCCCACCGCCGTGTTCGACCATTCATTGTGCCAGATCCCCCGGCCGGCTCTCATGTCGCGCTCGGCACCCTCACCGGGAGGGCCTCGCGGAGGACCCGGGAGGCGCCCCCGCACCGGCCGCCGCCCCGGCCCGCTCGGCGGCCTGCGCGCTGATCGCCCGGGTGGACGGCGAGTGGGCGAGGACCACGGCGCCGACCGACAGCAGCACCAACGAGACGACGACGGCGGAGATCGTGCCCGCCCCGTGCGGCAGCGGGACGTCGAACGTGTAGACGCCCAGCACGTAGCTGATCACCGGGGCGGTGACGGTGCTCGCGGCGACCGCGACCGCCAGCGACCCGGCGGCGTACGCCTGCTGGGCGAGCAGCACCCCGAGGACGGTCGAGACCGCGATGCCGTACCCGGGCCAGTCGCGGGCGGTGGCCCAGACCCCCGGGCCGGCGAGGCTGGCGATCGTGAGCTTGATGTTCACCGCGGTCGCGGCGTGGCAGATCCCGGACGCGACGCCGTACAACGCCGCGCGGGTGAGCGAGGACCGTCCCGCGGCGAGCGCGACCAGCACGACGATGAGCCCGGCGCTGGCGGCCATGGACAGCAGCACGGCCGGCCGGTCGGCGGCGCCGCTGCCCGGCGCGGCCCCCGGCACGGCGAGGAACACCGCGACGCCGGCGCAGATGGCCACGACGGCCGCCCAGTCCCGGGGCAGCGGCTTCCGGCGGGTCTCGCGGGCCGACAGCGGCAGGTCGAACACCAGCTGGGTGGTCATCAGCGGCTGCACCCGGGCCACCGACCCGTAGTGCAGCGCGCCGGCCTGGGTGATCGTGCCCAGGGTGTTGAAGACCCAGCCCAGCCACCACACCGGGTGCTTCAGCAGCCAGCCGAACTGCCGCAGCACCGGCAGGTAGCGGGAGACGATGCCGTCCGGGCGGCGCGGCGTCCACCCCCGTTCGGCGACCAGCTGGGAGGCGCGCTGCTGGTAGCTGGCGGCGAGGGCGTTCAGCAGCGCGGTGAGCAGCGCGAGCGCCGTCCCGAGGACCACCGCGCCGCCTCCCTGGGCTCCTGGTGCCGTCCGGCCCGCCGTCAGCCGCGGACGGCCGTCAGCACCGCCTCGCGGGCGTCGGCCACGGCGACCTCCGACCGCTCCCCGGACCTCCGGTCGCGCACCTCGATGGCGCCGTCGGCCAGCCCGCGGCCCACGGTGACGATCGTCGGCATGCCCAGCAGCTCGGCGTCCTTGAACTTCACGCCGGGCGAGACCTTCGGGCGGTCGTCGAACAGCACGGTCAGCCCGGCGGCGACCAGCTCGGCGGCCAGGGTCTCCGCGTACTCGAAGACCGCGGCGTCCTTGCCGGTGGCGACCAGGTGGACGTCGGCCGGCGCGACCGACCGCGGCCAGACCAGGCCCAGCTCGTCGTGGGTGCTCTCGGCGATCGCGGCCACCGCGCGCGAGACCCCGATGCCGTAGGAGCCCATGGTGACGGTGACCAGCTTGCCGTTCTCGTCGAGCACCTTCAGGTCCAGCGCCTCGGCGTACTTGCGGCCCAGCTGGAAGATGTGCCCCATCTCGACGCCGCGGGCGAGCTCCAGCGGGCCGGAGCCGTCGGGCGCCGGGTCGCCGGGCAGCACCTCGGCGGCCTCGATGACGCCGTCCCAGGTGAAGTCCCGGCCGGCCACGAGGTCGAACACGTGCTTGCCGGGCTCGTTGGCGCCGGTGATCCAGCGGCTGCCGGGGACGACCCGCGGGTCGACCAGGTAGCGGATCCCGGACTTGCCCTCGCTGCCGAGCACCTGCGGGCCGATGTAGCCCTTGACCAGCTCGGGGTGGCCGGCGAAGTCGGTGAACGGCTCGACCTCGGCCGGGCTCACCTGCGCCTCCAGGCGCTTGGTGTCGACCTCGCGGTCGCCGGGCAGGCCGACGACCAGCGGCTCGCGGGTGCCATCGGGGTGCACCAGCGTGACGACGACGTTCTTCAGCGTGTCCGCCGCCGTGTGGCCGGCGTCCGGGAACAGCTCGTTCGCGACGGCGACCAGCGTCTCGATGGTCGGGGTGTCGGGGGTGTCCTCGACGTGCGCCTCGGGCAGCCCGTCGAAGGGGATCGACTCGGGGACGACGGTGCTCACCGCCTCCACGTTCGCCGCGTACCCACCGGGCGAGCGGACGAAGGTGTCCTCACCGATCGACGTCGGGTGCAGGAACTCCTCGCTCTTGGACCCGCCCATCGCCCCGGACATCGCCGAGACGATCACGTACTCCAGGCCCATCCGGTCGAAGATGCGGATGTAGGCCTCGCGGTGCGCGGCGTAGGAGCGGTCCAGGCCGGCGTCGTCCACGTCGAAGGAGTAGCTGTCCTTCATGGTGAACTCGCGGCCGCGGAACAGCCCGGCCCGGGGCCGCGCCTCGTCCCGGTACTTGGTCTGGATCTGGTACAGCGAGACCGGCAGGTCCTTGTAGGAGCCGTAGAGGTCCTTCACCAGGAGCGTGAACATCTCCTCGTGCGTGGGCCCGAGGAGGAAGTCGTTGCCGCGGCGGTCCTTGAGGCGGAACAGGTTGTCGCCGTACTCGGTCCAGCGGCCGGTCGCCTCGTAGGGCTCACGCGGGAGCAGCGCGGGGAACTGCACCTCCTGCGCGCCCATCGCGTCCATCTCCTCGCGGACGATGCGCTCGACGTTGCGGAACACCCGGTAGCCCAGCGGCAGCCAGGTGAAGCCCCCCGGCGCAGCGCGCCGGATGTAGCCGCCGCGCACGAGCAGGCGGTGGCTGGGGACCTCGGCGTCGGCCGGGTCGTCGCGCAGGGTGCGCAGGAACAGGGTGGACATCCGCAACAGCACGGGACCAGTGTCCCAGGCGGTCCCCGATCCGCGCCCACGGGTTTAGGAGGTCGGCTCGGGAACCGCGCCGGGGTCGCCGCCCGGGTCGTCCGGGGTGGGCTCGACGGGCGCCGGCGGGAGCGGCTCGGGTGCGTCGGGGAGCAGCTCGCCGGGGTCGTCGGGCACCGGCACGTCGGGGTCGATGACCGGGTCCGGCTCGGGGATGGGCGCGACCATGCCCCGAGTCAACCAGCGCCGCGCGGGTTCAGCAGATGATCCGCCCGCGCAGCACCATCCGCTGCGGCCGCTGCAGGGTGTCCAGGTCCGTGCGCGGGTCGGCCGCGTAGACGACGAGGTCGGCCGGCGCGCCCTCCTCGATGCCGGGCAGCCCGAGCCACTCCCGCGCGCTCCAGGAGGCCGCCGCCAGCGCCGCCTCGGCCGGCAGCCCCGCGGCGTGCAGCGCCCGGACCTCGTCGGCGATGACCCCGTGCGCGATGCCGCCACCGGCGTCGGTGCCGGCGAACACCGGCACGCCCGCCTCGTACGCGGCCCGCACCACGGCGCCGGACTGCGCGTACAGCCGCCGCATCGTCGAGGCGTACGCCGGGAACCGCTTCTCCCCCGCCGCGGCGAAGCCCGGGAAGTTCTCCACGTTGACCAGCGTCGGGACGACGGCCGTGCCGCGGGCGGCCATCTCCCCGATGAGCTCCTCGGTCAGGCCGGTGCCGTGCTCGATGCAGTCGATGCCGGCGGCCAGCAGGTCGGGCAGGGCGTCGGTGCCGAAGGTGTGCGCGGTGACCCGGGCGCCCTCCTGGTGGGCCGCGGCGATGGCCGCCGCGACGACGTCCGCGGGCCACTCCGGCGCCAGGTCGCCGACCCCGCGGTCGATCCAGTCGCCGACCAGCTTCACCCAGCCGTCGCCGCGGCGGGCCTGCACCCGCACCTGCTCGACCAGGTCGGCCGGCTCCAGCTCGATCGCCAGCTCCGGGATGTACCGCCGGGTCGCGGCCAGGTGCCGGCCGGCCCGGATGATCCGCGGCAGGTCCTCGTGCTCGTCGAGCACCCGGGTGTCGACCGGCGAGCCGCAGTCGCGCAGCGCGAGCACCCCGGCGTCCCTCTCGGCGAGCGCCTGCTCCCGCAGCCCGGCGAGGTCGTCGACGTGCGCCCCGCCGAGGCCGAGCCCGACGTGGCAGTGCGCGTCGACCAGCCCGGGCAGCAGCCAGCCACCGCGGCTGACGGTCTCCGCTCCCGGGACGGGCTCGAGGGTGATCCGCCCGTCGCGCACCCAGAGGTCTCGGTGCTCCCCCTCCGGGAGGACGACGCCGGACAGGTGCAGGGCGGGCGGCGGCGTCACCGGATCAGCGGCCCTGGTCCTTGAACTGGCTGAAGTCCAGCTTGGACAGGTCCGGCATGCCCTGGCCCGGCGGCAGGCCGGGCAGGTTGCCGGGCAGCTGCTGGCCGCCGGGGAGCTGACCGGGCAGGCCACCGGGGAACCCGCCCGGGGCGCCGATCGGCCGGCGGGCCGGGCCGCCCTTCGCCTTGCCCTTGCCCTTCTTGCCCTTGCCGCGGGCCTGCACCTGGTTCTGCCGGCCGCGCTGCTTCTTCGACATGGGACCCACGCCGGGCATGCCCATGCTGCCGGCCATCTGGCCCATCATCTTCTGCGCCTGGACGAACCGCTCCAGCAGCTGGTTGACGTCGGTGACGCTGACGCCGGAGCCGTTGGCGATGCGCACCCGCCGCGAGGCGTTGATGATCTTCGAGTTGACCCGCTCCTCGGGGGTCATCGACCGGATGATCGCCGCGGTGCGGTCCAGGTCGCGCTCGTCGATCTGCTTGAGCTGCTCCTTCATCTGCCCGGCGCCGGGCAGCATGCCGAGCAGGTTCGCGATCGGGCCCATCTTGCGGATGGCCATCATCTGCTCGAGGAAGTCCTCGAGGGTGAAGCCCTCCCGCGAGGCCAGCTTGCCGGCCATCTTCTCGGCCTGGTCGACGTCGAACGCCTGCTCGGCCTGCTCGATGAGGGTGAGCACGTCGCCCATGCCGAGGATGCGCGAGGCCATCCGCTCGGGGTGGAAGACGTCGAAGTCGGTGAGCTTCTCGCCGGTGGAGGCGAACATGATCGGCTGGCCGGTGATCGACCGCACCGAGAGCGCCGCACCACCGCGGGCGTCGCCGTCGAGCTTGGTGAGCACCACGCCGGTGAACCCGACGCCGTCGGCGAAGGCCTGGGCGGTGGTGACCGCGTCCTGGCCGATCATCGCGTCGAGGACGAACAGCGTCTCGTCGGGGTGGACGACGTCGCGGATGCCGGCGGCCTGCGCCATCAGCTCGGCGTCGATGCCCAGCCGGCCGGCGGTGTCGACGACCACCACGTCGTGCATGGTGCGGCGGGCGTGCTCGATCGAGTCGCCGGCCACCTTGATCGGGTCGCCGATGCCGCTGCCGGGCTCTGGGGCGTAGACGTCGACGCCGGCCTGGCCGGCCACGACCTCCAGCTGCTGGACGGCGTTGGGGCGCTGCAGGTCGGCGGCGACCAGCAGCGGGGTGTGGCCCTGGCTCTTCAGCCACCGGCCGAGCTTGCCGGCCAGCGTGGTCTTGCCGGCACCCTGCAGGCCGGCGAGCATGATCACCGTCGGCGACTGCTTGGCGTAGCGGATGCGGCGGGTCTCCCCGCCGAGGATCCCCACCAGCTCCTCGTTGACGATCTTGATGATCTGCTGGGCGGGGTTCAGCGCCTGGGACACCTCGGCCCCGCGCGCCCGCTCCTTGACCGCCGCGATGAACTCGCGCACCACCGGCAGCGCGACGTCGGCCTCCAGCAGCGCGATGCGGATCTCGCGCGCGGTGGCGTCGATGTCGGCCTCGGAGAGCCGGCCCTTGCCGCGCAGACCGGTGAAGACCTTGTCCAGGCGGTCGGAGAGGGTCTCGAACACAACACGTCCTCAGGAAGTCGGGCGTGCAGCCGCACGGCCGGGCAGTCCGGCCCCGCCGTCCGGCTCGGGCACCCGGGGCCACCCCGGGGCCGTCACGCCACCTGCCACCAGGGTATCCAGCGGCGCAGCCGCTGCGTCAGGGCCGACGCGCGTCAGGCCGCGCGCCGGGCGGCGGCGCGCTCGACCCGGGTGGAGGCACCGGTCAGCAGCGCCGTCCCGCAGTCGACGCAGACCCACTCCGGGCAGTCCCCGCCGTCCTCGGTGTGGCCGTCGGCGCACGGCGGCTGCTCGAAGTCGGTGTCGTCACCGCAGGTGGGGCACGCCCAGCTCATCAGGTCCGCCACGGGTCTCCCCCTCGCATCGGGTCGTGGCGGGCCGGCCGGCCCGCCGGCGACCGCGGCGGCCTGCTGCGCGGAGCGGGAGATGTCGCGGATCG
>NZ_JBFAOG010000023.1:0-55694 GCF_040659695.1 Modestobacter sp. NPDC049651
ATGGGGGGGGTGGTTTTTTTTTTTTTCCGGTCGGTGGGTGTGGGGTAACACCTTTTTTTTGGCGTTGGTTACCGTCCCCCCCCCCCCCCCCCCCCCCACTCCGCTAGCCCCCCAGCAGCTCGGCGAAGGTGCCGGCGATCGTCGTCCACGACCAGCGCTGCTCGACCCAGGCCCGGCCCGCGGCCCCCATCGCCCGGGCCCGGGCCGGGTCGTCGAGCAGGTCGGCGAGCACCCGGGCGACCGCCGCCGGCGACCGCGGGTCGACGACGTGCCCGGTCTCCCCCTCCCGCACCGTCTCCGGCGCCCCGCCGGACGTGCCGGCCACCACCGGCTTCCCGCAGGCGGCCGCCTCGAGGAACACCATGCCCAGGCCCTCGACGTCCAGGCCGCCCCGCCGGGTGCGGCACGGCATCGCGAACACGTCGCCGGCGGCGTAGTGCGCGGGCAGCTCACCGGCCGGCACACCACCGGTGAGGACGACGGAGCTCCCGAGCCCCCGCTCGGCGACCGTCCGCCGCAGCCGCTGCTCCAGCGGACCGCCGCCGACCAGCAGCAACCGCGCCCGCGGGTGCCGGGCGAGCACCTGCGACCAGCCCTCCACGAGCACGTCCTGGCCCTTGCGGTGCACCAGCCGGGACACGCAGACCACGACCGGGGCGTCGCCGAGGCCGTACCGCTCGCGGACGGTGGTGCCGTCGACGCCGGGGTGGAAGCGGTCGACGTCCACGCCCGGTGACAGCTGGGCCATCGTCGTCCGGCCGGCGAGCACCGGCGCCAGCTTCCCCTGCGTGTAGGCGCTGATGTAGGTCAGCACGTCCAGCCCGGTGGCGATCCGGCGCATCATCGCCCGCGCTCCGGGCAGCGCCACCCAGCCGGTCTCGTGCCCGTGGGTGGCCCCGACCAGCCGCCGCACGCCCGCGCGGCGCAACGCCGGGCTCATCAGGCCCAGCGGCGCGGCCGCGCCGAAGAACACGGTGTCGCAGCCGTGCTCGCGGGCCAGCGCGGCGGCCTGCCGGGTGGCGGCCGGGGTGGGCAGCAGCATCGACGTCCCGGCCCGGACCACCCGGTAGGGCAGCGTCGCGTCGTGCGCGGCCGAGCCCGGGGAGTCCGAGGCGTAGACCACCAGCGAGTCCGGGGGCCGGGTGGCCAGCAGCGCGGCGACGAACGTCTGGATGCCGCCCTGCCGGGGCGGGAAGTCGTTGGTGACGACGAGCGTGCGGCTCACCGGTCGTCCACCGGCACCCCGTGCACCTTCGCCCAGTCCAGCGCGAACGCGATCCGCTGCGGCGTCGTGGGGTGCGTGCCGTAGAACCACTGCCACACCCCGGGCGGGCTGGGGTCGGACAGGTTCGCGGTGCCCAGCCGCCGCTGGACGGCGATGAAGGCGTCCGGGTCGCGGGTGAGGTCCAGGGCGTGCCGGTCGGCGCGGGCCTCGATGTGCCGGGAGTACACGCCCTGCACCGGGGTGGAGACCAGCGTCGCGGCGCCGACCAGGAACAGCACCAACCCGACCACCGCCGGGTCGCCCGGCGACTCCACGCCCGCCCGGCGCAGCAGCGGGGTGAGCTGCAGCAGCCAGCCGAGGAACGCCACCCCGGCGGCGGCGCCGAGGGCGCCGATCAGCGTGCCGACCAGCACGTCGTCGGCGGCGACGTGGCCGAGCTCGTGGGCGACGATCGACTCGATCTCGTCGTCGGGCAGCTCGTCGAGCAGGTTGTCGTAGACGACGATCCGGCGGCTGGAGCCGAACCCGGACACGTAGGCGTTCAGCGCCGTGGTCCGCCGGCTGGCGTCGGCGACCAGCACCTCCTGCACGGGGGTGCCGCTGCGCTCGGCCAGCGCGAAGAGGTCGGTGCGCAGCTGGCCGGCCGGCAGGGGCTCGAACCTGTTGAACGCCGGCTCGATGACCACCGGGTAGAGGAACGAGCCGATCACCACGAGCACGGCCGCCGCCCCCGAGGCCCACGCCCACCAGGTGCGCGGCGCGCGGCGGACGAGCAGCACCAGCAGCAGGACGACGAGCGCGCTCACCGCGGCGTCGATGCCGGTGTTGGTGGCGACGTCCCGCGCCCACAGGCCCCAGCTGCTGGTCGACAGGCCGTACCGGTGCCGGATCACGCCGCCGTAGACCGACAGCGGGAGCGTCGCGAGCCGGCCGACCAGGGTCAGCGCCAGCACGCCGAGCAGCACCTGCCAGCCCCAGCCGCCGCCGAGCGGACGGGCCAGCCGGCGGGCCAGCGAGCTCCCGGCGCGGGTGAGGCCGAGCAGGCCCGCGACGACGAGGCTGATCACCGTGTTGGCCAGCGACGCCGGCCGGAGCGCCGACGCGAACGCCTCGGCGCGCGCGGTCTGCTCGGGGGTGAACGCGGTGCCCGGGTCGACCGGGGTCCAGCCGCCGGGCGGCGTGGGCAGCAGGTGCCACGGGGTGGCGACTGCGATGACCACGGCCACCGCGGCGCCCACCAGGACCGCCACCAGCAACGCGATCCGGCGGGCACTCACGGCGGGCAGCCTAGGTGCGGTGCCTGTGCGGTCCCCGGCAGGCCCGTGACGAGGCCGGTGCCCGGTCCCACCCCCTGCTCACCGGCGCGTCAGCCGACGAACCGGCGGGCGCCGACGTAGCCCTTCATGTCGACGCTGGTCACCACGACCGGCTTGCCGAACGTCGAGGCGTGCACCATCTGGCCGTTGCCGATGTACATGCCCACGTGGCTGACCGGGCTGTAGAAGAAGACGAGGTCACCGGGCTGCAGGTCGGCCCGGGCCACCGGGGTGCCCATCGTCGACTGCGTCTTGCTCGAGTGCGGGAGCGTGACGCCCGCGGCGGCGTAGGCGTACTGGGTCAGCCCCGAGCAGTCGAAGGCGTTGGGACCGGCCGCGCCCCAGACGTAGGGCTCACCGACGTGCGCGAGCGCGGTGTCGACGGCCTTCTGCGCGGCCTGGCTGTTCGCGGTCACCTTCGCCGGCGGCGCGAGCTCGGGCCCGGCGACCCGGGTGACGACCGCCTGCTGCTGGGCCGCCGAGAGGGCGTCGAACTGCGCCCGGTAGTCGGCGATCTGGCTCTTGAGGTCGGCCTGCTTGGCCTTCACCGCGTCGACGGTCTGCGCGGCCTTCGCGGCCGCGGCCTCGGCGTCCGCCTTGGCCTGCTCGGCGGCCCGGGCGGCCTCGGCGACCTGGGTGAGGACGTCGTTCGTGTGGCCGGCGATGGCGTCCAGCGTGCTGACCTGGTCGAGGAACGCCTCGGCGGAGCTGCTGGTCATCAGCGCGTTGAACCGGGACATGTTCTGCCCGGTGAAGGCGCTGCGGGCGACCTGCCGCATCTGGCCGTCGAGGGCGGCCAGCTGGGCGTGCGCGTCGTCGACGGCACGGCCGGCCTGCACGACCGCCTTCTGCTGGGCGGCCAGCTCGGTCTGCGCCTCGTTGACCTCCTCGGTCACCGCCTCCAGCCGCTGGCCGGCCTCGCCGGCCAGCTGGGTCGCCTGCTCGGCCGTGGTGGCCTTCGTCGCGCGGGAGTCCGGCGCGGCCTGCGCGGTGCCCGGGGCGACGGTCAGCGCCAGCACCGCGGCCAGACCGGTGACGGTGCATCCGAGCAGTCCGGCGCGCGCCCGGCGGGCACGGGACCCGGCGCGGGCCGGCGTCCCCTCGTCGGCGACGGACGGGACCGGGACGGACCGGCGGGGCAGCTGACGACGCGCCACGGGCGGCGGGGCTCCGTTCTGGACTCGGCGACCGCCGACCGGGCCAGCTGACCGGGAGCGGGCGGGCACGGAGCCCGCCTGTCTCTCACGCGTCGACGCTGGCGCGTTCGCGCCCTGTTCCAGGGCGCGCGAGAACTCGTCCGTGTGCTGTGATGGGTCCCGGTCCACCCGGCCGCTGCGGCGGCCGGACGACTCGGCGGTGTCCTCCCGCGGTCACCCTCTGTGGTGACGCTCCGGCCGGACACCAGCGACGTTAGGGCCGTGACCTGGCTGAGACCAAGACCCGTCAAACGTCAAAATCGCACCAGGACCTGCCGAATCACACGCGTGCGATTCATCAACTCACGTGGCGGTTCCTGCGCTCGCCGGGCTCGCGGCGTGTCCGCGACGCATCCTGATGACGCAACGGCGGAACCAGGCCGAAGTCTGCCAAAGCCCGGACCGCCCGGTGCTCGACGTCGTCGAGCTCGACGACCGCCGGGGCGGCTGCGGGCGGCGCGTCCGGCCGCTCGGTGACGGCCTCGGCGCGGGGGGTCAGCGGGACGACCGTCGGGTCGTGCCCCTGCCAGCCGGGGGGTGCCCCCAGCAGCACGGTGACCACGCAGTCGTCGCAGCCCTGACCGCGGACGGTGCAGGTGTCGCAGTCGATGAGCACGGCGGCTCCTCATCTCTCGGGTCGGTCCAACGCCTGCGGACGCTAGGAGCACCCACCGACATTCCCGGCCCGACCGCCCCCCGGAGGCCGGCGGGGACGCGGTCCGCGGCGGGTCTCCCCCGGACTGTCCGACCCCCGACCTACCGTCCGCCCCGTGCCACCCGGAAACACCGTCCCCCTCCCGGCCAGCCGTCCGCCGCTGTCCCCGCGGCCGGCCACCCAGCTGCTGATCGACGACCTGGGCACGCCGCTGGCCGACGTCACCTTCGTGGTCGTCGACCTGGAGACCACCGGCGGTTCGCCGAACGACAGCGCGATCACCGAGATCGGCGCGGTCAAGGTGCGCGGCGGGCAGGTGCTGGGCGAGTTCCAGACCCTCGTCGACCCCGGCTGCGCCATCCCGCCGTACATCAGCGTGCTCACCGGGATCACCACCACGATGGTGGCCACGGCCCCGCGGATCGACGCGGTGCTGCCCGCGTTCCTTGAGTTCGCCCGCGGCGCGGTGCTCGTCGCCCACAACGCCCCGTTCGACCTCGGCTTCCTCAAGGCCGCGGCGGCGGCCACCGGCACCCCCTGGCCGGCGTTCGCCTCCGTCGACACGGCGGTGCTCGCCCGCCGGCTGCTCACCCGCGACGAGGTGCCCAACTGCAAGCTGGCCACCCTCGCTCCCTACTTCTCCACCAGCACCGAGCCCTGCCACCGCGCGCTCGCCGACGCCCGGGCCACCGTCGACGTGCTGCACGGGCTGTTCGAGCGGCTGGGCCCGCTGGGCATCACCTCGCTGGAGGAGCTCACCGGCCTGACCCGGCAGGTCGACCCCGAGCGGCGCCGGAAGCGGCACCTCGCCGACCAGGTGCCGAACGGTCCGGGCGTCTACGTGTTCCGCGGCCCCCGCGACGAGCCGCTCTACGTCGGGACGTCGGCGGACCTGCGCAGCCGGGTCCGCAGCTACTTCTCCGCCGGCGAGCAGCGCAGCCGGATGACCGAGATGATCCGGCTGGCCGAGCGGGTCGAGGCGCTCCCCTGCGCCCACGACCTGGAGGCAGCGGTGCGCGAGCTGCGGCTGATCGCCGAGCACAAACCCCGCTACAACAAGCGCTCCCGGTTCCCCGAGCGCGCGCTGTGGGTGCGGCTCACCGAGGAGCCCTTCCCCCGGCTGTCGGTGGTCCGCCGGGTGCGCCCGGACGGCGGGGTGTTCCTCGGCCCGTTCCCCGACCGCCGCGCCGCCGACGCCGCGGTGGCCGCCGTGCACGAGTCGCTGCCGCTGCGGCAGTGCGCCGGGCGGCTGCCGGTGGGCGGCACCGGCACCGCGTGCGCGCTGGCCGGCATGGGGCGGTGCGGAGCACCGTGCACCGGCGCGCAGAGCCGGGAGGAGTACGCGGCCGTCGCCGCCGTCTTCGCCGCGGCCGTCGAGTCCGACCCGCGGGACCTGGTGGGCCCGCTGCTCGAGCGCGTCGACCGGCTGGCCACCGAGGGCCGCTACGAGGACGCCGCCGTGCTGCGCGACCGGGCCGCCGTCCTGGTGCGCGCCGTCCGGCGCCGGCAGCGGCTGGAGTCGCTGGCCGCCGTGCCGGAGATGGTGCTCGCCCGGCCCGACGGCGGGGGCGGCTGGCAGCTGTCGGTGGTCCGCCGCGGCCGGCTGGTCGCGGCCGGGGTGGCCGGGCGCGGGCGGTCGGTGCGTGCCGTCCTCGAGTCGCTGCGCGCCACCGCCGAGACCCCGCTGGGCCCGGACGGCGAGCTCGCGGCCACCGTCGACGAGACCGAGCTGGTGCTGCGCTGGCTGGAGAAGGCCGGCACCCGGCTGGTCGACGTCACCGGCACGCTCGCCAGCCGCACCCCCGGCACCGGCGACTACAGCGCGTTCCTCGCGCGGGTCGAGGCCGGCCGCGCCGAGCAGGACCCGTTCTCCGACGGCCGGTCGCTGCGCACCCGCAGCCAGCCCGACCGGGTCACCCCCGCGGCCCCCGGCGAGGGGCGGCGCACCCGCCGCGGTCGCGCCCGGGCCGGGCTAGCATCCCGGTCGTGATCACCGCCATCGTGATGATCGACGCCGCGACCGACTCGATCGGCGAGGTCGCCGAGGCCGTCGCCGCGCTCGAGGGGGTCAGCGAGGTCTACTCGGTGGCCGGGGACGTCGACCTGGTCGCCCTCGTCCGGGTCCGCGAGTTCCAGGAGATCGCCCAGGTGATCGCCGGGCGGATCAACAAGGTGCCCGGCGTCCTGGACACCGCCACCCACATCGCGTTCCGCACCTACTCGCGGCACGACCTGGAGGCGGCGTTCTCCATCGGCTTCGAGTCCGCCGACTAGCGCAGCCTCAGGACCGGGCGCGCGCTGCCCGGCTGACCCGCACCCACTCGTCGAGGGTGGCCCGGGCACGGCCGTCGTCGACCGCGGCCGCCGCGCGGGCCAGCCCGTCGGCCAGCACGTCGTGCAGCCGCCCGCCGCGGGGGTCGAAGGCGGCCAGCGCGGCGGCGGCGTTGAGCAGGACCGCGTCCCGCACCGGGCCGCGCTCCCCCGCCACGAGCGACCGGAACACCGCCGCATTGTGGGCGGGGTCGCCACCGCGCAGCGCGTCCGGCCCGGGCGGGCTGATGCCCAGCGCCGTGGGGTCCAGCCGCTCCGCCACGACCTGCCCGTCGCGGACCACCCACACCGACGACGTGGTGCCCGTCGTCAGCTCGTCGAGCCCGTCGTCACCGCGGAACACCAGCGCCCGGTTGCCGCGTGCGGCCAGCACCTCGGCGAGCACCGGTGCCATCCGGGCGTCGGCGCACCCGATGGCGCCGGCCACCGGCCGGGCCGGGTTGGTCAGCGGGCCGAGGAAGTTGAACACCGTGCCGATCCCCAGCTCCCGCCGCGGCGCGGCGGTGAAGCGGAACCCGGGGTGGAACACCGGCGCGAAGAAGAACCCGATCCCGGCCTCCTCCACGCACCGCGCGACACCCTCGGCAGGCAGGTCGATGACGACGCCCAGCGCCTCCAGGACGTCCGCCGAACCGGACTTCGACGACGCCGCCCGGTTGCCGTGCTTGGCCACCGGGACGCCGGCGGCCGCGGTGACGACGGCCGCCATCGAGGAGATGTTGACCGTCTGGGCGCCGTCGCCGCCGGTGCCGACGATGTCGACGCAGTCGCGGGTCAGCCGCACGGCGGTGGCCTGGTCGAGCATCGTGGCGGCGAGGCCGAGGACCTCCTGGGGGGTCTCCCCCTTCACCCGCAGCGCCACCACCAGACCGGCGATCTGCGCGGGTGTGGCGTCACCGGTCATCACCTGGCGCATGGCCCAGCGGGTGTCCTCGGCGGCGAGGTCCTCGCCGCGGGTCAGCCGGCCGAGCAGGCCCGGCCACGTGGGGGGACCGGAGGGAGCAGGAACCGCCACGGCGTCAGCGGCGCACGGCGGGACGCTGCGCGACGCGCTCGCGCAGCAGGCCCGCCACCACCTCGGGGGCGGTCAGCGGGTCGACCGGGTAGGCCAGCGTGGCATCGGCCAGCGACCAGTGCGCCAGCCACCGGTCGGCCTGCCGGGCGATCAGCACGACCAGCGCGGGGCAGTCGGCGATCTCCGAGCGCAGCTGGCGGCTGATGCCCATGCCGCCGGTGGGCTGGGCCTCACCGTCGAGCACGCAGAGGTCGACGCCCCCGGCGTCCACCGCGGCGACGACCTCGTCGCCGGTGCTGCACTCGAGGTAGGTGACCGGACCCACGTCGGCGGCCGGGTGGGCGCCCAGGGCGGCCCGGACGGCGGCGCGGACCTCGGCCCGCTGGCTGAACACCAGCACGGTGGCCGGCACGGCGACGTCGCTCACGGGGCGCAGCCTAGTGCCCCGGCCCGGCCCCACCCCGCCGTGCACGACGCGCCGGTTTCGGTTGCGCACAACGCAACGATTGCGCAACGATCCTGAGGGTGCACCCGGACCCTGCGGCAGCGACGGTGCGTGTTCGCCGAGGCGGACGCCCCGTACCTGCACCGACGACCGTCACCCCCTGCGGCGCGCCCATCCACCCCGCGTCGTGGGGAACCTGTCGCGATGCCATGATGACCTCGTGACAACGGCCCCCGTGGCGAGCGGCACCTTCGACACCTCGCGGGTGCACTCCCTGACCCGACCGAACATGGTCAGCGTCGGCACGATCGTCTGGCTCGCCAGCGAGCTGATGTTCTTCGCCGGCCTGTTCGCCATGTACTTCACCGCGCGCGCCCGCCACGGCAACCCGTGGCCGCCGGAGCCCACGGAGCTCGACGTCCCGTACGCGTTGACGTTCACGCTGATCCTGGTGGCCTCCTCGGTCACCTGTCAGCTGGGCGTCTTCGCCGCGGAGGTCGGCAACGTCTACGGCCTGCGCCGCTGGTTCACCATCACGTTCGCGATGGGCCTCGCGTTCGTCCTCGGTCAGGCCAACGAGTACCGCAACCTGATCGTGAACCACGACACGACCATCTCGTCGTCGACCTACGGCTCGGTCTTCTACCTGACCACCGGGTTCCACGCGCTGCACGTGATCGGCGGCCTCGTGGCCTTCGTCTACGTGCTCATCCGGTCCACCATGGGCCGATTCACGCCAGCCCAGGCGACCTCGGCGATCGTGGTCTCCTACTACTGGCACTTCGTCGACGTCGTGTGGATCGGGCTCTTCGCCACGATCTACCTGATCAAGTAGGGACAGGGTGTCCACCACGAACTCGTCGTCCGATGCCCGTCCTCGCCGCGGGCTGCTGAGCTCCCGCCGGCGCCCGTCGGCCGGCACGCCGGCCGCCGCCGCCCGGGACCGCCGCCGCTCCAAGCAGCGCCGCCGCCTGGCGAACGTCGCCGGCCTCATGGCCGCGCTGGTGCTCACCGGCGTCGGCTACTCGGTGGTCGCCCCCGGGGCGAGCGCCGCCGACGACGGGCCGACCTTCAACTCGGCCGTCGACGCGGGTCGCGACATCTACACCCGGAGCTGCATCACCTGCCACGGTTCCAACCTGCAGGGCGTCAGCAAGCGGGGTCCGTCGCTGATCGGCGTCGGCAGCGCGTCGGTCTACTTCCAGGTGCACACCGGCCGCATGCCGCTGGTGCGCCAGGAGGCCCAGGCGGCCGAGCGCCCGCCGGTCTTCTCCGACGAGGAGATCGACCAGCTGATGGCCTACATCCAGGCCAACGGCGGCGGCCCCACCCTGCCCTCCGGCGACCTGCGGGACGGCGACCTGGCCGAGGGCGGTGAGCTGTTCCGGCTCAACTGCGCCCAGTGCCACAACTTCACCGGTGAGGGCGGCGCCCTCTCGTCGGGCAAGCGCGCCCCCTCGCTGAGCGAGGCCAACGACCTGACGATCTACGCGGCGATGCTCTCCGGCCCGGAGAACATGCCGGTCTTCGGTGACAACCAGCTCGACCCGAGCGAGAAGCGGGCGATCATCAACTACGTCCAGACGATGAAGGCGCAGGCCGACCCCGGCGGCGCCGGTGTGGGCCGCGTCGGCCCGGTCGCCGAGGGCCTGGTCATGTGGACCGTCGGCGTGGGTGTGCTGCTGTTCGGCATCTTCTGGATGGGGACGAAGGCGCCGTGACCGAGTCCGCCACCCGCCGCCCCTGCGCCATCGAGGAGAACGCGTGAGCACCACCCACGACCGCCCCGGTTCCGGGGGCGGGGCCGACGTCCCCGGGCCGCTGCACGGCGGTCCGGACGACGACTACACGCCGGAGCAGCTCGCGGCGATGGACCGCCTCGAGCTGGACCGGCTCGGTGCCCGCTACGACGGCGTCGAGATCCTGCACGTCGAGCCCGGTCCGCGGCCCGGCAGCCCGCAGGAGCGCCGCGAGGTCCGCAAGGTCGCCGCCGCGTTCACCCTGGCCGGCGTCTTCGCGCTGCTGTTCGCCGTCGTCTACTTCGGCTCCAACTGGTTCCTCCCGGACTGGAAGTGGAACGCCGGCGGCAACAACACCTGGGGCGCGCTGTACACGCCGCTCCTCGGCGCCACCATGGGCCTCGCGCTGATCTTCGTCGGCGTCGGCCTGGTGCTGTTCGTGAAGAACCTGCTGCCGCACGAGACCGCGGTGCAGGACAAGCACGACGGCTCGCACTTCGACCGGGTCACCACCTCCTCGACCCTGCTGCAGACGTACCACAACGCCGACTTCAAGCGCCGGAAGTTCCTCACCCGGTCGCTCGGCTTCGTCGGCGGCGCGTTCGGCCTGATGCTGATCCTGCCCATCGGCGGTCTGATCAAGAACCCGAACAAGGGCAACCCGCTCGGCACCACCCCGTGGGCCAACGGCGTCCGGCTGCTGCGCGACGACGGCACCCCGATCCGGCCCGCCGACCAGCAGCCCGGCTCGCTGGCCACCGTGTTCCCCGCGGTGGAGCACGGCAACAAGGCCGCCGACGCCGCGGTCATGCTGATCCGCCTGCGCCCCGACCAGCTGCAGGACCTGCAGCCGCCGGCCGGCCAGACGGACTTCCCGTACGGCGACTACGTCGCCTACTCGAAGATCTGCACGCACGCCGGGTGCCCCGTCTCCTTGTACGAGCAGGAGACCGGGCGCATCCTCTGCCCGTGCCACCAGTCGCAGTTCGACGTCACCGATGGCGCCAAGCCGGTCTTCGGCCCGGCGACCCGCCGCCTGCCGATGCTGCCGCTGGCCCTGGACGACGAGGGCTACTTCGTCGCCCGCGGTGACTTCCCGGAGCCCGTCGGGCCCTCGTTCTGGAACATCGGACGCATCGACAGCGGAAGGTCCAGCTGATGGCCACCACCCCGACACCCACGCGGCCGACCACGCTGGTCGGAACCGCGGCGCTGGAGATCGACGACCGGATCCCGATCTCCGGCTGGGTCCGCCGCACCCTGAACAAGGTCTTCCCGGACCACTGGTCGTTCCTGCTCGGCGAGATCGCGCTCTACTCGTTCGTCGTCCTGCTGCTGTCGGGCACGTACCTGACGTTCTTCTACGACGCCTCCATGCAGGAGGTCAGCTACAACGGCGTCTACGACGCCCTGCGCGGCGTGGAGATGTCCGCGGCCTACCAGTCGACGCTGAACATCTCGTTCGACGTCCGCGGCGGCCTGATGATCCGCCAGATGCACCACTGGGCCGCACTGCTGTTCGTCGCGGCGATCGTGCTGCACCTGCTGCGCATCTACTTCACCGGCGCCTACCGCCGGCCCCGTGAGACCAACTGGTTCATCGGGATCGTGCTGCTGGTGCTGGCCATGCTCGAGGGCTTCGCCGGGTACACCCTCCCCGACGACCTGCTGTCGGGCACGGGCCTGCGGATCTTCTCGGCGGTGTTCCTCTCCATCCCGGTGATCGGGACGTGGGTCTACTTCACCGTCTTCGGTGGGGACTTCCCCGGCGAGCTGATCATCGGCCGGCTCTACATCCTGCACGTGCTGATCATCCCGGCGGTCATCCTCGCGCTGATCGCGCTGCACCTCACCGTCCTGGTGAAGCAGAAGCACACGCAGTTCCCCGGCGCCGGCCGGACCGAGCACAACGTCGTCGGGCACCGCCTCTTCCCGGTCTTCGCCGGGAAGGCGACAGCGCTGTTCTTCATGGTGTTCGGGGTCTGCGCCGCACTCGGCGGCCTGGTCCAGATCAACCCGTTCTGGCTGTTCGGCCCCTACAACCCGTCGCAGGTCTCCGCCGGTTCGCAGCCGGACTGGTACATCGGGTTCATCGACGGCGGCGCGCGCATGTTCCCCCCGTGGGAGATCCACCTGTGGGGCTACCACATCCCGCCGGTCCTCTGGGGCGCCCTGGGCATCCCGGGCCTGATGTTCGGTGCGCTGGCCCTCTGGCCGATCATCGAGCGCAAGGTCACCGGCGACACCGCCAGCCACCACCTGCTCCAGCGGCCCCGTGACACCCCGGTGCGCACCTCGCTGGGCGTCATGGCGCTGGTCGCCTACGGCGTGCTGCTGATCACCGGTGGCAACGACATCGTCGCGGACAAGTTCGACATCAGCCTGAACGCGATGACGTGGTTCGGCCGGCTCGGCTTCGTGATCCTGCCGCCCATCGCCTACGCGCTGACCTACCGGATCTGCCTGGGTCTGGAGCGGCACGACCGCGAGGTGCTCGAGCACGGCATCGAGACCGGTGTCATCCGGCGGCTGCCGCACGGTGAGTTCATCGAGGTCCACCAGCCCCTGGGCCCGGTCGACGAGCACGGCCACGGCACGCTGGCCTACGGCGGCGCCTCGGTCCCGAAGAAGATGAACCAGGTCGGTGGCGCCCGCCGCGCGATCAAGGGCTTCTTCCGGCCGATCGAGGAGCCGGCCGCCGTGCAGGCGGCGGCCGAGCGCGAGGCGCGCGGTCTCGAGGCCGAGCACGCCAGCCGCGAGCTCACCGGCTCGGGCCGTCCCTCCGAGGGTGGCCGGCCGCAGGAGCCGCGCGACTGACGCAGCACCCGGCACACCGACAGGGCCCCGGCGGGATCTTCCCGCCGGGGCCCTGTCGCGTTCCCTGCGCCCTCTCCCCTCCCCCCACCACCTGCGCCGACGCTGGGGCGTTGACGACCGGCTCAGGCTCCGCACGCGGACGCTCCGCACCCACCCGTCGGGCCGAGGACACCCGTCGGGCCGAGGACGCTCGGGCGACGCCGCCGGCCCTCAGGGCTCACGTGGGCAGCTCGGGTCGAGCGTTGCCTCAGCGGCCGGGAGGCAACGCCGGGCGCTGACTGCCACTCCAAGGCCCTCGCGCTGGCCCTCCGCGCCCGCTGTCCGGGATGACGACGCTCGGGCCGGCGGTGCCCACCGAGTCGGTGCCGCCGGCGTGCGCAGGGTCGACACGGCGGGCCGCGCCGAGCGGCCCCGCGGAGGTCGGCCCGGGACGACCACAGCAGCGGCGGCCCACGCTCCCGCACCACCGGGCGTGCTGTCGGCCTCCCCAGCTCGCCCTCCTGATCAGCCCGGGGGCGGCGTTGCCTCGGCGGGCGGGACGCAACGCCGGGCCCGGGGTGATCACGTCCCACCCGCGGCGACCAAGCGGCCCGGGAACGCAGAAGGGCCCCTCCCGGCTGACCGGGAGGGGCCCTTCTGGTGGGCTGAGCGGGCTCAGCTGTGGGCGTTCTGCCCCACGTAGTACTCGAACAGCAGGCCGCCGACGGTGATCAGCAGCGCCGCACCGCCGACCACGATCATCCACGGGTAGTAGAAGGCCAGCGCCAGGCCCATCCAGCCCGCTGAGAGGGCGATGCCGAACGGCCAGTAGCTGCCCGGGCTGAAGAAGCCCAGCTCGCCGGCGCCGTCCGCGATCTCGGCGTCCTTGCGGTCCTCGGGGCGGGGGTCGATCCGTCGGCTGACGAACCAGAAGAACCCGCCGATGAGGGCCGTCAGGCCACCGGACAGCGCCAGCGCCGTCGTGCCGATCGGCTCCTTCGCCCAGAAGCCGTAGACGAACGCTGCGGCGACGCAGAAGAGCGTGATCAGATTGAAGATGAGCGCTTCGACCTTCACGGCCGCTCCTCCCCCTTGCCCGTCGTCGGGACCGGCGCAGTGCCGGTCAGGTCACTTCGTGTTGTCACGCTGCTCGTCCTTGCCGAGGTCCCACGGCAGCGTCGTGGTCGAGTCGCCCGGCTGGCCGATGCTCTCCAGCGCGTCGTGGGTCGACAGCCCCCGCTCGCGAGCGGCGAGGTAGCTGTCGTAGTCGGCCGGGCTGACCGACCGGACCTCGAAGTTCATGAACGCGTGGTAGGTGCCGCACAGCTCGGCGCAGCGGCCGACGTAGGAACCCTCCTCGCGCACCCGCACCTGGAAGACGTTGTCCCGGCCGTTGTCGTTGCCCGGGATGACGTCGAGCTTGAAGAGGAACTCCGGCACCCAGAACGAGTGGATGACGTCGGCGGACGCCAGCTCGAACCGGATGTCCTGGTTGGTCGGCAGCACCAGGATCGGGATCTCGTTCGTCGTCCCGACCGTCGAGACCGGCGTGCCGCCGTTGTCGTCGGTGGTGTCCGGGTAGACGAACTGCCAGTTCCACTTGAACGCGTTCACCGCGATCGTCACGTCCGGGTCGTCGCTGCGCGCCTGGACGTCGTTCTGGGTGTTCACCGTGAAGAAGAACAGCACCGCGACGATGATGAACGGGATGATCGTGTAGACGACCTCGAGCGGCAGGTTGTACGCCGTCTGCCGCGGCAGCTCGTCGCCGCGCTTCCGGTAGCGGATCATCGCCCAGAAGATCAGCGCCCACACGAGGATGCCGACGATCAGGGCGGTGATGACCGACCCGGTCCAGAGGTTGCGCATCTCCTCGGCCTGGTCGGTGACGCCCTCCGGCCAACCGAACCGCCAGAAGGCGTTGTTCGGGGCGTCACAGGCGCTCAGGCTGAGCATCCCCAGCCCACCGAGCGCGGCGAGCCGCGCGAGCTTGCTCCGTCGAGCCACTGCCCGCTGCCTCCTCATCCCCCGCGTGGCGGCGCCACGTGGTCCTACCGGCGCTCTCCCCGGGTGCTCCCGGAGGTCTGGCCGTTGCGATCACAAGTCTCGCTGAGACTAGCCGAGCCCGCGCGGCGTCCCTGGGTCGGGCGGAGCGGCGCGCCGCTCCGGCGCGGGGGCACCGTCCCGCCGCCGGATCCCCCTGCTGCTCACCGGCCCCGCACGGCGGCGCGCGGCGCCCGGGGTGGCGCGGAGCACGCCCGGCGGCCGACGGGGGCAGCTAGCATCGAGGGCGTGTACAGACGCCTGCTGACGTTCAAGTGGGTGCTCATGCACCTGCTCGTCGCGGCCCTGTTCGTGGGCACCTTCTTCGCCGGGTACTGGCAGCTGTCCAAGGCCGAGAACGGCGGCGGCGCGGTGAACTGGAGCTACGCGCTGCAGTGGCCGCTCTACGGGTTCATGGGCCTGGGCTTCTACCTGCGCATGGTCCGTGACGAGTACAAGCGCGACCCGGCCGACGACCACCCGGGCAACTCCGTCGTGCTGTACCAGCGCCCCCGCATCGACACCACCGGAGACCCCGAACTGGCTGCCTACAACGCCTACCTGGCCGAGCTCAACGAGAAGGCCCTCGGACAGCAGGTCGACAGTGGTCGCTGAGCCCCTCGCCGCCGGCCTGCCGGCGAAGACCGCCGCCGCGCTGACCCGCTACCGGGTGATGGCCTGGGTGGTCGGCGTGATGCTGCTGGTCCTCGTGCTGGTCGCTGTGCCGCTGCGCTACGCGGCCGGCATCCCCGAGGTCTCGAAGGTCGTGTCCCCCGTGCACGGCTTCCTCTACATCGTCTACCTGGTGACGGCGTTCGAGCTGGCGCTCAAGGCGCGCTTCACCGCCAAGGGCACGGCCCTGGTGCTGCTGGCCGGGGTCGTCCCCTTCGTGTCGTTCGTGGCCGAGCGCCGCGTCTCGGCGCGCGTCCGCGCCGGCCAGCCGCTCTGACCGGCGCTCCCCCGCCCCCCCCCCCCCCACCTCTGGAGAACCCCGCGCATGTGCGGCCTGCTGGCCTACCTGTCCACCGACGCCGAGCGCGTCGACGACCAGCGGATCGACGGCGTCCGGCACGCGCTGCAGTGCCTGCGCCACCGCGGTCCCGACGACCGTGAGGTCTGGTACGACCGCAACACGGTGCTGGGCTTCAACCGGCTGGCGCTCATCGACATCGAGGGCAGCCCGCAGCCGCTGCCCTACGCCGGGCGCTACCGGATCATCTTCAACGGCGAGATCTACAACTACCTGGAGCTCCGCGAGGAGCTGAAGGCGCTGGGCGCGGAGTTCGCCACCGAGGGCGACACCGAGGCGATCGTCGCCGGGTACCACCACTGGGGTGAGGACGTCGTCCCGCGGCTGCGCGGCATGTTCGCGTTCGTCATCTGGGACACCCACACCGGGACGGCGTTCGGCGCCCGGGACGCGTTCGGCATCAAGCCGCTGTTCACCGCGCGGCTGGCCGACGGCGCGATCGCCTTCACCTCGGAGAAGAAGGCGCTGCTGGAGGTCCTCGGCGGCAGCGCGGCGGCCGGCGGGGTCGATGCCACCTCGCTGCAGCACTACCTGACGCTGCAGTACGTCCCGGAGCCCGCGACCCTGCACCGCAACATCCGGCGGATCGAGAGCGGCACCAGCTTCACCGTCGCGGGCGGCGAGCTGCGCACGAAGCGCTGGTTCGAGCCGGAGTTCCGGCCGCGCCCGGTCCCCCGCGGCGGCGAGCAGGCGTTGTTCGACCACATCGCCGAGGTGCTCGACGACTCGGTGGCCAAGCACATGCGCGCCGACGTCCCGGTCGGGTCCTTCCTGTCCAGCGGCATCGACTCGACGGCGATCGCCGCGCTGGCCCACCGCTACAACCCCGACCTGGTCACCTTCACCGTCGGGTTCCGCCGCGAGGCCACCTCCGAGGTGGAGATCGCCGCGGAGTCCGCCGCGATCCTGGGCGTCAAGCACGTGCCGGTCGAGGTGACGGCCGAGGAGTTCGCCGAGGCCATCCCCGCGGTGGTCTGGTACCTCGACGACCCGGTCGCCGACCCCGCCCTGGTGCCGCTGTACTTCGTCGCCCGCGAGGCGCGCAAGCACGTCAAGGTCGTGCTCTCCGGTGAGGGCGCCGACGAGCTGTTCGGCGGCTACACCATCTACCGCGAGCCGATCAGCCTCGGCTGGGCGAGCAAGCTGCCGTCGGCCGGGCGCGGGGCGCTCGGCCGGCTGGCCCGCGCGGTGCCCGAGGGCGTCCGCGGCCAGGACCTGCTGCGCCGGGCGTCGATCCCGCTCGAGGAGCGGTACTACGGCAACGCCCGCAACCTCAACGCCGAGGAGCTCGCGCAGATCATGCCGGGCCGCGACCCGGAGCTCAGCCACGTCCAGGTCACCGCCGAGTTCTACCGGCAGGCCCGGGCGGCCGGCTACGACGACGTCACCGCGATGCAGTACGTCGACCTGTTCACCTGGCTGCGCGGCGACATCCTGGTCAAGGCCGACAAGATCACCATGGCCAACTCCCTGGAGCTGCGGGTGCCGTTCCTGGACCCCGAGGTCTTCGCGCTGGCCAGCAGCCTGCCGGTCGAGATGCGGGTGCCGGCGAAGGGCGATGCGACCAAGTACGCGCTGCGCCAGGCGATGAAGCTGATCGTGCCGCCGCGGATCATGAACCGGCGCAAGCTGGGCTTCCCGGTGCCCACCGCCGACTTCCTCGCCGGCCCGCTGCACGACTGGGCCCAGGCCGTGGTCAAGGACAGCCAGACCGACGAGTGGCTGGACCGCGCGCACGTGCTGACCCTGCTCGACCGGCTGCGCGAGGCCGAGGTGCCCAGCAAGCGGGTCGCCCGGCAGGTGTGGGAGGTGCTGGTCTTCATGATCTGGCACGGCATCTTCGTCGAGGAGCGGATCAGCCCGTCGATCCCCGAGCCGCACTACCCGGTCCGGCTGTGACCCGGCGCCGGCTGGTGTCGTCCGCCGTCGCGATCGCGGCGGCGCTGGGCGCGCTGGCCGGCTGCACCAGCGGGGACGACGACGGGACGCCGACCGCACCGGCGTCCACCACGCCCGAGCGCACCGCGCCGTCGGCGGCCCCGTCGGCCGGCACGCTCACCCCGCAGGTGCCCGCGCCGTCGTCCGGCCTGCCGGTGCCCGTCCCGTCGGGCGCACCGACCACCCGCTGAACGCGACGGAGCCCGGCTCCCCCGAGGGGGAACCGGGCTCCGTCCGGTCCTACGCGGCGATCAGTGGAACGAGTCGCCGCAGGCGCAGGAACCCTGCGCGTTCGGGTTGTCGATGGTGAAGCCCTGCTTCTCGATCGTGTCGACGAAGTCGATCACGGCGCCACCGAGGTAGGGACCGCTCATCCGGTCGACGATCACCTCGACGCCGCCGTACTCGTAGGTCTGGTCACCGTCGAGGAAGCGCTCGTCGAAGAAGAGCTGGTACCGCAGACCGGAGCAGCCACCGGGCTGCACGGCGATGCGCAGCCGCAGGTCGTCGCGGCCCTCCTGGTCCAGCAGCGCCTTCACCTTGGCGGCGGCGGGGTCGCTGAGCACCACGTTCGTGGTGTCCGGGGCCTGCGTGTCCTGCACGGTCATGTCGTGGTCCTCCCACACATCGAGGATGTCCTGCGGTGTCGCGCATGCGCGCGCAACGACCAACACCGCCGGGGCGGAGCTGCTTCCCACTGTACGGCGGCGCGCCCCGTCGCGGGACCCACCGCACCCGTGCAGGGGAGCACACCGGCGCGACGGCACCGGACCGCCGGGTCCGCCACGTAGCATCGGCGTCGTGAAGCTCCGTCTGCCCGGCCGCCGTCCCGAGCCCGAGGCGACCCCGGACCCCGCGGTCGACCTCACCGCCCAGCTGACCGCCGCCGGGGGCAAGGGCCGGCCCACGCCGAAGCGCAGCGAGGCCCAGGGCCGCCGGCAGGGGCCGCCCCCGCCGCCGCCGGCCACCCGCAAGGAGGCCCTCCGGCGGATGCGCGAGCAGCGCGGCACCGGCGCCGACCGCCGCGCCGCGGCCAACCGGGGCGAGGACCGGGCGCTGCCCGCCCGGGACCAGGGCCCGCGCAAGAAGCTGGTCCGCGACATCGTCGACTCGCGGCGGAACGTCGGCAGCCTGTTCCTCCTGGTCGCCGTCCTGCTGCTGGTCAGCTACGCGGTGCCCAGCGGCAACCTGCGCGGCTACGCCTCGCTGGTGTGGTTCTTCTTCTTCCTGCTGATCGTCGCCGACTCGATCGTCCTGGGCCGGAAGATCAAGAAGCTGGTCAACGAGCGGTTCCCGAACCACCCGGAGAGCAACCGCACCCTCATGTGGTACGGCATCAACCGGACGACGCTGCCCCGCAAGTGGCGCTTCCCCAAGGCCCAGGTGGGCCCGGGCGCCGAGCTGTCCTAGCGCCTCGGAGGTCGTGAGGCCGGCTACGTACTGTCGGCGTACGTGCAGACACGTCGACTCGGCCGTTCCGGCCTGACCATCTCCGAGATCGCCTACGGCAACTGGCTCACCCACGGCAGCCAGGTCGAGGAGGACGCCGCCCACTCCTGCGTGCGCGCGGCCCTCGACGCGGGGATCACCACGTTCGACACCGCCGACGTCTACGCCGGCACCAAGGCCGAGTCGGTGCTCGGCCGGGCGCTCGCCGGCCAGCGCCGCGAGGGCCTGGAGATCTTCACCAAGGTCTACTGGCCCACCGGCCCCGGCGCGAACGACCAGGGGTTGTCCCGCAAGCACGTCATCGAGAGCTGCAACGCGTCGTTGCAGCGGCTGCAGACCGACTACGTCGACCTCTACCAGGCGCACCGGTACGACTCCACGGTGCCGCTGGAGGAGACGATGACCGCGTTCGCGGACCTGGTCCGGCAGGGCAAGGTGCTCTACATCGGCGTCTCCGAGTGGCGCGCCGAGGAGATCGCCGCCGCCGCCGAGCTGGCCCGCGAGCTGAAGGTCCAGCTGATCAGCAACCAGCCGCAGTACTCGATGCTGTGGCGGGTCATCGAGGCCGAGGTCGTGCCGGCGTCGGAGGAGCACGGCCTCTCCCAGATCGTCTGGTCGCCGCTGGCGCAGGGCGTGCTCACCGGCAAGTACCTGCCCGGCCAGCAGCCGCCCGCCGACAGCCGGGGCGGGCACGCCACCGTCGGCCGGTCGATGCAGGGCTACCTGACCGACGACGTGCTCGACCGCGTGCAGCAGCTGCGCCCGATCGCCGACGAGCTCGGCCTGACCATGGCCCAGCTCGCGATCGCCTGGGTGCTGCAGAACCGCAACGTCGCCGCCGCGATCATCGGCGCCTCGCGGCCCGAGCAGGTGCACGACAACGTCGAGGCCGCCGGCGTGCAGCTGCCGGCCGAGGTGCTGACCCGCATCGACGAGGTGCTCGGGGACGTCGTCGAGCGCGACCCGGCGCAGACCGCCCGCGGCTGAACCACCGGCCCGGTGGGCCCGGTCGTCAGGAAGCGGCCAGGCCCATCGGGCCGTACACCTTCGTGCCGTCGTCCAGCAGCGTGACCGTGGCGATCCCCCGCTCGAGCAGGTCGCGCCAGTTCTCGCCCAGCCACGACTCGGCGTCGCCCTGGTTGTCCAGGACCGGCACCTCCACGCCCAGCTCGGCCGGGTCGACGGGCGCGCCGGTGGGGTCCTCCAGCTGCCAGGTCCAGGTCGGGGTGGTCATGGGGCGAGGCTAGCGAGCACCACCACCCCGCGGCACGGGCGATCTTGGTTTACGCGGTAAGGCATCCGGGGATGGAGGTTCTCGGTACGCCCCCCGAGCCCCCGGAGGTCCCGATGAGCCAGCCCACCCAGGGCGGCGGTGCGACCCGTGCGGAGACACCTCCGCCGGACCCGAAGAACGCCTCCACCGCCCAGCTGATCGGCGAGCTCCCCGACCTGGTCACCCGGCTGGTCCGCGACGAGGTGCGGCTCGCGCAGGCCGAGGTCACCGGCAAGGCCAAGCGGCTCGGCGTCGGCGCCGGCCTGTTCGGCGGCGCGGGGCTGGTGGCGCTGCTGGGCCTCAACGCGCTCATCACCGCAGCGATCCTCGGCCTGGCCGCGGCCATCCCCGGCTGGCTGGCCGCGGTGATCATCGCCGTCGTGCTGTTCGTGGTCGCCGGCGTGCTCGCGCTGCTGGGCAAGAAGGACGTGCAGTCGGCGGCCCCGCCGCTGCCCACCGAGACGATCGCGAGCCTCAAGACCGACGTCGCCGCGGTCAAGGGGAGCGTGCAGCGGTGAGCACCTCCCGCCCCGAGGGCGCGCACGGGCCCGGCGCACCCGACGTCAGCGGCCCGACCGAACCGGACGCCATCCGCGCCGACATCGAGCGCACCCGCGCGCAGCTGGCCGGCACCGTCGACGAGCTGAGCCACCGCCTCGACGTCCCGTCCCGGGCGAAGGAGGGCGCCCTGCGCGCCCGCGACACCGCAGTGGAGACCTACCGCGAGAGCCCGCCGGTGGTGCTGGGGGCGGCCGCCGCCCTCGTCGCCGTCGTCGTGGGCCTGGTCATCTGGAGGAAGAAGCGATGAGCAAGGGCGCGAAGCTCGCCTACCGGCCGATCGGCCTGATCGGCGGCGTGCTCGCCGGCACGCTGTCCGGCGTGGTCTTCAAGCAGGTCTGGAAGCTGATCTCGCACGAGGACGACGCCCCCGGTGCGCTGCAGAGCGAGTACCGGACCGCCGAGGTCATCCTCGCCGCCGCCATCCAGGGCGCGATCTTCGCGGCCACCAAGGCCGCGATCGACCGGGCCGGGGCCCGGGGCTTCACCAAGCTGACCGGCAGCTGGCCGGGCGACTGACCCGCCGGGTCCTGCGAGCAGGGGGAAGCCAGATGGTCCAGACCAGCCGCCCGCACAGCCGGGTCGAGCGCATCCGGGCACGGGTCGAGGAGAAGGCCGCCCGGCGGGCGGCGGAGGCGCGCGCGGCGGAGGCCGACCGGGCCGCGCACCACCTGACCCCGGCCGCCACCCACCCGGGCGACCCGGAGGGGCGCAAGGACGCCGGCCCCGCGCACGCCGACCCGTCGGCGACGCTCCCCCGCCGGCTCCCGGCCGAGGGCGAACTGCCCGGCGTGCACGCGCAGAAGCCGACCGAGATCCCCTGGCGCGGCTGGCTGCAGATCCTCAAGCGGGCGTGGGCGGAGAACGGCGCCGACAACATGCCGATCATCGGCGGCGGCGTCGCGTTCTTCGGCTTCCTCGCCATCCTGCCGACCCTGACGGCAACCATCTCGCTCTACGGCCTGGTCGCCTCCCCGGAGACCGTCGCCGACCAGATCGAGTCGCTGTCGGCCAACCTCCCCGAGAGTGCCGCCGACCTCATCGGCGACCAGCTGAAGAGCATCACCAGCAGCAGCGGCGGGGCGCTCACTATCGGGCTGGTCATCTCGATCGTGGCCGCGCTGTGGAGCGCCTCCGGCGGGGTCAGCAACCTCGTCAAGGCGGTCAACATCGCCTACGACGAGGTGGAGACCCGCAACTTCGTCAAGCTGCGCGCCCTGTCGCTGGCGCTCACCCTCGGCACGATCGTGTTCGTCCTGATCACCTTCGGCCTGGTCGCGGTGTTCCCGCCGCTGATCGACGCGCTGCCGCTGGGCGTCGTCGGCACGGTGCTGGCCCAGGTCGTCCGCTGGGTGCTGCTGCTGGCGCTGATGTCCGGCGCGCTGTCGGTGCTCTACCGGATCGCCCCGGACCGCGACGCCCCCAAGTTCCGCTGGGTGAGCCTCGGCTCGGTCGTCGTCACCCTCATCTGGGCCGCGGTCAGCCTCGTGTTCAGCTTCTACGTCAACAACTTCGGCTCGTACAACGAGACGTACGGGGCCATCGCCGGCGTCATCGTGCTGATGCTGTGGCTGCAGATCAGCGTCTTCCTGGTACTGCTCGGCGCGGAGATCAACGCGGAGGTCGAGCACCAGACGGCTCAGGACACCACCACGGGCGACCCGGAGCCGATGGGGCACCGCAACGCCACCGTCGCCGACGAGCTGCCCGACCCGCCGGTGCCCCCGAAGGGCTCGAAGGAGGGGGCGACCCAGCCGGAGACGCAGCGCAGCTAGCGGACGCGGGACTCCACGAACGGGGGCTTCCGGACGACGACCGGCTGCGGGCGGCCCCGGACGTCGACCGCCAGCTCGTCGCCCTCGGCCGGCCCCGCCGCGGCGTCCACCAGCGCGAGGGCGATGCCGGTGCGCAGCGTCGGGGAGAACGTGCCGCTGGTGACCTGGCCGACCGCCGCGCCGTCCGGCCCGAGCACGGCCATGCCCGGCCGCGGGATCCCCCGGCCCGGGGCCCGCAACCCCACGAGCACCCGCGCCGGGCCGGCCTCCCGCTCCGCGAGCAGCGCCTCCCGGCCCCAGAACGCCGGCTTGCCCCAGCCGACCGCCCAGCCGGCGCGGGCCTGCAGCGGGCTGATGTCGCGGGAGAGCTCGTGCCCGTGCAGCGGGTAGCCCATCTCGGTGCGCAGCGTGTCCCGGGCGCCCAGCCCGCAGACGCGCAGCTGCGGGTCGGCGGCCAGCAGCGCGTCCCACAGCGCACCGGCGTGCCCGGCGTCGACGAGCAGCTCGTACCCGCGCTCGCCGGTGTAGCCGGTGCGGCAGACGGTGACCTCCGCGCCCTCGCGCTCGACGGTGGCGAGGGACATGTAGGCCAGGTCCGCGGGCAGCCCGACGGCGGCGAGCACCTCCGCCGAGCGGGGGCCCTGCACGGCGAGCACCGCCACCTCGGCGTGCCGGTCGGTCACGGTCACGCCCTCGGGGGCCGCGGCGGACAGCCGGGCCAGCACCTCCGCTGCGTTGGCGGCGTTGGGCACCAGCAGCACGTCGTCCGGCCCGTGCAGGTAGACGATCAGGTCGTCGACGACGCCACCGGCCTGCGGTTCGCCGTCGGCGACGCAGCAGAACGTGTACTGCGCCTGGCCGGGACGGATCCGGGACAGGTCGTTGGTCAGGCACGAGTCGACGAAGGCCGCGGCGCCCGGGCCCCGCACGGTCGCGGTGCCCAGGTGCGAGACGTCGAACAGCCCGGCCGCCTCCCGCACCGCCGCGTGCTCGGCGAGGACTCCCCCGCCGGCGTACTCCAGCGGCATCGACCAGCCCCCGAAGTCGCCGAACTTCGCACCGGCGGCCACGTGCCGGTCGTGCAGGGGCGAACGCAACGGGCTGGTCACCGGCCAGAACCTAGCCGGTGACCACCCGCCGGTCGTACGCGATCCTCAGGACGTCCTTACGATCGTCCCCGTGCCGCCGACGATCTCCGCCACCGACCGCCCGCTCGAGAAGCTCTCCGCCGACGCCGTCGTCGTCGGCGTCGGGAAGGGGCCCGCCGGCCTGCTGACCACGCCCGGCGCGGACGCCGTCGACCGGCTGCTCGGCGGCCGGCTGCTCACCGCCCTGGCCGACCTCGGCGCCAAGGGCGGAGAGGACGAGGTCACCAGGCTGCCCACGTTCGGCCAGTCCACCTTCCCGGTGGTCGCGGTCGTCGGGCTCGGCGCCCCGCAGGCCGGCGGCGGCTACTCCCCCGAGGCCGTCCGCCGGGCCGCGGGTGCGGCGAGCCGGGCGCTGACCGGCCGGACGTCGGTCGTGTCCCTGCTGGCCGCCGTCGGCGGGACCCCGGACACCGACCGCCTGCACGCCGTCGGCGAGGGCCACCTGCTCGGCGCCTACGAGTTCACCGCCTACAAGTCCGGGCTGGCCGCTGACCGGCCGACGCCGCCGGCCTCCTTCGAGCTCGTGGTCCCCGACAGCGGCGACGCCAAGGCCGCGCTGGACCGGGTGCGCGCCGTCGCCTCGGCCGTCACCCTCGTCCGCGACCTGGTGAACACCCCGCCCAACGACCTGTACCCGGCGGAGCTCGCCGCCCGCGGCGCCGCCGCCGGCAAGAAGGCCGGCCTGTCGGTCGAGGTGCTCGACGAGAAGGCGCTGGCCGCCGGCGGCTACGGCGGCATCCTCGCCGTCGGGAGCGGCTCCGCGCGCGGCCCCCGGCTGCTGCGGCTGGAGTACAAGGGCAAGAAGGCGAAGACCAGCGTGGGGCTGGTCGGCAAGGGCATCACCTTCGACAGCGGCGGCATCTCGATCAAGCCCGCCGCGGGCATGGCCGACATGAAGAGCGACATGGCCGGCGCCGCCGCGGTCATCGCCACGGTCTGCCTGGTCGCCGAGCTCGGCCTGCCGGTCGACGTGACCGCCACCGTGCCGATCGCGGAGAACCTGCCCAGCGGCACCGCCTACCGGCCGGCCGACGTGGTCACCTTCCGCAACGGCAAGAAGTCGGAGATCACCAACACCGACGCCGAGGGGCGGGTCGTGCTGGCCGACGCCATCGTCCGGGCGCTGGAGGACTCCCCCGCGTACCTGATCGAGACCTCGACGCTGACCGGCGCGCAGCTGGTCGCGCTCGGCACCCGCACCTCCGGCGTGATGGGCAGCGACGACCTCCGCGACACCGTGGTCGCCGCCAGCCGGCGCAGCGGCGAGCCGATGTGGGCCATGCCGCTGCCCCCGGAGCTGCGCCGCAGCATCGACTCCGCCACCGCGGACTTCACCAACTCGGGGTCCGACCGGTCCGGCGGGATGCTCGTCGCCGGGCACTTCCTCAAGGAGTTCATCCCCGACGGCCAGCCGTGGGCGCACATCGACGTCGCCGGCCCGGCGTACAACACCGGCTCCCCGTGGGGCTGCACGCCCAAGGGCGGCACCGGCGTCCCGGTGCGCACGCTGCTGGCGGCCATCGAGGACCTCGTCGCCCGCTCCTGAGCACCGCCCGCTCGTGACCACGGACGCCCGGCAGCGCCCCCGCCTACAGGCGGTTGGTGCGCTGCCGGGCGCTCCAGTCCCGCATCCGCTGCGGGTAGCCGGTCACCTGCGCGTCGTAGACCGGGATGCCCAGCTCCTTGGACAGCCGGCGCCCCACCTCGGGGCCGGCGATGCGGCGGCGGGTCCACTCGCCGTCCGCGGCGACCAGCAGGATCGTCGTCTCGGTGACCGTCGTCCGCGGTTCCACGTAGCCCTCGACCCCGCGCCGGGTGGCGACGAACTGCTCCAGGTGGGTGAGGTCGGCGCCCTGCGACGCCCGGTCCAGGGTGCCGCGCCGGCCACCTGCCGGACGCCCCGCCCCGCGACCGCGCAACCGGTCGAACAACCCCATGACCCGCTCCCGTCGGCACGGCCGCGGACTGCTCCGCGACGCTCTGACCCACTGCAACGGAGCATCCGGACGCGCCGTTCCCCCGAGTGGCAGGATGGGGCGGCGCACGACCACCGCGCCCGTGACGACCGCCAGCTGGCGGCGTCCCGGCAGAACCGCACCGAGGAGCAGTTGTGAGCGCACCCACCTCCCCCGCCGACCTGGTCATCCTCGGTGGTGGCTCGGGTGGCTACGCCGCGGCGCTGCGCGCGGCCGAGCTCGGCATGTCCGTCGTCCTCATCGAGAAGGACAAGGTCGGCGGCACCTGCCTGCACCGCGGCTGCATCCCGACCAAGGCGCTGCTGCACGCCGGCGAGGTCGCCGACGCGGCCCGCGACGGCGAGCAGTTCGGCGTCAAGACCACGCTGGCCGGCATCGACATGGACGGGGTCAACGCCTACAAGGACGGCGTGATCTCGAAGAACTTCAAGGGCCTGCAGGGGCTCATCAAGAGCCGCGGGATCACCACGGTCCAGGGTGAGGGCCGGCTGGTCTCCCCGACCGCCGTGTCCGTCAACGGCGAGACCTACGAGGGCCGCCACGTCCTGCTCGCGACCGGCTCGTACTCCCGCTCGCTGCCGGGCCTGGAGATCGACGGCACGAAGATCATCACCAGCGAGCACGCGCTGAACCTGGACCGGGTGCCCGCCTCGGCGATCATCCTGGGCGGCGGCGTCATCGGCTGCGAGTTCGCCAGCGCCTGGAAGAGCTTCGGCGTCGACGTCACCATCGTCGAGGCGCTGCCCCACCTGGTGCCGCTGGAGGACGAGTCGTCGTCCAAGCTGCTCGAGCGCGCCTTCCGCCGCCGCAAGATCGACTTCTCCCTCGGCACCCGCTTCCAGCAGGCCGAGACCACCGCCGACGGCGTCAAGGTGACGCTGGAGAACGGCAAGGTCTACGAGGCCGAGCTGCTGCTCGTCGCCGTCGGCCGCGGCCCGGTCAGCCAGGGTCTGGGCTACGAGGAGGCCGGGGTCGCCATGGACCGCGGGTTCGTCCTGGTCGACGAGTACATGCAGACCAACGTGCCGACCATCTCCGCCGTCGGCGACCTGGCGCCCACCCTGCAGCTGGCCCACGTCGGCTTCGCCGAGGGCATCCTCGTGGCCGAGCGGCTGGCCGGGCTGCCGGTCGTGCCCGTCGACTACGCCGGCGTCCCGCGCGTCACCTACTCCGAGCCGGAGGTCGCCTCCGTCGGGCTCACCGAGGCGCAGGCCAAGGAGCGGTACGGCGAGGTCCAGACCGCCACCTACGACCTGGCCGGCAACGGCCGGGCCGCGATCCTGAAGACGGCGGGCGCGGTGAAGCTGGTGCGCCAGAAGGACGGCCCCGTCGTGGGTGTCCACATGGTCGGCGCCCGGGTCGGCGAGTTCATCTCCGAGGCCCAGCTGATCTACAACTGGGAGGCCCTGCCCGACGAGGTCGCCCAGCTGATCCACCCGCACCCGACGATCAGCGAGGCGCTCGGCGAGGCCGCGCTCATGCTCGCCGGCAAGCCGCTGCACAACCACGGCTGACCCGGACCCACCACCACCCCCTGACCTGAGGAGAACTGCCGGCGATGCCGACGTCCGTCACCATGCCTGCCCTCGGCGAGAGCGTCACCGAGGGCACGGTCACCCGCTGGCTGAAGCAGGAGGGGGACACCGTCGAGGTCGACGAGCCCCTCCTCGAGGTCTCCACCGACAAGGTCGACACGGAGATCCCGTCGCCCGCCGCGGGCGTCCTCACCAAGATCCTGGTGGCCGAGGACGAGACCGTGGACGTCGGCGCCGAGCTCGCCCTCATCGGTGGGGACGGCGACGGTGCGGCTGCCGCGCCGGCGGCGCCGGCCGAGCAGGCCCCCGCCGAGGAGCCCGCCCCCGCCGAGGAGCCGGCCCCCGCCCCCGCCGAGGAGGCCGCGCCCGCGCAGGCCGCCGCCCCGTCCGGCGACTCCGGTCAGGGTGGCTCGGGCTCCGGCGAGGGCACCACGGTGACCATGCCGGCGCTCGGCGAGAGCGTCACCGAGGGCACCGTCACCCGTTGGCTCAAGGCCGTCGGTGACGAGGTCACCGCCGACGAGCCGCTGCTCGAGGTCTCCACCGACAAGGTCGACACCGAGATCCCCGCCCCGGTCTCCGGGACGCTGCTGTCGATCGCCGTCCAGGAGGACGAGACCGTCGACGTCGGTGCGGCCCTCGCCGTCATCGGCGCGGCCGGTGGTGCCGCCTCCGGCGGTGCCCCGGCGGTGGCGCCGTCCACCTCGGTGAACCCCTCGGTGCCGGCCCAGCCCGAGCCGCAGCAGGCCCCTCCGGCGCAGCCCGCTCCTCCGCAGCCCGCCGCCCCCGCGCAGCAGTCCGGTGCCCAGGCGCAGGTCACCCCCACCAGGGCGGAGACCTCCTCGGCCACGCCGGGTGCCGACTACGGCTCCAGCGGCGCGCTGCCCACGCAGTCGCCGACCGACCAGCCCTCCCCCGCGCAGGCGGTGGGCCAGCCGCCGGCGGCCGCCCCGGCACCGGTCGGCGCGGCTGCCTACGTGACCCCGCTGGTGCGCCGGCTCGCCGCCGAGCACGGCGTCGACCTCGCGCAGGTCGAGGGCACCGGCGTCGGTGGCCGGATCCGCAAGCAGGACGTGCTCGCCGCTGCCGAGGCCGCCCAGGCACCGGCCGCTCCGGCGGCCGCTGCCGCCCCGGCCGCGAGCCGCACGCCGTCCCCGGCGGCGACCCCGGACACCTCGCTGCGCGGGCGCACCGAGAAGCTCTCCCGGCTGCGCACGGTCATCGCCAAGCGGATGCTGGAGTCGCTGCAGGTCAGCGCCCAGCTGACCACCGTGGTCGAGGTGGACGTCACCAAGATCGCGCGGCTGCGCGACCGGGTGAAGAACGACTTCGCCGCCCGCGAGGGCGTCAAGCTGTCGTTCCTGCCCTTCTTCGCGAAGGCCGCCGTCGAGGCGCTCAAGGCCCACCCGGTCGTGAACTCCTCGATCGACCTCGAGGCCGGCACGGTCACCTACCACGACGCCGAGAACCTGGGCATCGCGGTCGACACCGAGCGCGGGCTGCTGGTGCCGGTGATCAAGGACGCGGGCGACCTCAACATCCCGGGCCTGGCGCGCAAGATCGGCGACCTGGCCGAGCGGACCCGCACCAACAAGGTCACCCCGGACGAGCTGGGCGGCGGCACGTTCACGCTGACCAACACCGGCAGCCGCGGCGCCCTGTTCGACACCCCGATCATCAACCAGCCGCAGGTCGCGATCCTCGGCCTCGGCTCGGTCGTGAAGCGCCCGGTCGTCGTCAAGGACCCGGAGCTCGGCGAGGTCGTCGCGGTGCGGTCGATGGTCTACCTCGCGCTGAGCTATGACCACCGGATCGTCGACGGTGCCGACGCCGCGCGCTTCCTCGTCACGCTGAAGGAGCGTCTCGAGGGCGGCCAGTTCGAGGGTGACCTCGGGCTCGCCTGAACCACGTGACCCGGTGAGGGGCCCCGGCTTCGGCCGGGGCCCCTCGTCGTCTCCCGACTGCCCACCCGTCTCCCCCACCCACCCCACCACCCCTCGGAGCACTCGATGAAGGTCGCCGTCACCGGCTCGTCCGGGCTGATCGGGTCGGCGCTGGTGCCAGCGCTGCAGGCGGACGGGCACGAGGTGCTGCGGTTGGTCCGCCGGACCCCGCGCACCGCCGACGAGCACCGCTGGGACCCCGCGCACCGCCGGGTCGACCCGGCGCTGCTGGCCGACGTCGACGCGGTGGTCAACCTGGCCGGGGTCGGGCTGGGCGACCGGAGGTGGACCCGCCGGTACCAGCAGGAGATCCTGGCCAGCCGGGTCGACAGCACCGCGACCATCAGCCAGGGGCTGGCCGACGCCGCGGCCGCCGACCCCGACCGGCCGCGGGTGCTGCTGTCCGGGTCGGCGGTGGGCTGGTACGGCGACACCGGCGAGCGGCCGGTGGACGAGCGGGACCCGTCCGGCGCCGGGTTCCTCGCCGAGGTCTGCCGGCAGTGGGAGGGGGCGACCGCCCCGGCCCGGGACGCCGGGGTGCGGGTCACCCTGCTGCGCACCGGGCTCGTGCTGGCCCGGGGCGGGCTGATGTCCCGGATCCGGCCGCTGTTCCAGGCGGGCCTGGGTGGCCGGCTCGGCACGGGGCGGCAGTACTGGCCGTGGATCAGCCTGACCGACGAGGTCGACGCGATCCGCTTCCTGCTCACCGCGGGGCTGTCCGGGCCGGTCGACCTGACCGGGCCCGCGCCGGTGACGAACGCCGAGTTCACCGCCGTCCTCGCCCGGCTCGTGCACCGGCCGGCGGTGCTGCCGGTGCCGGCGCCCGCGCTGCGCCTGGTGCTCGGGGGCTTCGCCGACGAGGGCGTGCTGGCCGGTCAGCGGGCGCTGCCCACCGCGCTGACCGCCGCGGGCTTCCGGCACACCCACGCCGACCTCGAGTCGGCGCTGCGGGCGGCGCTGGCCCGCGGCTGAGCCCGCTCACCCGATGCGGACGGCGTCGGCGATCCGCCAGCCGTCCGGCGTGCGGGTGAGCACCATCCGCACCGCGGCCTCCCCGCGGCCGGCCACCGCTTCCTCGGTGGCCCTGTCCGCGGCGCCCACCCGGTACCCGGGGACGTCGTCGACCAGGTCGACCGCGACCGAGTCCGCGCCCTGCGGGGTGACACCGGTGACCCGGCGGACCTGGGGCGCGAACCCGGTCAGCACCCGGCCGGCGTCGGCGAGAGCCGTCACCTGCGCCCGGTCACGGTCCCCCAGCGCGCTGCCCGGGGCGTAGACCCCGGCCAGCGGCGCGGGGTCGCCGTTGGTGAACGCCAGCGCCCGCCGGTCGTACAGCCGCCCGAGCAGCGCGGCCCAGCCCGCTGCGTCGACCGGATCGGCGGCGGGACCGGTCGGCGGCGCGGCCGGGCCCGGCGGCGCGGTGCTCGGCGGGACGCTGCTCGGCGGCGGGGTGCTGGCCGGCTCGCTGCCCGGCGGCGCGGTGCTCGGCGGGACGCTGCTGGGCACGGCGGCTCCCGGCGGAGCGGCCGCCCCAGGGCTCGCGGTCCGGGAGTCGGCCGCCGGGACCGGGCCCGCACCGCCACCCCACCGGGTGCCCAGCCAGACCGCGCCGACCAACCCCAGCGCGACCAGGGCCACGGCCAGCGTGCCGGCGACCAGCCGCCGGCCGGAGACCGTGCGCAAGCCGGGTCCGGCGGAGCGGCGGGCCGCGAGAGCGCCGCGGAGCCGGGCGAGACGGCCCTGGGTCCCCGGCGCGGCGTGCTGGGCCGCGGGCCGGCGCCCGGGCACCTGGTGGGTCAGCTCGGTGCGCGGGCCGTGACCGGTCAACCCGAGCACCGCGTCGGGCACGCCCGCGGTGGGCAGCCGCACGGGTTCGGGCCGGCAGGCGTGCCGCACGTCGAGCGCGAACGCCGCCGCCGACCCCCGCTCGTGCGGATCGGGCGCCAGGCCCCGGCGGACCACCGCCACCAGCTCCGCGGGCGCCTCGGGGGCCAGCAGCGCCAGGTCGGGCAGCTCACCGCCCGCAGCGACCTCGAGTGTCGCGGCCGGACCCGCGGCGTTCCACGGCGCGACACCGGTGAGCGCGTGGAAGGCGGCCGCGGCGACCCCGAACACGTCGGACGCCGGGCCGGGAGCGCCGCCGCGGGCCACCACCGGGTCGACGTAGGGCGGCGTGACCTCGGCCCGGGCGGCGTCGCCGACCAGCCGGGCCGTGCCCAGGTCGGTCAGCACCGGCCGCCCGTCGGCGGTGAACACGACGTTTCCCGGGGACAGGTCGCCGTGCACGACCCCCCGCTCGTGCGCGTGCGCCAGCGCGGCGGCGACCGGTGCCACGGTGGTGACCACCTCCCCCGGTCGCAGCCGCCCGCGACGGGCGAGCAGCGACGCGAGGCTGCCCCCGCCGAGCAGGTCGAGCACCAGCGCCACCTCCGCCGGGCCGCCGCGCACCTCCCGGCGCACCACCCGGTGCAGCCGCACGAGGTGCGGGTGGTCGAGCTCGGCCAGCAGGGCGGCCTCACGCTCCTGCCGCTCGGGGTCGCCGCGCACCAGCACCTTCACCGCCACCGGCGCACCGCCGCTGCGGGGCCGGGCGCGCCACACCTGCCCGGACCCGCCGCGGCCGAGCAGCTCTTCCAGGACGTACCCGGGCACGACCGGAGCGGGTTCCGGTCCCCGGGTCGGGTCAGGTGTCGAGAGCACGGGCGCACGGTAGGGCCGGGGCGCCGACCGCCGCTCGCGCCGTCCACAGGCAGCAGCGCCGTCCCCAGCCCGGGCGGCCGACGGGCCGGTGCGCCGGCCGGCCCCTAGGTTCGGGGCATGCCACTGCCCACCCGTGCCGAGGTCGTCGTGGTCGGAGCGGGCCTCGCCGGCCTGTCAGCGGCGGTGCGCCTGGAGGCGGCCGGCCGGGACGTGCACCTGGTCGAGGCGGGCGGGCACGCCGGCGGGCGCCTGGCCACCAGCCGGCTCGACGGCTTCCTGGTCGACCGCGGCTTCCAGGTGCTCAACACCGGCTACCCGCGGGTCGCCGCGGACCTCGACCTGGCGGCCCTGGACCTGGGCTGGTTCTGGACCGGCGCCACGCTGCGCGTCGACGGGCGGGCGCACCACGTCGGCGACCCGCGCCGGCACCCGGCGCTGGCCGCCGGCAGCCTGCGGGCGCCGATCGGCTCGCCCGTCCGCAAGGCGGCCATCGCCGCCTTCTCCCTGCGCGCCGGCTACACCCCCGTCGACCGGCTCCTGCGGGCGCGGGAGCGCACCGCGCAAGAGGCGCTGCGGGCCGCCGGGGTGGGTGAGGAGGCGCTCGAACGGCTGTTCCGGCCGTTCCTCTCGGGGGTGCTGCTGGAGGACCGGCTGGAGACGTCGAGCCGGTACCTCGACCTGGTGTGGCGGAGCTTCGTCCGCGGCCGGATCGGCCTGCCCGCCGCTGGCATGCAGGCGGTGGGCGGGCAACTGGCCGCCCGGCTCGGCGCCGGGCGGGTGCACCTGCACACGCCGGTCACCGCGGTCGAGGGCACGACGGTCCGCACGGAGCAGGGCACGGTGCGGGCCGACGCCGTCGTCGTGGCCACCGACCCGGCGACCGCGACCACGCTGCTGCCGGGTGCGGTCTCCGCCGACGCCCCACGGCAGGTGACCACCCACCTGCACGTGCTGCCCTCCTCGCCGTGGCCGCACCCGCTGGTCGTGCTGGGCGAGCCGGGCGGCCGGCTGGTCAACAGCGTCGTGGTCACCGACGCCCAGCCGGCCTACAGCCCCGACCACCGGGCGCTCGTCGCGAGCTCCAGCCTGGCGCCGACGACGGAGGCGGAGGTGCGGGAGGAGGTCGCCCGGGCGCACGGGGTGGCCACCACCGAACTGGCGCACCTGACCAGCGTCACGGTGCCCGGCGCCCAGCCGGCCGCCGTTCCCCCGCTGCAGCACCGCCGGCCGGTCGACCTCGGCGACGGGGTGTTCGTCTGCGGCGACCACCGCGACACCCCGTCCATCCAGGGGGCGATGGCCAGCGGAGCCCGCACCGCGCGCGCGGTGCTGCGGCGGCTGGCCGGCACGGGCGGCACCGGGTGACCGCCGCCGCGCCGACGATCGTCGCGACCAGCATGAGCGCCACCGTCGCCGAGGGCGGCCGGGCACGGCCCGCACCGGTCATCGACCTGGCGCTGGAGCTGGCCGGGTCCCCGGCCCGGCCGCGGGTGTGCCACCTGGCCACCGCCACCGGCGACGACCCGGCGTGGATCGCCCGCTTCTACGCGGCCTTCGCCGGCAGCGACGTCCGGGCGTCGCACGTCGCGCTGTTCCCCATGCCCAGCGTGCCAGACCTGCGCGCCCACCTGCTCGCCCAGGACGTCGTCTGGGTCGGCGGCGGCAGCGTGGCGAACCTGCTCGCGGTCTGGCGGGTCCACGGCCTGGACGAGGTGTTCCGGGAGGCGTGGCAGGCCGGGGTGGTGCTGGCCGGGTCGTCGGCAGGGTCGATCTGCTGGCACGTCGGCGGCACCACCGACTCGTTCGGCCCCGAGCTGCGCCCGGTGACGGACGGGCTGGGGCTGCTGCCGTTCTCCAACGGCGTCCACCACGACAGCGAGGAGCGGCGCCGTCCGCTGTACCGGCGCCTCGTCGCCGACGGCACCCTGCCGGCGGGCCACGCCACCGACGACGGCGTGGGGCTGGTCTACCGGGGCACCGAGCTGGTCGAGGCGGTGGCCGACCGGCCCGGCGCAGCCGCCCACCGGGTCGCCCGGGGTGCCGACGGGCAGGCGGTCGAGACGCGGCTGGAGCCCCGGCGCCTGCCCTACCGGCAGGCATAGGCTCGGGGCCGTGAGCGAGCTGAAGGTCATCCGGGCAGGTCTGGTCCCCTACGAGGAGGCCTGGGCGTGGCAGCGGGAGCTGCTCGAGGCGCGGGCCGGCGGCACCGGGCCGGACACCCTGCTGCTGCTGGAGCACCCGCCGGTCTACACCGCCGGCAAGCGCACCGAGCCGCAGGACCGGCCGTTCGACGGCACCCCGGTCGTCGACGTCGACCGCGGCGGCAAGATCACCTGGCACGGGCCGGGCCAGCTGGTCGGCTACCCGATCGTCGCGCTGCCCGACCCGGTCGACGTCGTCGCCTACGTCCGGCGGCTCGAGCGCGCGCTGATGGCCGTGTGCGCCGGGGTCGGCCTGGCCACCGAGCAGGTCGAGGGCCGCAGCGGCGTGTGGGTGCGCGCCGACGAGCGCGGCCCCGACCGCAAGGTCGCCGCGATCGGCATCCGGGTCGCCCGGGGCGTGACCATGCACGGCTTCGCGCTCAACTGCGACCCCGACCTGGCGCCGTTCCGCAACATGGTGCCGTGCGGCATCCCGGACGCCGGCGCCACGTCGCTCACCGCCGAACTCGGCCGCGACGTGACCGTCGCCGAGATGCTCGACCCGGTGGAGCAGGCGGTCCGCGAGGCGGTCAGCAGCGCCGTCCCGGCCTGACCGTGGCCGCCCTGCCGGCCAGCCGGTACGTCAGCCTGACGACGTTCCGCCGCACCGGCGAGCCGGTCGCCACCCCGGTGTGGGCCGCGCCCGACGGCGACGCGCTGGTGGTCTGGACCCGCGCCGACTCCGGCAAGGTGAAGCGGCTGCGGCACACCGCCCGGGTGACCGTCGCACCGTGCGACGTCCGCGGCCGGGTCGAGGGGCCGGCGGTCGACGCCACCGCGGAGCTCCTCGCCCCCGCCGACTGGCCGGCCGCGGTGCGGGTGCTGGCGCGCCGGTACCGCTGGCAGTGGGCGCTCAGCTACGGGACCGGCCGGCTGGTGGGGCTGCTCCGCCGCCGGGAGCGCCGGGCTTTCGTCCGCATCACCCCGACCTGACCGTTCCCTGCACCAACAGCTGTCCCCCTGCACCAACGGCTGTCCCCCTGCACCAACGCGCGTGCAGGGGGACAGCCGTTGATCAGGTCACCTGATCACCGCTGAGGACTCAGCCGACGACGAAGTTGACCAGCCGGCCGGGCACCGCGATGACCCGGCGCACGGTCTTCCCCTCGAGCTGCGCGGCGACCTTCTCGTCGGCCCGGGCCGCGGCCTCCAGCGCGGCGGCGTCCGCGTCGGCCGGCACCGAGACCTGCGACCGCACCTTGCCGTTGACCTGCACCGCGACCTGGACGCTCTCGTCGACCAGCCACTGCGGGTCGGCAACCGGGAACGGCGCCCAGGCCAGCGACTCCGCATGCCCCAGCCGCGACCACATCTCCTCCGCGACGTGCGGGGCCAGCGGCGCCAGCAGCAGCACCAGCGGCTCGGCCACCGACCGCGGCACCGTCGTCCCCGGCGGGTAGGCGGTGGTCAGGTGGTTGGTCAGCTCGGTGATCCGGGCGATGGCGATGTTGAACCGCAGGGTGGTCATGCCGTCGCGGACGGCTTCCACGGCGCGGTTCAGTGCCCGGGAGGTCCCGGCGTCCGGCTCGCCGTCGCCGGCGCGCACCACCCCGGTCTCCTCGTCGACGACGACCCGCCAGATCCGCTGCAGCAGCCGCTGCGAGCCGACCGCGGCCTTGGTCTCCCACGGCCGCGACTGGTCCAGCGGCCCGGTCGACATCTCGTAGACCCGGAACGTGTCGGCGCCGAACATGGCGACCATCTCGTCCGGCGTCACCACGTTCTTCAGGCTCTTGCCCATCTTCCCGTACTCGCGGTCGACGGGGGCGCCCTCGTACGTGTACCTGCCGTCGGCCTCCACGACCTCCGCGGCGGGCACGTAGAAGCCACGCTCGTCGGTGTAGGCGTAGGCGGAGATGTAGCCCTGGTTGACCAGCCGGCGGAACGGCTCCTCGCTGGTCACGTAGCCCAGGTCGAACAGCACCTTGTGCCAGAACCGGGCGTACAGCAGGTGCAGCACGGCGTGCTCGACACCGCCGACGTAGAGGTCCACCCCGCCGACGTCGCCGGGCTCGCGCGGGCCCAGCCAGTACCGCTCCAGCTCCGGGTCGACGAAGCGCTCGGCGTTCGTCGGGTCGGCGTAGCGCAGGTAGTACCAGCACGACCCCGCCCAGTTGGGCATCGTGTTGGTCTCCCGGCGGTACCGCTTCGGCCCGTCGCCCAGGTCCAGCGTCACCGTCGTCCACTCGCTGGCGCGGGACAGCGGCGGCTCCGGCTTGGAGTCGGCGTCGTCGATCTCGAACGTCTTCGGCGAGTAGTCGTCGACGTCGGGCAGCAGCACCGGCAGCAGCGACTCCGGGACGGCGACCGGCAGGTCGTCCTCGTCGTACAGGATCGGGAACGGCTCGCCCCAGTACCGCTGCCGGCTGAACAGCCAGTCGCGCAGCTTGTAGGTGGTCGTCGCCTCGCCGTGCCCGTTCGCGACCAGCCACTCCGTGACCTTCGCGATCGCCGCGGCCTTGTCCAGCCCATCCAGCGACAGCTGCTCGTTGGCGCTGTTGATCATCGGGCCGGTGCCGGTGTAGGCACCCGACGCCTCGTCGAAGCCGGCCGGCGGCTGCACGGTGCGCACGACCGGCAGCCCGAACACCTGCGCGAACTCCCAGTCGCGCTGGTCCTCACCGGGCACCGCCATGATCGCGCCGGTGCCGTAGCCGGTGAGCACGTAGTCGGCGATGAACACCGGCAGCTCGCGGCCGGTCAGCGGGTTGACCGCCGAGACGCCCAGCCAGACGCCGGTCTTGTCCCGGCCCTCGGTCTGCCGCTCCAGCTCCGAGCGGCGCGAGGCCTGCAGCTGGTAGGCGGCGACCGCCTCGGCCGGGGTGGCCGCGCCGGCGGTCCACCGCGGGTCGGCGTCCTCCGGCCAGGACCCCGCGGTCAGCGCCTCGACCAGCGGGTGCTCGGGGGCCAGCACCAGGTAGGTGGCGCCGAACAGGGTGTCCGGCCGGGTGGTGAACACCTCGACCGTCTCCGCGACCTCGGATCCCAGGGCTTCGCCCCCACCCACCCTGAACGCGATCCGCGCACCGGTCGAGCGGCCGATCCAGTTGCGCTGCATCTGCTTCAGCGAGTCCGACCAGTCCAGCCGGTCCAGGTCCTCGATCAGCCGCTCGGCGTAGGCGGTGATCCGCATCATCCACTGGGTCAGCGGACGGCGGAACACCGGGAAGTTGCCCCGCTCGGAGCGCCCGTCCGGGGTGACCTCCTCGTTGGAGAGGACGGTGCCCAGCCCCGGGCACCAGTTGACCGGGGCCTCGTGCCGGTAGGCCAGCCGGTGCGCGTCGACCACCCGGCGGCGCTCGACCTCGGACAGCTCGGCCCAGGTGCGGCCCTCGGGCAGCGTGCCCGGCGCCGGCTCGCGGGTGCCGGCGTCCAGCTCGGCGACCAGCTCCGCGATCGGGCGGGCCCGGCCCGTGCCGCCGTCCGCCTCGGGGTCGAACCAGGCCTCGAAGATCTGCCGGAAGATCCACTGGGTCCACTTGTAGTAGCCCGGGTCGATCGTGGCGAAGGTGCGGCGGCGGTCGTGGTCGACGCCCAGCCGACGCAGCTGCGCGCTGATCGCGGCGATGTTGGCCTCGGTGGTGATCCGCGGGTGCTGACCGGTCTGCACCGCGAACTGCTCGGCCGGCAGCCCGAACGCGTCGTACCCCATCGGGTGCAGCACGTTGCGGCCGTCCATCCGCAGGAAGCGGCTGGTCACGTCGGTGCCCAGGTAGCCCAGCGGGTGGCCGACGTGCAGGCCGGCACCCGAGGGGTACGGGAACATGTCCATCACGAAGGCCTTGGGGCGGTCGGCGACCCGGTCGAAGCCGTCGCTGAGCGGGCCCACCGGGTTGGGCGTGTGGAAGGTGCCCTCGGCGTCCCAGCGGTCCTGCCAGGCGAGCTCGATCTGCTGCGCCAGCGCCGGGGTGTACCGGTGCGGCGGCACCCCGTCGGCGGTGGGGTCGGTGCTCTGGCTGGCCGTCTGGCTCATGGTCGGTGCTCCCGGGTGCTGGTATCCGCGGCGGACATGAAAAGACCCCTCACGCAGGAGGGGTCGCCGTGCTGAGCTGGAGGATCAGGTCAGCACGGCCGGAGAAGCAGGAGTCCGCCGGTCACGCCCGCAGTTTACCGCGCCGACCGCCCGCGGTTGCTGCCCGTTCCGGTGCAGGGGATACCGTCCGCCACTGCCGAGCCACCAAGGAGAGCGACCTGACCGTGCACTCCCACCGCAAGGTGGTCTGGAACAGCTTCGCAGGCCGCTACAACGACAACCCGCGGGCGCTGTTCGAGGCGCTCCGGCCCCGCGCGGACGAGTTCGACCACGTCTGGCTGGCCCGGCCCGACCGGCTCGGCGACTTCCCCGCCGACGTCCGCACCGTCCCCTACACGGGCGCGTCACCGGAGGTCCGGGCCGAGCTGGAGTCGGCCGACGTCATCGTGTCCAACGACGGCATCTCCTGGGAGTGGGACAAGTCGCCGACGACCACGTACCTGCAGACCTGGCACGGCACCCCGCTCAAGCGCCTGCACCGCGATGCGGTCTGGACGCCGGAGGGCCGGATGCCGCTGGTGCTGCGTGACATCCCCCGGTGGGACCACCTGCTGTCCCCGGGCCCGGCTGCCACGCCGCTGTTCCGCAGCGCCTTCGGCTACCAGGGCCCGGTGCACGAGACCGGGTACCCGCGCAACGACGTGCTGAGCTCGCCGACCGGTGCGCGCCGGCGGTCCGACGTCCGCGCCGCCCTGGGGCTCGCGCACGACGCCGTGGCCGTGCTGTGGGCACCGACCTGGCGCGACGACCTCGTGCTCGACCCCGACCGCCCCGATCTCGACCTGCCCGTCGCCCCGGCGGCCCTCGCCGAGGCGATGGGCCCGGACCACGTCCTCCTGGTCCGGCTGCACGCGATGGTCGCCGACCGGTTGGTGCTGCCCGCCGGGGCGCCGGTCCGGGACGTCTCCCGGCACCCGGACATCAGCGACCTCTACCTGGCCGCCGACGTGCTGGTCACCGACTACTCGTCGGCGATGTTCGACTTCGCGGTCACCGGCAAGCCCCTGGTGCACTTCACCTACGACCTCGCCCACTACCGGGACGACGTCCGCGGTCTCTACTTCGACCTGGCGGGGATCGCGCCGGGTCCCCTGCGGACGACGGCCGAGGAGGTGGTCGCCGCCGTCGCGGCGCTCCCCCACCGCGACTCGGAGGAGGTGGCCCGCTACCGGCGCTTCCAGGACACCTTCTGCGTGCTGGAGGACGGGCACGCGAGCGACCGGGTGCTGGCCCGGTTCTTCCCGCCGGGCTGACCCCGCCGCCGGGGCGGGGCCGGCCCGGGTGTCAGGACAGCTGCGGGGCGACCTCGGCCGCGACCAGGTCCAGGTGGTCCAGGTCGGCCAGGTCCAGCACCTGGAGGTAGACCCGGCCGGCGCCCGCCTCGGCGTACCGGCCCAGCGTGTCGACCGCCTCGGCGGGGCTGCCGGCCACGCCGTTCGCCCGCAGCTCGTCGGCGTCCCGGCCGATGGCGGCGGCCCGGCGGGCGACCTCGGCGTCGTCCTTGCCGACGCACAGCACCAGCGCGGAGCTGTAGACCAGCTCGCCAGGGTCGCGGCCGGCCTCGTGGCAGGCGGCGCGCACGCCCTCGAACAGCCGCGCGTTCTCGGCGGCCGGCTGGAACGGCACGTTGAACTCCGCGGCGTAGCGGGCGGCCAGCCGCGGGGTCCGCTTCTTGCCGCCACCCCCGATGATCACCGGGATGCCACCCTCCTGCACCGGCTTGGGCAGCGCCGGGGAGCCGCTGACCTGGTAGTGCCGGCCGGCGAAGTCGAAGGTCTCGCCGAGCGGGGTGCCCCACAGCCCGGTGATGACCGCGAGCTGCTCCTCGTAGCGGTCGAACCGCTCGCCCAGCTCGGGGAACGGGATGCCGTAGGCGCTGTGCTCCTCGGCGAACCAGCCCGCGCCGATGCCGAACTCGACCCGGCCGCCGCTCATCTGGTCGACCTGCGCCACCGAGATGGCCAGCGGGCCGGGCAGCCGGAAGGTCCCCGCGGTCACCAGCGTGCCCAGCCGGACGCGGGAGGTCTCCCGGGCCAGGGCCGCCAGCGTCAGCCACGCGTCCGTGGGACCGGGCAGCCCGTCGCCGCCCATGGTCAGGTAGTGGTCGGACCGGAAGAAGGCGTCGAAGCCGGTCTCCTCGGTGCGCCGGGCCACCGCGAGCAGGTCGTCGTAGGTGGCGCCCATCTGGGGTTCGGTGAAGATCCGTAGCTGCACTCGGCGAACGCTAGGGCACCGGGGAGGCGGTCCGCGCATCCAGCGCGCGGTCTCGGGGTGTGCCCCGCAGCGAAGCCGGGCAGGATGATCAGCACGCGATCACTCGGAGGTGCTGCACGTGTCCCGCAAGAAGAGCCCCGGCGAGGTCATCGGCGCCGAGCTGCAGGAGGGCCTGGCCCACCTCGGCACGGCGGCGACGGTGGCCGGTCGGGTCACCGCCGACCAGGTGCGCCCCCAGGTCGAGGCTGCGGCCAAGGTCGCCCAGAAGACCTACGAGAAGGACGTCGCCCCGCGGGTGGAGGCCGCCGTCGCTGCGCTCCAGCCCCAGCTGGAGGCCGCCCGCGAGGTGCTCGTGCCCCGTCTCGAGCAGGCCCGCGAGGCGCTGGCCCCGCAGGTGGCGGCCGCCCAGAAGAACCTGGCGCCCCGGCTGGAGGCCGCGCAGAAGGCCTACGAGAAGGACGTCGTCCCCCGGGTCGAGGCGGCCACCAGGGCGGCTCTGGCCAACCTCGAGACGGCGGTCGCCGCGGCGGCCCCCCGGGTCGAGGCGGCCCGCGCGGCAGCCGGTCCCGCGGCCCAGGCCGCGGCGAAGGCGGCCCGCGCCAACCTGGAGACGGCCGTCGCCGCGGCCGGCCCGGCCCTGGAGGCCGCCCGCGAGGCGGCGACCGCCTACGCCGCGCCCCGCGTCGCCGCGGCGCGCGACGCCGCCGTCCCGGTGCTGGAGACGGCCCGGGAGAACCTGACCACCGGCGTCGGCTCGGCCCGCCAGCAGCTGTCCGCGGGCGCGGCCACGTTCGGTGCGACCGCCGCCCAGCAGTCGGTGGCCGCCCGCGAGGCGGCAGCCGCCCGGGTCGCGGCCGTCGCCGCGGCGACCGAGGCGGGCCGCAAGGCCGCCGGCAAGAAGGCCGAGAAGCTCGGCAAGAAGGCGGACAAGCTGTCGAAGAAGGCAGCCAAGCGCCGGGTCGAGCTGGAGAAGGCGGCCGCCGCGGCCCGCAAGGACGCCGCCAAGCGCGCCGCCGCGGCCGCGACGGCGATCAAGGTCGGCGTCGGCATCGAGCCGCCGAAGAAGCGCCGCCGCTGGCCGTGGGTGCTCGCCGCCCTGGCCGCCGCCGTCGCCGGGGTGGCGGTCGTCGCCCGGCGGCGCGCCCCGCAGGACCAGTGGACGCCGGCACCGGCCGGCGACGGGCCCGTGCCCGGTTACCGAGAGGACCCCTCGCCCATGTCCGACAAGACCCCCGCCGGCGGCAGCGAGACGCCGGAGGCGCAGGGCAAGACCCTCTCCGACGCCATGGTGGCGCCGTCCGACTCCTCCCCCACCGACACCGACATCGGTGCCCTGGAGGCCCAGCCGGCCTCGGAGCCGGGCGAGCCGAGCAACCAGTCGGCACCGGAGCCGTCCAGCAGCACCTACAACGACCCCGACACCCCGGTGGCCACGGCGGGCGACGAGCGCGCCGAGGACGAGGGCGGGCCGGCGGGCCGCACGCAGGACCCGCGTTCCTGAGCAGAGCAGTCCCGAGGGGGTCCGGCCGTCCGCGGCCGGGCCCCCTCCTGCGTTCCCGGACCGAACCGGAGGCGGGAGTACCGTTCAGCGCATGAGCGAGACGGTGGTCGGCAACCCGGGGACCGCGGGCCGGATCGAGCCCGCCGGGCGGAAACTGCTCCGCCTGGAGGTCCGCAACAGCCAGACCCCCATCGAGCGCAAGCCCGAGTGGATCAAGACCAAGCTGAAGACCGGCCCGGAGTACACCGAGCTGAAGTCGCTGGTCCGCCGCGAGGGGCTGCACACGGTGTGCGAGGAGGCGGGCTGCCCCAACATCTACGAGTGCTGGGAGGACCGCGAGGCCACCTTCCTCATCGGCGGTGACCAGTGCACGCGCCGCTGCGACTTCTGCCAGATCGACACGGGCAAGCCGGCCGACTTGGACCGCGACGAGCCCCGCCGGGTCGCCGAGAGCGTCGCGACCATGGGCCTGCGCTACGCCACCGTCACCGGTGTCGCCCGCGACGACCTCCCCGACGGCGGCGCCTGGCTGTACGCCGAGACGGTGCGGCAGATCCACGCGGCCATCCCCGGTTGCGGTGTCGAGCTGCTGATCCCCGACTTCAACGCCGAGCCCGACCAGCTGGCCGAGGTCTTCTCCTCCCGGCCCGAGGTGCTCGCGCACAACGTCGAGACGGTGCCGCGCATCTTCAAGCGGATCCGGCCGGGCTTCCGGTTCGAGCGCTCGCTGGCGGTCATCACCGCGGCGCGCGAGGCCGGGCTGGTCACCAAGTCCAACCTGATCCTCGGCATGGGCGAGGAGCCGCACGAGGTCGTGGAGACCATGCAGGCCCTCCGCGACGCCGGCTGCGACCTGCTGACCATCACCCAGTACCTGCGGCCGAGCGTCCGCCACCACCCGGTGGTGCGCTGGGTGAAGCCCGACGAGTTCGTCGGCTTCGCCGCGCAGGCCGAGGAGATGGGCTTCCCCGGGGTGCTCGCCGGGCCGCTGGTCCGCAGCTCCTACCGGGCCGGCCGGCTGTACCAGCAGGCCGCCGAGGCGCGCGGGCTCGCCGTCCGCGGCTGACCCGCCCGGGGGTGCCCGGGCGCGGGCCGCAGGGCCTGCGCACACCGGGGTCCTATCCTCAAGGCATGGCACGCAGCAGGTCCACCGACAGCTCCGCTCCCACCGGCAAGGCCGGCCGCGGTCCGGCCGGGTCGTCCGGACGGCGGGGCACGGGCGCGACCGCTGCCGGGAAGAGCGGCAAGGCGCCGAAGCTCGACGCGAACGGTCAGCCCAAGCCGGGCCGCATCGCCCGGGTGCGCTCGCAGCTGAGCATGCTCAAGCAGGCGTACACGCTCACCCGGCGCAACGACCCCAAGCTCCCCTGGGTGATGCTCATCGCGTTCGTCGCGGTGTTCGCCGTCGTCGAGGTCATCGGCATCCTGCTGGGCTCGCCGTTCGTGTTCCTGCCGATCGCGCTGCTGTTCGGCCTGCTGGCCGGGCTCATCGTGTTCAGCCGGCGGGCGCAGGGCACGGCCTACCGCCAGGTGGAGGGCCAGCCGGGTGCGGCCGCCTGGGTGCTCGAGGGCATGCGCGGTGACTGGCGGGTCAGCAGCGGTGTCGCCGGCACCGCCCAGCTGGACGCCGTCCACCGGGTGCTCGGCCGGCCGGGCGTCCTCCTGGTCGGCGAGGGCTCGCCGCAGCGGGTGCGCGGCCTGCTCGCGCAGGAGAAGAAGCGCATCGCCAAGGTCGTCGGCGACGCCCCGATCTACGACATCGTGGTCGGCGACGCCGAGGGCCAGGTGCCGCTGAAGAAGCTCAGCTCGCACGTGATGAAGCTGCCCCGCAACCTGACCGCCGCCGAGGTCAACGCCCTCGGCAAGCGGATGAGCGCGCTGGGCGGCCAGCGGATGCCGATCCCCGGTGGTCCGCTCCCCGGCGGCCGGCAGATGAGCGTCAGCCAGCGCCAGGTCAACCGCCGCCGCTGAACCGTCCCGACGACGCCCCCGTGCCGCACGGCACGGGGGCGTCGTCGCGTCTGCGGTCAGGGCACGTCGCGGCGGCGCACCAGCAGCAGGGCGACGCCGGCGAAGCCGAGCAGGTAGACCGCCAGCCAGCCGGTGGCGGCCGGCCCGGGGAGCGTGTCGAACACCCCCGGGGTGCCGTCGGCGGTGCCGGCCTGCGCCCCGCTCAGCGCGCCGACCAGCGACCCCGCCGCGGTGCCGGGCAGGTGGTCGGTGACGATGCCGATGCCGTCCAGCACCCCGCCGACGCCGCGCAGCAGGTTCTCCACGACCAGCGCCCAGACCAGGCCCAGCCCCACCCCGAGCGCGGGGCTGCGGGTGAGCACGCCGACCAGCACCCCGGCCGCGGCCCACATGCCCAGCACCAGCAGCCCGGTGCCCAGGGCGGTGAGCCAGTCCCCCGCCCCTGGCAGGTCGACCGGCCGGTCCTCGACGCCGGCCACGAGCGTGGCCGCGGCCAGGTCGAGCCCGGCGGAGACCACCACCAGCCCCACGACGAGCGCGGCCAGCGCGGCGACGGTGCCACCGAACGCGGCCGCCCGGCCCGGCCCCTGGGTGAGCACCGTCTTCCAGGTGCCCCAGCCGTAGCCGCTGCCGACCGCCAGCGCCCCCATGATCATCACCAGCGCGCCGCCGAACATCGGCATGCCCTGGACCAGGGTGACCGGCGCCGCCGACGGCAGCAGCCCGGCGAGCAGCCGGGCGGGCGGGACGCCATCCGCGCCCGGCCCGGTCGGGTCGCCGGTGCGGTAGGCGATGTAGTCGAACACGTACCCGAACGTCAGGTTCAGGGTCACCCACACGGCCAGCAGCACCCACAGCGCCGGCCAGCGGCCCAGCCGCAGCAGCTCCGCCCGGGTGCTCGCGACCAGCGCGCTCACCGCACCGCTCCGTCCGCCGTCGATGCCGTCATCTCGAAGAAGACCTCCTCCAGCGACCGCTCCACGGTGCGGACCTCCCGCACCACGACGTCCTCGGCGACCAGGGCGCGCACCAGCGCGGGCACCACCGGCGCGCCGCCGGCCAGCCGGAGCGCCCGGCCGTCGTCGGCGACCGCGACCGCGTCGTCGCCGGCCACCCGCATCGCCACCGCCAGCGCCCGGTCCAGCGGGTCGGCCCGCAGCAGGACGGCGGCCTCGCCGCGCAGGTCGGCGACCGTGCTCTCGGCCACCAGCCGGCCCTCGGACACCACCCCGACGCAGTCGCAGACCTCCTGCACCTCGGCGAGCAGGTGGCTGGACAGCACGACCGTCTGCCCGCCGGCGGCGACCGCGACGAGCAGCGCGCGCATCTCCGCCATCCCCGCCGGGTCCAGGCCGTTGGTGGGCTCGTCGAGCACCAGCAGCTGCGGCTCGCCGAGCAGCGCCGCGGCGACGCCCAGCCGCTGCTTCATGCCCAGCGAGTAGCGCTTGAACGGGTCACGCCCGCGCCCGGTCAGCTCGACCCGGGCCAGCGCCCGGTCCACCGCGGCCTCCGGCAGCCGGCGGTAGCGAGCCAGCACCCGCAGGTTGTCCCGCCCGGAGAGGTACGGGTAGAAGCCGGGGCCCTCGACGAGCGCGCCGGTGCCGGTCACGGCGGCCCGGCTGCCCGGCGCGGCGCCCAGCACCCGGGCGGAGCCGGCGGTGGGCCGCACCAGGCCCAGCAGCATGCGCAGCGTCGTCGTCTTGCCCGCGCCGTTGGGGCCGAGGAACCCGTACACCTCCCCGCGGCGCACGGTCAGGCTGACGGAGTCGACGGCGAGCCGCTCCCCGTAGCGCTTGGTCAGGCGGTCGGTCACCACCACGGTGTCGTCCATGCCGGCCACCCTCGCCCCGGCACCGCTACGCCGTCGTCGCCCTGCGGGCGGCTCCCCGGCTACGCAGACCTGCGTACGACGGAGCCGTCGCAGAGGGGACGACGCGCCGCCCGGGCGCGCCTATGGTCGCCGCGTGCGCACCTCGGCCCGCTTCGACCGGCGCGACCTGGTGCCCGCGCTGCCGCTGCTGGCGCTGGGGCTGGCCGCCACCGGCCGGGCTGCGGAGAACCAGGCGGGCTGGCTGCGCGCACCGGACGCCGCGGCCTGCACGTGCATCGCGGTGGCGGGGCTGGCCCTGCTGCTGCGCCGGCGGGCGCCGCGGACCTGCCTGGTGCTCGTGGGCGCCGCCGTCGCCGCCTACCTGGCCCAGCAGTACGCCCTCGGCCCGGTCCTGCTCTGCGGCCCGGCGGCGGCGTGGGCGGTGGCGGTGGCCCGGCCGTGGCGCGAGGCGCTCACCTGGACCGCCGGGCTGGTGCTGGTGCCCGCGGTCGCGGCGACGCCGGCGTTCGCCGCGGACGGCGGCGGTGGCTGGGTGGGCCAGCTGGGCTGGGCCGCCGGGTGGGCCGCGGCGGTCGGCGGGGTCGGGGCCATCGGCGCGGCGCGGGAGGTGCGGCGCCGCGCGGAGGCCGGGGTGCGGGCCGAGCAGGCCCGGCGCGCGGTCTCGGAGGAGCGGCTGCAGATGGCGCAGGACGTGCACGACGGCGTGGGCCACGGCCTGGCGGTGATCGCCCTGCACGCCGGTGTCGCGCTGCACGTCCTCGACCGGGACCCCGCGCGGGCGCGGGAGCTGCTCACCAGCATCCAGGCGACCAGCCGGGAGGCGCTCGACGGGCTGCGCGCCGACCTGGACCGCTGGCGCGGGCCCGACGACGCCGCGGCCCGCCGTCCGGCGCCCGGGGTGGCCGACCTGCCGCAGCTGCTGGCCCGGATGCGCGCCGGCGGCCTCGCGCTGGCCGCGGACGTCGACCGCTGCGACGACGTGCCCGGCCCGGTCGGCACCGCGGCCCACCGGATCGTGCAGGAGTCGCTGACCAACGTGCTCCGCCACGCGGGCGGCGCGACGGCCGCGGTGCGGCTGCGCTGCGCCGGCGGCGAGCTGTCGATCGAGGTCCGCGACGACGGCGGCGGGCCCCCGGGTCCGGCGGGCTCGGGCATCACCGGCATGCAGCGGCGGGCCGCGGCGGTCGGCGGGTGGCTCACCGCCGGTCCGGCACCCGGCGGCGGGTTCGTCGTCCGGGCCGCGCTGCCGCTGCGCAGCCCGGCGCCGGTGGAGACGCCGTGACCCGGGTCGCCGTCGTCGACGACCAGGCGCTGGTGCGGCTGGGCCTGCGCGTGCTGCTGGAGGGCGAGCCGGACGTCGAGCTGGTGGGCGAGGCGGCGGACGGCGCGACCGGCGTCGACCTGGTCCGCGCCACCCGCCCGGACGTGGTGCTGATGGACGTCCGGATGCCGGGCACCGACGGGCTGACCGCGCTGCGGGAGATCACCGCGGACCCCGGCCTGGGCGCCGTCCGGGTCGTGGTGCTCACGACGTTCGAGCTCGACGAGTACGTGTTCGAGGCGCTGGCCGCCGGGGCCAGCGGTTTCGTGCTCAAGGACGGCGACCCCGAGGAGCTGCTGCGCGCGGTGCGGGTGGTCGCCGACGGCGGCTCGCTGCTGTCGCCCACGGTGACCCGGCGGGTGATCGAGCGGTTCGCCGGCGCCCCCGCCCGCCGGGCCGCGCCCCGGGCCGGCCTGGCGGAGCTGACCGAGCGGGAGCGGGAGGTCGTGGCGTGGGTGGCGACCGGCCGCTCCAACGACGAGATCGCCGCGGAGCTCGTCGTCAGCCCGGCGACGGTGCGCACCCACGTGAGCCGGGCGATGCTCAAGCTGCACGCCCGCGACCGGGCGCAGCTGGTGGTCTTCGCGATCGAGGCCGGCCTGCACGTCGAGTGACGCCGGCGCCGCACGGCTACGCGCGCGGCGCGTCCATGATCACCGCGGTGCCGGTGACCCGGTCGTGGAGCCCGCGGCCGTCGGCGTCCACGACCAGCGCGGGGATCAGCGGGGCGAGCAGCAGGGTGCGGACGACGGCGCGCCACGGCGCCAGCCGCCGCCCCTGCTCGGGGTGCGCCAGCCGCATGCCCAGCAGCCGCATGCCCGGGGTCTGCCCGGTGAGCAGCAGGAAGAACACCGTGAGCAGCGCCCAGGTGAGCAGGCTCCACAGCTGCGGCGGGTCGGGGGCGGTGAACAGCGCGGTGACCAGCCCGGCACCGATCCCGTCGATGGCGAACTGGCCCACCCGCCGGCCGAACGGCGCGAGGGAGCCCGGCCCGGAGGCGGGCAGCCCCAGTGCTGCGCCGCGGGTGCGCTGCTGAGAGGGTGGGACGTCGCCCCCGGCGGTGTGGCCAGCCATGCCGCCAGCGTAGGTGCCGCCCCGGCGTGCCCCTGCGGACGGCGGGGCGGTGTGCGTCACGACACGCCGGGGCCGGTGTTACCGGCCCGAAACACGCGGGTCACCGCGGGGCAACGCCCCGCTCGTAGCTTGCTGTTCGGCTGCCCGCCCACTCCCGGAGGATCGATGTTCAACAGTCCCGACGAGGTCACCGCGTACATCCGCGACAACGACGTCAAGTTCGTCGACGTCCGGTTCTGCGACCTGCCCGGCGTCATGCAGCACTTCACCATCCCGGCGGAGACCTTCGGCCCGGACACCTTCGCCGACGGCCTGGGCTTCGACGGGTCGTCGATCCGCGGCTTCCAGGCGATCAACGAGTCGGACATGCTGCTGCTGCCCGACGCGAGCAGCGCGTACGTCGACCCGTTCCGCATCCACAAGACGCTGAACATCAACTTCTTCATCCACGACCCGATCACGCGCGAGGCCTACAGCCGCGACCCGCGCAACGTGGCGAAGAAGGCCGAGGCCTACCTGGCCAGCTCCGGCATCGCCGACACCGCGTACTTCGGCCCCGAGGCCGAGTTCTACGTGTTCGACTCGGTGCGGCACAGCACCTCGATCAACGAGGGCTACTACCACATCGACGCGGTCGAGGGCTCCTGGAACTCCGGGTCGCTGACCGGCGAGAACGGCGGCCCGAACCTGGGCTACAAGACCCGCCCCAAGGGCGGCTACTTCCCGGTCGAGCCCTACGACCACCAGAGCGACCTGCGCTCGACGATGATGGTCAACCTGGCCAACGCCGGGCTCGAGCTGGAGCGCGGCCACCACGAGGTGGGCACCGGCGGGCAGGCCGAGATCAACTACAAGTTCGACACCCTGCTGCGCTCGGCGGACAGCCTGATGCTGTTCAAGTACGTCATCAAGAACACCGCCTGGGCGCACGGCAAGTCGGCGACGTTCATGCCCAAGCCGCTGTTCGGCGACAACGGCTCGGGCATGCACTGCCACCAGAGCCTCTGGAAGGACGGCGAGCCGCTCTTCCACGCCGAGACCGGCTACGCGGGCCTGTCCGACACCGCCCGCCACTACATCGGCGGCCTGCTGGCCCACGCCCCGTCGCTGCTGGCCTTCACCAACCCGACGGTGAACAGCTACCACCGGCTGGTCCCGGGCTACGAGGCCCCGATCAACCTGGTCTACTCGGCCCGCAACCGCTCGGCCTGCTGCCGCATCCCGATCTCCGGTGACAGCCCGAAGGCCAAGCGCATCGAGTTCCGCGTGCCCGACCCGTCGGCCAACCCCTACCTCGCCTTCTCGGCGATGCTGATGGCCGGCCTCGACGGCATCAAGAACAAGATCGAGCCGCCGGCGCCGGTCGACAAGGACCTCTACGAGCTGCCGCCCGAGGAGGCCCTGGGCATCGAGAAGGTCCCGGCCTCGCTGGACGCGGTGCTCGACCGGCTCGAGGTCGACCACGACTACCTGCTCGACGGTGGCGTGTTCACCTCCGACCTGATCGAGACGTGGATCGAGTACAAGCGGGAGAACGAGATCGACCCGATCCGCCTCCGCCCGCACCCGCACGAGTTCGCGATGTACTACGACATCTGATCCCCTGCGGACGCCCAGCGGCCCCCGACCTCACCGAGGTCGGGGGCCGCTGGGCTGCGGGGCCCGGGTGCTGCGGGCCCAGGTGCTGCGGGCCCAGGTGCTGCCGGCTCAGGTGCCGGCGGGGGCGAGCACGACGTCGAACCGCACCCGCGACCAGGTGCCCTCGACCTGCCGGCCGTCCGGTGTCGGGGTGCCGGCGGGCTGCCGCGGGAAGTCCCGGACCAGGGAGTCCTTCACCCCGAACACGGTGTCCCGGCGGCCGATCGGGTCACCGGCCGGGAAGACGTGCGTCACCAGGGTGCGCGCCGCCTCGTGCGACACCATGACGTGCAGGTGCGCGGCACGCAGCGGGCTGCGGCCCACGGCGGCGAGCAGCTGCCCGACCGGTCCGTCGTCCGGGATCGGGTACGGCGTGGGGGTCAGCCCCCAGAAGCGGTAGCCGCCGTCGTCGTCGGTGAACAGGTGGGCCCGGGCCGCGCGCCGGTCGTCGCCGCGCTGGACGTCGTACAGCCCGTCCTCGTCGGCCTCCCACACCTCGATCCGGGCGCCGGCCAGCGGGTTGCCCGCGGTGTCCCGGACGGTGCCCTCCACCCAGCACGGCTCGCCGGGGGCGCCGAAGGCCATGTCGCCGCCGTTGTCGATGCGGGCGGCGTCCTCGACGAAGAACGGGCCGAACACGGTCGCCTCGGTGGCGTCGCCGACGGCGACGTTGTTGACGTTGACCGTCTGCATCGAGGCGCCGAGGACGTCGGACAGCAGGATGAACTCCTGCCGGGTGCCGGTGGTGATGTGCCCGGCCGCGGTGAGGAAGGCGATCGCCGCACCCCACTCCGCCTCGGTCAGCCGGACCTCGCGGATGAACCCGTGCAGGTGCCGGACCAGGGAGGTCATCACCTCCTGCAGGCGCGGGTCCGGGCACGCGTCGAACGACGCCACGACGGTGTCGACGAGCGTCTGCTCCACCCGCTGCTGCTCCGGTCCGACGTCCCGGGTGCTGCTGTCCTCGGCGTAGGTGGCCACCGGTCCTCCTCCGTTGTCCGTGGTCGTGTGCCGTTCAGCGGGCCGGCTCGGTGCCGGCCCACGCCGCGCGCAGCAGCGCGGTCACGTCGTGCTCGGTGACCGGCGCCGGGTTGCCCGGCGGGACGGCGGCCAGCACCGCCGGCACCGCCCGGGCGATGCCGGCCTCGGGCATGCCGAGGTCCCGCAGCGCACGCGGTGCACCCAGCCGCCGGCGCAGCTCGTGCAGACCGGCGGTGGCGGTGCCGGCACCGAACGACCGGGCGATCCGCGCCGCGGCGTCGGGGGCGTGCGGTGCGTTGAGCGCCAGCACGTGCGGCAGGACGACGGCGTGCGTCTGGGCGTGCGGCAGGTCGAACATGCCGCCGAGCACGTGGCAGACCTTGTGGTGCAGCCCCGACCCGGCCGAGGCGAAGGCGACGCCGGCGAGGTAGGCCCCGTAGAGGGTGCGCTCCCGGCCCGCGAGGCCGGCAGGGTCGGCGAGCACGGCCGGGAGGCCGGCGGCCAGCGCGGCGATCCCCTCCCCCGCGAGCACCTGGTCGACCGGGTCGACCCGGGGTCCCCACATCGCGTCGACGCAGTGGGCCAGCGCGTTGAGCCCCGAGGCCACCGACAGGTCGGCCGGCAGGCTGGTGTGCAGGGCGGCGTCGTAGACGACCGCGGCGGGCAGCACCGCGTCGTCCGTGCCGGTGGTCTTGGTGCCGCCGTCGGTCAGCCCCCAGACGGTGGTCACCTCCGACCCGGCGTAGGTCGTCGGCACGGCCACGACCGGCACGCCCGCCACCGGTGAGCCGCTCATCGCCAGGGCCTTGGCCAGCCCGGTGGTCGAGCCGCCGCCGATGCCGACCACCAGGTCGACGCCGGCGTCCGCGGCCGCGTCGCGGGCGCGGCGGGCGACCTCCACCGGCACGTGCATGACCACCTCGGAGTGCCACAGCGCGACGTCGATGCCGGCCGTGATCCGCTCGGCCGTCGCCCGCTGGCCCTCCGTCGCGATGACCATCACCCGCCGCGCGGACCGGCCCGCCACCTCGGCCGCCAGGTTCTCCGCCGCCCGGTGCGAGCCGAACCGGATGCGCTGCCGGAGCGAGTCGTGCACGAAGTCCACGCCCGACCTCACCCCGTGCCCACCCACCGGCGCAAGCCGTCGCGGCGCGCGGTCAGGCCCGGGCGCGGACCGGGTCGGTGTCGGCCGCGGTGCGCGGGGTGGGCAGCGCCGGGCCGGCGGCGGGGACGACGGCCGGCTGCGGGCGCCGCGCGACCGGGCACAGCCAGACCGGCTGGAACCCGGTCCGCCGCTGGAAGTACCGGGTGCCCGGGCTGGTGAACAGCATCGAGCCGGCCACGGTCAGCGAGCCGACCCCGCGGCCGATCAGCCCGGCGGTCGTCTCGGCGTGCAGCAGGTAGCGCATCACCTGGTTGTCGGCGTGGCCGAGGGCGATCACCAGCGCGCCCAGCCCGGCCCAGTCGCCGTCGACGACCACCTCGCTCAGCGCCACCGGGTCACCGGCCGCGTCGTGCACCAGCACGAACTGCCGGTCCAGGTGGTCCCGGCCCTCGGTGCGCACCAGCGTCGCCGGGTCCTGCCGCCGCAGCCGGGCGACGTGCTCGACGCCGGCCCGCAGCTCCGGCCCCACCGGGACGACGGCCGCGGTGAACCCCGCCGTCCGGGCCCGCGTGACGTTGGTGCGCAGCGCCTGGCGGGCCCGGCCGCGCAGGTACTCGGCCTGGGTCGCCGGGAGCCGCAGCAGCGCCACCGGCAGCCGGTCGAACGGCAGCCGCCGGTCGGGCCGGAACCAGCTGCGCAGCTCGTCCCCCGACGGCGTGGCCGACAGCGGCGCCTCGACGACCGGCAGCTCGGTCGCCAGCGTCAGCACCGCCCGCAGCCCCGGCCGGGACGCCGCCGCGCGCAGCCGCGCCGTCCCACCCCGGGCCGCGCGGACGGCGGCGACGTAGCCGACCGCCTGTTCCAGCGCCTGCTCGCACGGCCAGTCCGACGACGTCCACACCGGCTCGGCGCGCACCATCCTGCGTCCTCCCGCTCCCGCGCCGCCCGCGGCACGGCCCCCGACCGCTCGCGCCCGGCCACGTCCGCGGGACGGGTCCGATCCGGCACGGCGCCGGCGAGCTTGCGGCAGTCAACCAGCACCGACGCCGTGCGGCCGTGAACTGCCCGTGCCGCGCCCGGGCGTGTCCTGGACGCCCCCATAGCGGCCTGACCAGGGCCGGAACGCACCACGGCCCCCGCCCGGGAGGGGCGGGGGCCGCGGCGCGGGGTGGAGAGGGTCAGCGCGGCAGCCGGGGCTGCGCGGCCCCGTCGGCCCGCGCGACCGGACGCCGGGTCGGCGTCGGCTGCTCGGCGACGGTGTTGCCCGTCATCACGGTGCCGCCCAGCGCACCGTCCAGCGCGGCGTCCTGCCCCCGGGCGTTGCGGGCCGCCAGCGGCGAGGCGACGTCCTCCAGCGACTTCCCCTCGGCGTCGACGCCGAGGAACGCGGCGATGACGCCACCGGCGATCATCACTCCGGCCCCCAGCAGGTAGCCGCCGAACAGCGGGCCGCGGTTCTCGCCCTCGCCGATCAGCGCGCCGTAGATGACCGGGCCCAGCGCGCCGAAGCACTGCGCGATGGCGAAGAAGACGGCGATGGCCTTCGCCCGGACCTCCAGCGGGAAGATCTCGCTGACCGTCAGGTACGCCGAGCTGGCACCGGCGGAGGCGAAGAAGAAGATCACCGTCCAGCAGATGGTCTGCGTGTAGGCGTTCAGCGCCCCGGCCTGGAACAGCACCGCGGTGATGGCCAGCAGCGTGCCGGACAGGATGTAGGTGCCGGCGATCATGCGCTTGCGGCCCCACGTGTCGAACAGGTGCCCGATGGTGAGCGGGCCGATCAGGTTGCCCAGCGCGAACGCCACGAAGAACAGCGGCACCGTGCCGTCGGAGACGCCGAAGAAGTTCTTCAGCACCAGGGCGTAGGTGAAGAAGATCGCGTTGTAGAGGAACGACTGGGTGATCATCAGGGTCGCGCCGAGCACCGCCCGGCCGGGGAACTCCTTGAACAGCACCCGCAGCAGCGCCACGTAGCCGATGGTCTCGGTCGGCCGCAGCTCGATCGCCCGGCTCTCGTCGACCGGCGGCAGCGTGCGGCCGCCCTGCTCGACCTCGTGCTCGATGAAGCTGATCGACTCCTCCGCCTCGCGCTCGCGGCCGTTCATGACCTGCCAGCGCGGGCTCTCCGGCAGGTGCCGGCGGACGACGAGGATCACCAGGCCGAGCACCGGGCCGAGCAGGAAGGCCAGCCGCCAGCCGAGCGAGGGCTCCATGACGTTGAGGAAGATGAAGGTGCCCAGCGTGCCGATGAGCGCGCCGCCCCAGTAGGTGCCGTTCACCGCGATGTCGACCCGGCCGCGGTACCGGGCGGGGATCAGCTCGTCGATGGCGGAGTTGATGGCCGCGTACTCACCGCCGATGCCCATGCCGGCGACGAAGCGGGTCAGGTAGAGGAAGCCGACCCAGCCCCACTCGTTGCCCAGCGTCAGCGCGGTGAGCCCGCTGCCCACCAGGTACAGCGCCAGGGTGACCATGAACAGGTTGCGGCGGCCCAGCTTGTCCGACAGGTTGCCGAACACCAGCGCCCCGACGACCTCCCCCAGCAGGTAGATCGTCGCGATCGCGCCGGCGGCCGTCGAGCTGAAGTCGAGCGTGTCGTTCTCGGTCAGGACGCCGGTGACCGAGCTGGCGACGGTGATCTCCAGACCGTCCAGCACCCAGGCCACGCCGAGGGCGACCACCATGCGGGTGTGGAACGGGGACCACGGCAGCCGGTCGATCCGGGCGGGGATGAGACTGCGGATGCCGCCGGACGTCGGTGGCGCTGGAACGGTTGTCATCGATGACTCCTCCTCCTGAGGGCCGCCCCTCCTACCCCGTTCTGGGGCGCTTGACTCACCCAACTGCCGACGTCCCCCGACCAGTTGACGGATCCACCCCCTCGACGTTGTGCACCATCACCCGTCCGGCCGCGTCAACTCCCGCCCCGCCCTGCCGATCTAGCTGGAGAACCCGGCCGGTCGCGTACCGGAACCGGTCGTGGGTCAGGGGGACGGGGAGACCGATGAGACGACGGAGCACCACCGGCACGGCAGGCCCGGCCGCGCCGGGCGTGCCGCGCGACGTCGAGGCCGTGGAGGCGGTCGTCGACGCCCTCGAGCGGGGCGTCGACGACGAGACGGCGGCGCACGGGCTGATCACCGAGACGCTCGTGCGCGAGCTCGGGCTGGACTACGGCGCCGTGTGGCTGCCGGCCGGGAACGGCTCCTTCTGCCTCGCCGGGGAGTACGGCCCCCTGGTCGGCGCCGTGGCGGCGACCGTTGCCGGCCGGGTCGCCACGATGACCGCGGCCGACGGCTACGGCGGCGAGGCGCTGCGCACCGAGCGGGCGGTGCTCGTCGACGGCACGTCCGACACCGCCGGCTGCGCCCGCTGGGCCGGGGCCAGCGCCGCCGGTGCGACGGCCGGCTGCTTCCTGCCGCTGGTCGAGGACGGCCGGGTCAGCGCCGTCTACGAGTACTACGACGACGGCGCGCTGCCCTTCGTCGGCCAGCGCCGGGGCAAGTGGGAGTCCCTGGGCCGGCTGCTCACCCACGCGCGGCGGTCCGCGCTCGCCACGACGGCCCTGCGGCAGACGCTGGACGACCGCCAGGCGGTGACCAGCGTGGTGACCGAGATCGGTGCCGCCGGCACCGCCGAGCACGCGCTGCGGATCGCGCTGGACACCGTGCGCACCGCGTTCGGCTGGGCCTACGGCTCCTACTGGGCCCTGGACACCAGCGACAACCTGCTGAAGTT
>NZ_JBFAOG010000024.1:0-45693 GCF_040659695.1 Modestobacter sp. NPDC049651
GGGCGCGTGGGGCGGGCGCGCGGGGGCGGTGCGCCCCCTCGCCGCCCGCCGCCGGGGGGGGGGGGGGGGGGGGGGGGGGGGGGGCGGCGCGGCGCCCCCCCCCCCCCCCCACCCACTCCGACTACTTCGCGTAGAGCGCCTCGACCTCGGTGCCGAACTCCTTCATCACCACGGCCCGCTTGAGCTTCAGGCTCGGGGTGAGGGTGCCGTTCTCCTCGGTGAAGTCCACCGCGAGCACGCGGAACTTCTTGATCGCCTCGGCGTGCGAGACCGCCTTGTTCGCCTCGGCGACCGCGGTGTCCAGCTCGCCGAGCAGCGCGGCGTCCTCGCGCAGCTGCTCGGGGGTGAGCCCGGGGTCCTTGCCGACGCTCTTGAGCCAGGCCGGCAGCGCCTCGACGTCCAGGGTGATCAGCGCGCCGATGAACGGCCGCTGGTCGCCGACGACGAGGCACTGGCTGATCAGCTTGTGCGCGCGCAGCCGGTCCTCGAGGACGGCGGGGGCGACGTTCTTGCCGCCGGCGGTCACCAGGATCTCCTTCTTGCGCCCGGTGATCCGCAGGAAGCCCTGGTCGTCGAGCTCGCCGATGTCGCCGGTGCGGAACCAGCCGTCGGCGTCGATCGCCTCCCGGGTGGCCTGCTCGTTGCGCCAGTAGCCGCGCATGACGACGCCGCCGCGCAGCAGCACCTCGCCGTCCTCGGCGATCCGGGCGTCGACGCCGGGCAGCGGCCGGCCGACGGTGCCGATCCGGATGGCCGAGTCGTGGTTCACCGCGGCGGCTGCGGTGGTCTCGGTGAGGCCGTAGCCCTCGAAGACGGTGATGCCGATGCCGCGGAAGAAGTGGCCCAGCCGCTCGCCCAGCGGCGCGCCGCCGGAGATGGCGGCGACGGTGCGGCCGCCGGTGGCGGCGCGCAGCTTGCCGTAGACCAGCCGGTCGAACAGCGCGTGCTGGGCGCGCAGCAGCAGTCCCGGGCCGCCGGTGTCCTGCGCCTTGGACCAGTCGACGGCGACCTGGGCGGCCCGGTCGAAGATCCTGCCCTTGCCGTCGTCGTCCGCCTTGGCCTTGGCGGTGTTGTAGACCTTCTCGAACACCCGGGGCACGGCCAGCAGGAACGTCGGGTTGAACCGGCCGAGGTCGCCGACGAGGTCGCGGGTGTCGGGGGTGTGCCCGATGACCACGCGGTTGTCGATCGCGCCGATCTGCAGCACCCGGGCGAGCACGTGGGCCAGCGGGATGAACAGCAGCAGCGAGCCGCTGCTGTTCAGGTAGTTGTCCAGCAGGCTGATGCCGTTGCGGATCTCGAACAGGAAGTTCGCGTGGGTCAGCTCGCAGCCCTTTGGCCGGCCGGTGGTGCCGCTGGTGTAGATCAGCGTGGCCAGGCTGTCGGCGCGCAGCGTCGCCCGGCGGGCGGCGAGCTCGGTGTCGGGGACGTCGGCGCCGGCCGCGGTGAGCTGGTCCAGCGCGCCGTCGTCGATGACCCACAGCGGCCCGAGGTCGGGCGCCTCGGCGCGCACCGACTCGACGTCCGCGGCGTGCCGGGCGCTCTCCACCACGACCGCACGCGCGCCGGAGTCGGACAGGATCCAGCTGATCTGGTCGGGGCTGGAGGTCTCGTAGACCGGGACGACGACGCCGCCGGCGGTCCAGATCGCGTAGTCCAGGACCGTCCACTCGTAGCGGGTCTTGGCCAGCAGGCCGACCCGGTCGCCGGGCTCGAGGCCCGCCGCGACCAGGCCCTTGGCGACGCCGGCGACCTGGGCGGCGAACTCCCCGTGGGTGACGTCGACCCAGCGACCGTCGCGCTGGACCCGGAAGCCGACCTCGTCGGCGTGGGTGGCCGCGTTGCGGGCCACCATGTCGGTCAGGGCGTCGTCGGGGCCCACCGTCGCGGTGGGGGGAACGCTCAGCTCGCGCACGCCGGTCCTCTCTGCCCAGCCCGGTCCCGGGCCACGTCGCCCTGCGCCCCGGGCTCGGGGTCGAGCACCCAATCTATCCCCGGCGATCTTCGGGCAGCAGCTCAGCCGCCACCCGCACGGGGCACCCGCGCCCCCCGACGCGGGCCGGTCGCGGCGGCCGACCGACTACCCTGCGGCCATGGCCGATCAGTCCACCCAGTCGATCGTCGTCGACGCGCCCGCGGCCGACGTCATGGCGGTGATCGCCGACTTCCCCGCCTACCCGCAGTGGGTGACGGCGGCCAAGCAGGTCGAGGTGCTGGAGACCGGACCGGACGGCCGGGGCCGCCGGGTGCACTTCGTGCTCGACGCCGGCGCGGTGAAGGACGACTACGTCCTGGACTACACCTGGGACGGCGACCGCCAGGTGACCTGGACCCTCGTGCAGGGCCAGATGCAGAAGCGCCAGGACGGCTCCTACACGCTGGTGGAGTCCGGTGGCCGCACGACCGTGACGTACTCGATCACCATCGACCTGTCGATCCCGATGCTCGGGCTCATCAAGCGCAAGGCGGAGAAGGTCATCCTCGACACCGCGCTGAAGGAGCTCAAGAAGCGCGTCGAGGGCTGAGCGTGGAGATCCTCCTGGTGACCGGCCCCGGAGGGGCCGGCAGCTCCACGGTCGCGGCCGCCACCGCGCTGCGGCTGACCGCCGCCGGCCGCCGATGCGTGCTGGTGACCACCCGGCCGCCGCGGACGGCGGGGCTGACCGACGCGGTGACCGTCGACGTCGTCACCCCGCAGCCCGCGCTCGAGCGGTTCTGGGCGCGGCACGCCGAGGCGCTGACCGGCGCCGTCCCGCTGCTGACCGTGCCGCCGGCCAGCTCCGCGGTGCCGCTGCCCGGGGTGGGGGAGTTCGCGCTGCTGGCCGCGCTGGCCGGGCACGCCCGCGCCGGGGCGGCCGACGTGCTGGTGGTCGACGCCGGCCCGCTGCCCGCCGCGACCGGCCTGCTGGCGCTGCCGGCGGCGCTGCGCTGGTGGCTCGGTCAGGTGGCGCCGACCCGGCTGCGGGTGCTCGCGACGCTGCGCTCGGCGGCGACGCCGGGGCGCGGCGGGGTGGCCGCGGGCCTGCTCGGCGGGGTCGCCGGGGTCGAGGAGCTGCTGGACGCCGTCCCGCTGGCCGAGGCCGCCGTCCACCTCGTGCTGCCGCCGCTGCCCACCGCGGCCGACGTGCTCGCCGAGGCGACGACCGCGCTCGCGCTGCTCGGCTCCGCGGTCAGCTCGGTGACCGTCGCCCGGCTGCTGCCCGAGGGGGCCGGCACCTGGTGGGAGGCGCGGGCCGCGGTGCAGGACGACGCCCTCGCGCGGGTGCGGGAACGCGCCGCCGCGGTGCGCACCGTGCGCGAGGCGCCGGCACCACCGGCCGACGTCGCCGCCCTCGAGCAGCTGGACGCCGCCGTGCCCGCGGGCGCCGGGGCCGTCGCCGCGCGGCCGGACCCGCGCCGGGACGGCGACGGCTGGGTGCTGGACCTGCCGCTGCCCTGGGCGCGGCGCGGCGAGGTCGAGCTGACCCGCTGGCAGGACGACCTGGTGGTGACCGCGGCCGGGATGCGCCGGTCGCTGCCGCTGGACCCGCTGCTGCGCCGGTGCACCGTCGCCGGCGGGGCGCTGACCGCACCCGGCACCGCCGCGGCCACCCTGCAGGTCCGGTTCACGCCGGACCCCGCGCAGTGGCCCGCCGGACTGCTGGCCGCCGAGGGGAGCCGGGCATGACCGCACCGATGCCGGACTGGGTCGAGCAGGGACGGCGCCTCGTCGTCGGCCTGCTCGACGGCGTGGGCACCGCCCACCACCACGCGAGCGACGACCCGGCCGCCCGGTCCTGCCCGCTGTGCGCGGCGCAGGCGACCTGGCGGGAGCGCGGCCCCGCCCTGCTCGAGGGCCTGGCCGACGTGCTCTCCTCCACCGCCGAGGTGCTGCGCGCCTCGGCGTCCCGAACGACTCCCGACGGCAGCGCGGCCGACCCGGACCCGACCCCCGACACCTCCGTCCCTGCCGAGGAGACCGTGAGCCAGCAGGCCCCCGCCCCCAGTCCCGTCCAGCGGATCGACGTCGCGTGACCGCCGCTCCCTACGACTGCGCCGAGGACGCCGCCTCGCTGCCGGCGATCGGCATCGACATCGGCGGCACGAAGGTCGCCGGCGGCGTCGTCGCCCCGGACGGCACGATCTCGGACACCGCCCGCCGCGCGACCCCGGGCAAGTCGGTGTCGGCCACCGAGGACGCGATCGCCGCGGTCGTCGACGAGCTGGCCGAGCGGCACGGCGGCCCGATCGTCGGCGTCGGCATCGGCGCGGCCGGGTGGTTCGACCGGACCGGTGACACCGTGCTGTTCAGCCCGCACCTGGCGTGGCGCAACCAGGCGCTGCGCAAGGACCTCGCCGTCCGGCTGCAGCGCCCGCTGTGGGTGGGCAACGACGCGGACGCCGCGGCGTGGGCGGAGTACCGCTACGGCGCCGGGCAGGGCAGCGCCCTGATGCTGATGATCACGCTGGGCACCGGCATCGGCGGCGGCATCGTGATCGACGGCCGGCTGCAGCGCGGCGCGCACGGTGTGGCCGGCGAGTGGGGCCACATGCGCGTGGTGCCCGACGGCCGGCTCTGCGCGTGCGGCAACCGCGGCTGCTGGGAGCAGTACGCCAGCGGCAACGCGCTCGGGTTCACCGCCCGGGAGGTCGCGGCGAGCTCACCGGCGGCCGCGGTGACCCTGCTGGACCGGGTGGGCGGCGACCTCGAGCAGATCACCGGTGAGGTGGTCGCCCGGGCGGCCGCGGACGGCGACCCGCTGGCCTCCGAGCTGCTGGCCGAGGTCGGTACCTGGCTGGGGCAGGGGATCGCGGACCTGTCGGCGGTGCTCGACCCGGAGGTCGTGGTGATCGGCGGCGGCGTGAGCGTGCTGGGCGAGACGGTGCTCGGGCCGGCCCGGCAGCGGCTGGAGCGGGCGCTGCCCGGGCGCGGGTTCCGCCCCGGCCCGGCGATCGTGGCCGCCGCGCGCGGGGCGCAGGCCGGGCTGGTCGGCGCCGCGGACCTGGTGCGCCGCGCCGTCTGCGAGGGCGACCTCTGAGCGGGGTGGACCCGTCGCGGTCACCGCGACGGGTGCACCCCGGCTAGACCACCGCGCCGTCGTCGCCGTCGTCGACCGAGTGGTCGCGCATCTTCGACACCAGGACGGCGCCGCCGGTGACGACCGCCGCGACCCCGAGCACCAGGCCGACGTCGAGCGACAGGCCCAGCCGGGTGGGGGCGGCGATGAGCACCACGCCCACCAGGATCAGCAGCAGCGAGTAGAGCCGCGCCGGGGCCAGCATCGGCACCGGGGGAGGCGGCGGGGGCTCGTAGTGGTCCTCGAGGGAGTTGAGCACCGTCGACTCCGGGACGGCGGGCTCGGGCCGGGCCGGCGCGGGCTCGGCCACCGGGGCCGGCTCCTCCGCCACGGCCGGGACGGCGCCGTGGTCGGCCTCGAAGGCGGCGACGATCGCGGCGAACTCCGGGTCGTCGTCGATGGGGCGGCGGCTCGGGGTGTCGGTGGCGGGCCGGGGGACCGGCCCGGGCGCCGTCGTCCCGGACTCACCCGGCCGGTCGGCGGTGTCGCCGTGCCGGTCGACGACCTGGCGGGCGTCCGCGCGGCGGGAGCGGTCGACGAACAACCGGTCCGACGGCGGGCTGGGCAGGTACACCGAGCGCGTGTAGGGCTGCACGTCGGTCGCCGGCTCGAGGTAGGCGGCGATGCCCTCCTCGCGGAGCAGGTCCAGCAGGTGCTCGCCCACGCGCGGGTCGACGTCGCGCAGCGGTGCCCACAGCGGTGCCTGCAGGCCGTTGTCGCGGCGGCCGCGGCCGCGGTGCGGGGCGGTCACCGGCGCACCGGCACGGCTGGTCGGGGCACGCCCGCGCGGCGGGACCCGGCCGGGCGCGAGGGCGCGGCTGCGGGCGTTCCCGAGGTGGCCTGCGGCATGGGGACCTTCCGGGGGCGGGCGGTTGCGAGCGGCTGGTCGGACGCCGCATTGTGGCGTGCGGCAGCCCTTCCTTAGTCTGACAGCCCCTGAGGGAGGCGCGTTGTTCTACTGGTTCCTCAAGTTCGTGGCCGTCGGGCCGATCGTGAAGCTGGTCTTCCGGCCGCAGGTCCACGGTGTCGAGCACGTGCCGCGGTCCGGTGCGGCGATCCTCGCCAGCAACCACCTGGCGGCGTCGGACTGGGTGTTCATGCCGCTGTCGCTGCGGCGGCGGGTGACGTTCCTGGCCAAGGCCGAGTACTTCCGCGGGTCGGGCGTGAAGGGCTTCGCCCAGCGGGTGTTCTTCGCCGGCAGCGGTCAGGTGCCGATCGACCGCACGAACGCCTCGGCGGCCGAGGACGCGATCCGCACCGGCATCCGGATCCTCCGGTCGGGCCGGGTGCTGGGCATCTACCCGGAGGGGACGCGCTCGCCCGACGGGCGGCTGTTCCGGGGCAAGACCGGGGTCGCCCGGATGGCGCTGGAGACCGAGGTGCCGGTGGTGCCGGTGGCGATGGTCTACGAGCCGCGCCGGCTGCCCGTCCCCGGTGCGCTGGGCCGGCGGATCAGCAAGAACCTGGTGCGCGTGTCCGTCCGGTTCGGGGAGCCGCTGGACTTCTCCCGCTACTACGGCCTGGCCGGTGACCGGTTCGTCGAGCGGTCGATCACCGACGAGATCATGTACGAGATCATGGAGCTGTCGGGTCAGCAGTACGTCGACCTCTACGGCGCCAAGGTGAAGAAGTCGATGGACACCACCGGCGCCAGCGCCGGCGAGGTGATCGGCCGGCTGCAGCCACCGCCCACCGAGGCCGCCGACCGGCTGCCGTCGTCGCTGGCGGGCTGACGCAACCCGGCGGGGTGCCCGACTGGGCGCTCGCCGGGCCGGAGGCGGCGCCGGCGGTCGCCCGGCTGTGGGCCCGGGCCACCGCCCGCCGGGACGGCCGGCCGCTGCCGGCCGGGCCGGGCCCCGACCTGCTGGACGCCGTCCGCCGGCGCCTCGGCAGGCCCGGCGCGGTCGTGCTGCTGGGCTGGTCGGGCGGCGAGCTGGTGGCCTGCGGGGTGGGCACCCGGCGCGGGCCGGCGGACGACGCCGAGCTGAGCCTGGTCGCCGTCGCACCCGAGCGCTGGGGCGCGGGGCTGGGCGGTCGCGTGCTGCGGCGGCTGGAGGAGGAGCTGGCGCGGGCCGGGTACCGGCGCGGCGCGCTGCAGGTGCTGGCCGCCAACCGCGCCGCCGTCCGGTTGTACGAGGCCGCGGGCTGGCGCCGGCTGCCCGGCGAGCTGCCCCCGCACCGGGACGGGCCGCAGCTGGCCTACGCCAAGGACCCGCTGACCGGCGCGGCGCAGCCCGCCGCGCCGGTCACGGCTCGATGAGCTCCAGGTCGGCCAGCAGGCGCGGGTGCCGGGGCTGCCAGCCCAGCGTGGCGCGGGTGTGCGCGCTCGACGCCGGCTGGTCCAGGGCGAAGATCGGGCCGACCGGGCCGAACGTCTCCTCCGGCACGGACCGGACCGGCAGGCCCAGCCGCCGGCCGATGACGGCGGCGATGTCCCGGACGGCGTCCCCCTCGTCGTCGACGGCGTGCCAGGCGGTGCCGGCCGGCGCGCCCTCGAGGACCAGCCGGAAGAGGACGGCGGCGTCGCGGGCGTGCACCGCGGGCCAGCGCTGGCTGCCGTCGCCGGGGTGACCGGAGACGCCGGTGCGGCGCGCGATGCCGGTGAGCAGCCCGGCGAACCCGCCGTCGCCCTGGTCGTGCACCGTGCGCGGCAGCCGGACGGCCGCGCTGCGGACCCCGCGGGAGGCCAGCGCGAGCACCGCGTCGACCGACCGGGCACGGCCGCCGACGGGCCCGTCGGTCGCGAGGGGGTCGGACTCGGTCGAGGCCCGGCCCGGGATCCACGGCGTGCCCGAGACGGTGACCAGCGGGCGGTCGCTCTCGACGAGGACCTCGCCGAGCGCGGCCAGGGCGGCACCCTCCTCGGCGACGTTGGCCGCCAGCGCCTCGGGGCCGCTGAAGTCGTTGCCGAAGGCCAGGTGGACGACGCCGTCGGCCTGCTCGGCGCCCGCGCGGAGCGCAGCGAGGTCGGCGAGGTCGCCGCGGAGTGCGGTGGCACCGACCGCTTCGAGCGCCGCCGCGGAGGAGTCGGAGCGGGCGAGGCCGACGACGCTGTGCCCGTGGCCGGTGAGCTCGGCGACGACGGGCGAGCCGACGAGCCCGGTGCCGCCGGTGATGAAGACGCGCATGGTGTTCCCCCACAGTGATGAGACTCTTGTCCCATCACGCTAGCAGGGTGATGGGACTGTTGTCCCGTCACTACGATGGGGGCATGGCTCGATGGGAACCCGGCGCGCGGGACCGGCTGGTCGTGGCGGCCGTCGACCTCTTCGTCGAGCAGGGGTACGACGCGACGACGGTCGCGCAGATCGCCGAGCGGGCCGGGCTGACCAGGAGCACGTTCTTCCGCCACTTCCCGGACAAGCGGGAGCTGCTGGTGGCGGGCCAGGAGGTGCTCGGCCGGCTGCTCGCCGAGGGCATCGCCGAGGCGCCGGGCGACGCGACCCCGCTGGCGGCGGTCGCGGCCGGACTGGAGCGGGCGGCCGGCGCGATGGGACCGCTGAACCGGGAGCTCGGCCCGCGGCTGCGCGCCGCGGTCGCCGCCAGCACCGAGCTGCAGGAGCGGGACGCGCTGAAGAGCGTCGGGCTGGCGGCGGCGATGACCGGGGCGCTGGTCGCCCGGGGCGTCCCGGACGTCCCGGCGCACCTGGCGGCGGAGCTGGGCCTGCTCGCGTTCAAGCGGGGCTACGCCGCCTGGACCGAGGCCGAGCGGGAGAACGCGGGGGAGCTGGCCCCCTACGTGGCGACGGCGCTGGACGAGCTGCGGGCGGCGAGCGCCGCGCTCGGCTGAGCCGGCGGCCGGGTCAGCCGGGTCCGTCGACCTCGGCCGGGGGCCGCAGCGTGCCGGCGATCAGCGTCGCCACCGCCATCAGCACCGCGACCACGGTGAGCCCGTGCAGCACCGACGAGTGCTGGCCGAGGAAGCCGATGAGCGGGGGGCCGGCGAGGAATGCGCAGTAGCCGATCGAGGCGACCACGCTGACCCGCGACGCCGCGCGCACCGGGTCGTCGGCCGCCGCGCTCATGCCCACGGGGAAGCCCAGCGAGGCACCCGCGCCCCACAGCAGCGCCCCGAGGAACGCGACCGGCGCCGAGCCGCCGAACACGAACAGCACCAGGCCGACGACGGCCGCCACCGCGGTCGCCCGGACGACGGCCACCCGGCCGTACCGGTCCAGCAGCCCCGGGCCGATCCAGCGCACCCCGGTCATCGCCGCCAGGAACACCGCGAAGCCCAGCGTGCCGACCGCCTCGGAGACGCCGTAGCCGTCGATGAGCGCGACGCTGGTCCAGTCGTTCGCGGTGCCCTCGGCGAACGCGAAGGCGAGCACGAACACGCCCACCAGCAGCGTCCGCGGCTCGCGCCAGGCGGCCAGCGCGCTGTGCCGCTCGCCGGTCGGTGCCGACGCCTCGTCGACGTCCGGCACGAACGCCCGGACGCCCGCCGGCACCACGGCGACGATGACCACGGCGACCGCGACCAGGTGCGCGGCCACCGGCACGTCGAGCGCGACCATCGCCGCGCCCACCAGGGCGCCTGCGACGGTGCCGATGCTGTAGCCGGCGTGGAAGCGGGCCATGATCGGCCGGTCGATCAGCCGCTCGACGACGGCGCCCTGCACGTTCATCCCGACGTCCCAGGCGCCGTTGGCGAAGCCCATGACGAACAGCGCGACCGCCAGCGCCCAGATGCCGGCGGAGTGCCCCACCCCGACCGCCACCAGCGCGGCGGCCAGCAGGAACACCATCGCGGTGACCGCGCGCCGCGAGCCGATCCGGTGGATGAGCGGGCCGGCCAGCGGCAGCGAGACGACCGAGCCGGCCGCGATCGCGAGCAGCGCCAGGCCGAGGCGCGCGGGGGTGAGCTCGAGCTCGTCGCGCACCTGCGGGATGCGCGAGGCCCAGCTGGCGAAGGCGAACCCCGCGCCGGCGAAGGCGAGGTAGGTGGCCCGGGTGGCGGCGCGCCCCCGGGTGCCGGGTGCCGAGACGGTCTCGTCGGCGCGGGTCACTGCGGTGCTCCTGACTGGGGTGCGGGCCCGAGGACACGGGCCACGATGGTGCGGACGTCGGCGCGCGGCATGGCGCCGGTCGACAGGACCAGGTGCATGACCAGCCCCTCGACCAGGGCGTCGGCGCCGCGGGCGGTGAGCGGGTCGGTGTGCCGCTCGAGCACGGACCGGCTGCGGCGCATCCACGACTCGGTGACCTCGCGCAGCGCGGGGTCGCGCAGCGCGGCGAGGTAGAGCTCGTAGGCGATGGCCCAGTCGCGGTCGTCGGCGCCGGCCTCGCCGTGGATGAGGTCGGTGACCGCCTCGACGAGGTCGTCGTGGTCGTGCACCCGGGCGAAGTGCGCCTCGTAGACGGCCGCCATCCGCTCGGCGTGCCGGCGGAAGGCCTGCTCGCGCAGGTCGTCGAGGCCGCGGAAGTGGTAGGTCAGCGAGCCGAGCGGGACGTCGGCCGCGGCCGCGATCACCCGGGAGGTCGCCCCGGCCACCCCGTGCTCGGCGATGACGTCCAGGGCGACGTCGACGATGCGGTCGGCCCGGTCGGGGTCGTGCCGCCGCGGGCTGCGCACCGCTGCCTGCTTTGCCACGCGGACGACCGTACACAACGATGTGTACGGCTGTACACAACGCTGCTCAGAAGACGGGTGGCGTGTCCGGGCGCAGGGCCAGCGCCACGAGCTCGCGCTGGGACCCGCGAAGCGGGGGCAGGTCGGCGAGGGCGAACCAGCCGACGTCCAGCGACTCGTCGTCGGCGACGTGCGCCCGCCCGCCGGTCGCCCGGCAGGCGAAGGCGTGGTCGACGAACTGGCAGACGTCGCCGTTCGGGTAGGTCAGCGGGTCGTGGGTCCACAGCCCGAGCAGCCGCTCGACGACCACCTCGACGCCGGTCTCCTCGGCGACCTCGCGGGCCAGCGCCTCCGCCATCTGCTCGCCGGGCTCCGGGATGCCGCTGGGCAGCGCCCACTCGCCGGTGTCCGCACGCCGCCCCAGCAGCACCCGGCCGACGTCGTCGAACACCACCCCGGTGACGCCGGGCAGCCACAGCAGGTCGTGCCCGATGCGCTCGCGGAGGCTGCGGATGAACTCGGGGACCGGCACGCCCGCAGCCTAGGCAGCGCGGTCGGACGGCTGACCACGATCGGCCGGCTGACGTGCGGGCGGGCGCACCCGCCGCCATGATCGGCGGGTGCCCAGCGTCCACTTCGTCCGGCCGCCCGACCTCGCTCCCGCCCCGTACGCGCACGCCGCGGTGGCCGATCCCGGCCGGCTGGTCGTCTCGGCGGGCGCCGCTCCGCTGGACGCCGACGGCGCCACCGTCGCGGTCGGCGACGTCGCCGGGCAGGCCCGCCAGGTGATGGCCAACCTCGCCGCCGCGCTGGAGGCCACCGGCGCGGGCCTGCCGGCCGTGGTGAAGACGACGGTCTACGTGGCCACCACCGACCGGGCCGACCTCGAGTCCGCCTGGAAGGCCGTCGCCGCGGCGTTCGGTGACCACGAGCCGCCGAGCACCCTGGTCGGGGTCACCGTGCTCGGCCACCCCGACCAGCTGGTGGAGGTCGAGGCGCTGGCCGTGCTGGAGGAGTGGCGCGAGCCGGGACCGCCGCCGGACGAGATCACCGACGACCCGCCGCCGGGGGCCACCTCTACCGTGGCCGGGTGACCGTGCGGCGCTTCTTCTACGACACCGAGTTCATCGAGGACGGGACCACCATCGACCTGGTGTCGATCGGCGTCGTCGACGAGACCGGTCGCGAGTTCTACGCCGTGAGCACCGAGTTCGACCCCGACCGGGCCATCCCGTGGGTCCGGCGCAACGTGCTCGAGCAGCTGCCGCCCCCGGCGGACAGGGCCTGGCGGTCGCGCAGCCGGATCCGCGAGGACCTGCTGTCGTTCCTCACCTCGCCCGGTGAGGAGATCGAGCTGTGGGCCTGGATCGGCGCCTACGACCACGTGGCGCTGTGCCAGCTGTGGGGCGACATGCGCGCGCTGCCCCGGCCGATCCCGCGGTTCACCCGGGAGCTGCGCCAGCGGTGGGACGACCTCGGTCAGCCGCCGCTGCCGGCCAAGCCGAACGGCGTGCACGACGCCCTGGTCGACGCCCGCTACAACCTCACCCGCTGGCACGCCATGAACGCCTGAGTGGAGTCCCAGCGCACCGCTCTCCGCTGCGCTGGGACTCCACCTCAGACGGTGAAGGCGTTGATCAGCCGGGTGAGCTCGCCGGAGAGCTGGTCGAGCTCCCTCGCCGCGGCCCGGGCGGTGTCCACGTCGGCCGCGGTCTGCTCGGCGTCCGTGCTGACCTCGGTCATCGTGCCGGTCACCGACTGGGCGCCGTCGGCCACCGAGACGACGCTGCGGGACAGCTCGTTGGTGACCGCCGTCTGCTCCTCGACCGCGCTGGCGATCGTCGTCTGGTGGTCGTTCATCTCCCGGATGACGCCGACGATCCGGCTGATCGAGGCGACCGCGGCGCTGGTGTCGGCCTGGATCGACTGCACCCGCTGGTGGATCTCCTCGCTGGCCCGGGACGCCTCCTGCGCCAGCTCCTTGACCTCCGTGGCGACGACCGCGAAGCCCTTGCCGGCCTCCCCGGCCCTCGCCGCCTCGATGGTCGCGTTGAGCGCCAGCAGGTTGGTCTGCTCGGCGACCGCGGTGATGACCTTCACCGTCTCGTTGATCTGCGCGGAGCTCTCGCCCAGCGCGGCGATCGCCGCCTCGGTGCTGCCGGCCAGCTCCACCGCACCGGCGCCGACGTGCGAGGCGTCGCTGGCGCTGCGGGCGATCTCCCGGATGGCCGCGCCCATCTGCTCGGCGCCGGCGGCGGCCGACGACACCCCGGAGCTGATGTCCGCGGCGGCCTGGTGGGCGTGCTTGGCCTGGTCGCGGCTGCGGGTGGCCCGGCTGCTGAGCCCGTCGGCGACCTGGGCGACCCCGGAGGCCGAGCTCGCCAGCGACGCGGCGCACGAGCCGATGTCCCGGATGGTGCCCGCGACCTTGTCGACGAACCGGTTGAACGCGCCGGCCAGCTCGCCGACCTCGTCGTCCGCGGAGTCGTCGACCCGCTGGGTGAGGTCGCCCTCGCCCTCGCTGATCTCCACCATCCGCTGGCGCAGCGCGTGCAGCGGGGCGGTCAGCCGCACCCCGAACCACCAGGCGACGGCGGCACCGGCCAGCGAGATCAGCACCGCGGCGACGACCAGCGCGGTGAGCATCGAGCTGCGGCCCCCGGCGAGGCGGTCCAGCGGCGCGGAGAAGTCGCTGTCCCGGGCGTCGACGGCGATGACCCAGTCCCACGGCTGGTAGTAGGCGACCTGCACGGTGTGCGACCCGGTGTCGGCGTCGCGGTAGCGCACGGTGGCCTGCTCGCCGGCGTCCAGCCCGACCGCCTCGTCCACGATCTTCTTCACGTAGCCGGCGCCGTCGGCGTCCTTGCTCTTGAGCATGTTCTTGCCGTCGGTCGCGGCGTCCTCGCTGACCAGCACGGTGCCGGCGCGGGTGCCCGCGCCGCCGAAGACGGTCACCGTGCCGTGCTCGCCGACCGTGGTGTTCTGCAGGCTCTCGCGCAGGGCGGGCAGGTTCTCCTGCTTCACGCCGACGTAGATCATCCCGATGACGTTGCCGCCGCCGTCGAACAGCGGCTGGTAGTCGGTGACGTACCAGGAGTCGACGACCATCGCCGTCCCCTTGTAGACCTGCCCCTGCAGCACCGAGCTGATGACCGCGTTGGGCTTCCCGTCGGCGCCGACGGCCGGGATGTAGGTGCCGATGGCGCGGGAACCGGTCGCGCCGACCACGTTGGTGGCCACGCGGAGCATGTCGCCGGCGGGGTTCATCCGCTGGAACACCGTCGCGGTGCCCCCGACCAGGTCGCGGACCTGGTCGACGACGGGCGTGGGGGTGTTGACGTCGGTGTTCTTGCCCAGCCACTGGCCACCGACCTGGACGCGGGGCAGCGTCACGGGGGTGACCTCGTCGGTGACCTGGTTCTTCGCGTCCCACGCGACGGTGGTCCTCGCCGGGCCCAGGCTCACCCCGCCGGACTGGGCGAGCACGTAGTTCGCCACGGCCAGGTCGTCGTCGACGGTCGCGGCGGTCGACTCGCCCTGGGTGGACACGACGTCGTAGACGCCGTCAGCGGTGCGCTCGATGCTGTCCTTGACCAGCGCGGCGACGTCGGTGGCCGCGTCGTCGGCGAACTGACCGCTGCGCCACTGGCTCACCCCCACGGTCGCCGCACCGGTGACCGCGGCGCACGCCGCGGCCAGCGCCACCACCTTCGTCCGGATGCCCCAGCGCACGTTGCCCCCATGCACGATGTGCGTGCCCACTTCCCACGTTCCCCCGAGCGGGATGCCCCGCTCCGACCTGTCCATCGGCAGGGCGCCGCCTGCGGCGGACCGCACGGGCGGGGCGACCGGGGCGGCTGGGACGGACGGGTCGGCTGACGCCCCGCCGTTGCCGGACCGACACCCGGCTCGGCTGGAGGTCCGGTCGCAGGCCGCGAGGCCGCCCATCCCCGGGCCCGCTGCGGCAGCATGACCGCCACCCAGCGGAGCCCGGCACCCCGGAGGCGCTCATGCGCGTCGGCATCCTCACCGGCGGGGGCGACTGCCCCGGCCTCAACGCGGTGATCCGCGCGGTCGTGCGCAAGGGCGTCACCGTGCACGGCGACGAGGTGGTCGGCTTCCGCGACGGCTGGCGGGGGGTGCTGGACGGCGACACGGTGCCGCTGACCGTCGCCGCCGTCGACGGGCTGCTGGACCGCGGCGGAACGGTGCTGGGCGCCTCGCGCACGAACCCGCACGCCACCGACGACGGCCCGGCCCGGGTGCGCGCGACGCTGGCGCAGCTCGGCGTCGAGGGCCTGGTGGTCATCGGCGGCGAGGACACCCTGGGCGTGGCGGGCCGGCTCGCCGGGCAGCTGCCGGCCCGGGTGGTCGGGGTGCCCAAGACGATCGACAACGACCTGGACGCCACCGACTACACGTTCGGGTTCGACACCGCGGTGGGGGTGGCCACCGAGGCGATCGACCGGCTGCACGACACCGGCGACAGCCACCACCGCACGCTGGTGGTCGAGGTGATGGGCCGGCATGCCGGGTGGATCGCGGTGCAGGCCGGGATGGCCGGCGGGGCCACGGTCGTGCTGGTGCCCGAGCGGCCCTTCGACGTCGACGCGGTGGTCGCGCACTGCGAGCACCGGTTCGCGGCGGGGCGGGCGCCGGTCGTCGTCGTCTCCGAGGGCGCCCGGCCGGCCAGCGGCGAGCTGACCACGGCGTCGGGGGAGACCGACGCGTTCGGGCACGTGCGGCTCGGCGGGATCGGCCCGGCGCTGGCGGCGGTGCTGGAGGAGCGGACCGGGCGGGAGGCGCGGGCGGTCGTCCTCGGGCACCTGCAGCGCGGCGGCACGCCGACGCCGTTCGACCGGGTGCTGGCCACGCGGCTGGGGCTGGCCGCCGTCGACGCGCTGCACGACGGCGCGGACGGCGTGATGGTGGCGCTGCACGGCACCGCCATCGACCGGGTGCCGATCGCCGCGGCCACCGCCGAGCTCAAGCTGGTGCCCGCGGAGCGGTACGCCGAGCTGGAGGTGCTCTTCGGCTGACCGGAACCGGCGGGCCGGGCCGCCGGTGGCCCGCCGTACCCTCGACGTCGTGAGCCTGCCTGAGCCCGCTGACCTGGTCCCGGACCTGGACCGCTGGCGGGAGCTGCCCGCCGCCCAGCAGCCCGACTGGCCCGACCGGGGTGCCCTGGACGCCGTGCTGTCGACGCTGTCGTCCGTCCCGCCGATCGTCGCGCCGGCCGAGGTCGACGCGCTGCGGTCGCAGCTGGCCGACGTCGCCCAGGGCAAGGCCTTCCTGCTCCAGGGCGGCGACTGCGCCGAGACCTTCGACCTGAACACCGAGCCGCACCTGCAGGCGACCACCCGCACGCTGCTGCAGATGGCCGTGGTGCTCACCTACGGGGCGAGCGTCCCGGTGGTCAAGGTCGGCCGGGTGGCCGGGCAGTACGCCAAGCCGCGCAGCTCCAACACCGACGCCCTGGGCCTGCCCTCCTACCGCGGCGACATGGTGAACAGCCTCGACCCGGTGCTCGAGGACCGGATCCCCGACCCGAACCGGCTGGTGCGCGCGTACGCGAACTCGGCCGCGGCGATGAACATGATCCGGGCGTACGCCCGCGGCGGCATCGCCGACCTGCACGCGGTGCACGACTGGAACAAGGACTTCGTCGCCACGTCGCCGGCCGGCGTCCGGTACGAGGTCATCGCCCGGGAGATCGACCGGGCGCTGGCGTTCATGCGGGCCTGCGGGATCGACCACTCCGCGCTGCGCGAGGTCGAGCTGTACTCCAGCCACGAGGCGCTGATCCTGGACTACGAGCGGGCGCTGCTGCGGGTGCACCAGGGCCGGCCGTACGCGCTCTCCGCGCACTTCGTGTGGGTGGGGGAGCGCACCCGGCAGATGGACGGCGCGCACATCGAGTTCGCCTCGAAGCTCGCCAACCCGATCGGCGTGAAGATCGGCCCGACCACCACGCCCGAGCAGGCCGTGGAGCTCGTCGAGCGGCTGGACCCCGAGGGCGAGCCCGGCCGGCTCACGCTGATCAGCCGGATGGGCAACGGGAAGATCCGCGACGTCCTGCCCGGCATCGTGGAGAAGGTGACCGCCAGCGGCCACCAGGTCGTGTGGCAGTGCGACCCGATGCACGGCAACACCCACGAGTCCTCCACCGGGTACAAGACCCGGCACTTCGACCGGGTGGTCGACGAGGTGCTCGGCTTCTTCGACGTGCACCGCGCGCTGGGCACCTGGCCCGGCGGCATCCACGTCGAGCTCACCGGTGAGGACGTCACCGAGTGCCTCGGCGGCGCGATGGAGATCAGCGACGAGGACCTCAACAGCCGCTACGAGACCGCCTGCGACCCCCGGCTGAACACCGGCCAGTCGCTGGAGCTCGCCTTCCTCGTGACGGAGATGCTCCGTGGCTGACGGCCGGGTGGACCTGCGCTCGGACACGCTGACCCGCCCGACCGCGGCCATGCGCCGGGCCATGGCCGAGGCCGAGGTCGGCGACGACGTCTACCGCGAGGACCCCACCGTCACCGCGCTCGAGGAGCGCGTCGCGGTGCTGTTCGGCCACGAGGCCGCGCTGTTCGTCCCGTCCGGGACGATGGGCAACCAGATCGCCCTGCGGCTGGTCTGCGAGCCCGGCCAGGAGGTGCTCGGGGACGCCGACGCGCACGTGTTCACCTACGAGATGGGTGCCGCGGCCGCGCTGTTCGGGATCTCCAGCCGCACCGTCGTCTCCGGCACCGGGGGCGGCGGGTTCGGCGACGCCGGGCAGGTGTCCGCCGAGCAGCTCATCGCCCAGGTGCGGCCCAAGGACGACTGGCACCTGACCGCCACCGCCGCGATCGCGGTGGAGAACACGCACAACCGCGGCGGCGGGCTGGTCCAGCCGCTCGACCAGCTGCAGCAGCTGTTCGCCTGGTCGCGGGACAACGACGTGGCCGTCCACCTGGACGGCGCCCGCATCTGGAACGCGCACGTGGCCAGCGGCGTCCCCCTGGAGACGTACGGCCGGCTCGCCGACACCGCGTCGGTCTGCCTGTCCAAGGGCCTGGGCGCGCCGGTGGGCTCGGTGCTCGTCGCCTCGGCCGAGCGGATCGCGCAGGGCCGGCTGTGGCGCAAGCGGCTCGGCGGCGGCATGCGGCAGGTCGGCGTCCTGGCCGCGGCCGGGCTGCACGCGCTGGACCACCACGTCGAGCGGCTGGCCGAGGACCACGAGAACGCCCGCTTCCTCGCCGAGCGCCTGGGCGTCGACCCGGCGACCGTGCACACCAACATGGTCGTGCTGGACGACGTCGACGCCGACGCGGTCATCCCGCAGGCCGAGGCGCAGGGCGTCTTCGTCGGGCACGTGAGCTCCCGGCGGATCCGGCTGGTCACCCACCTGGACGTCGACCGCGCCGGCGTCGAGCACGCCGCGAAGGTGCTCAGCAGCCTGGTCTGAGCCCCACCACCCACTTCCGGCGCCGGAAGCAGGACCACTTTCGGCGCCGAAAGTGGGTCAGGCGGCGGCCTCGGAGGTGGCGGTGCCGTCGCGCAGCGCCGTCAGCAGTGCGATGTCCGCGGCGTGGCCGGCCCAGGCGACGCCGTCCCGCTCGGACGGCGTCTCGACGACCACCGCGACACCGGCCGTCTCCGGGTGGGCGAGCAGCTCGGCGAACGGTCCGGTGCCGTACGGGCCGGCGGTGATGGTGCCGGCGCCGATGGTGGCGTGCCGGTCGCGCACCGAGCCGCACGGGTCGAGCGAGTCGTTGGCGTGCACCAGGCCGAGCCGCCCGGTGCCGACGGTGGCGACCAGGGTGTCGAGGGTGGCGGTCATCCCGCCGGGCGTGGCCAGGTCGTGCCCGGCGGCCCAGACGTGGCAGGTGTCGAAGCAGACGCCGACCGACGGGTGGTCCTCCAGCGCCGCGAAGTAGGGGCCGAGGTCCTCGACGGTCGCGGCGAGCGCCTTGCCGCCGCCGGCGGTGGGCTCGACGAGCAGCCGCGGCGCGCCGTCGGGCAGCGCCTCCAGCACCGGCAGCAGCCGGTCGTGCAGCTGGGCCAGCGCCGCCTCGTACCGGTCCTCGCCGACGGCGGAGCCGGCGTGCACGACGACGCCGCGGACGCCGAGCTCGGTGCCGCGGCGCAGGTTGTGCGCGATCGAGGCGACCGACTGCTCGACGGTCGCCTCGGTGGGGGAGCCGACGTTCACCAGGAACGGCGTGTGGATGAACGCCGGCACCCCGCGCTCGGCGCAGCCCTCGACGAACGCGGCGTCCTGCCGGGGGTCGCCGTCGGTGAGCCGCCAGCCGCGGGGGTTGCCGACGAACACCTGGACGGCGCGGGCGGCGACCGCGTCGGTGTAGGCGAGCCCGCCCCTGGCCAGGCCGCCCTTCGTCTGGACGTGCGCGCCGATCGCGGGCAGGGCTGTGGTGTGCGGTGCTGCCACGGGTGGAGCTCAGCCTCCGAAGCTGATGAGGATCTTGACGGTGCTGCCCTGGTCGACGGTCTCGCCCTTCTTCGGGCTCTGGTTGAACACCCGGTTCCCGGAGATGAAGGTCTGCACGTCGGCCTTGAGCCCGGCGGCCTGCAGCGCCGCGACGGCCTCGTCCTTGGACTTCCCGGTCACGTCGGGCACCTGCACCTGCGGGACGCCGTCGGAGACGGTCAGGGTGATCGTCGCACCGTAGTCCTGGGTGCCGGTGGGCGACACGGTCATGACGGTGCCCTTGGGCACGTCGGCGCTGCGGGAGTGCTGCACGTCGGCGACGGTGAACCCGAGCTGCTCGAGGGTGTCGCGGGCGGCGTCGGGCTGGGCGCCCACGACGTCGGGCACCTTGACCGGCTCGTGGCCCTGGCTGACCACCGCGGTCACGGTGTCACCGCGCTTGAGCTCGGTGCCGGCCTGCGGGTCGAAACGGATGACGCTGCCGGCGGGCACCTTGGCGTCGTAGTCCTCGGCGGTCTGCAGGGTGACCGGCGTCTTCGCCAGCGCGGCCTTGACCTCGTCGAGGGTCTTGCCGGTGAGCCCGGGGTCGACGGTGAACCGCTCCAGCCCCTTGCTGACGACGAGCTGCACGTCGTCGCCGCGGATGAGCTCACCCGCGTCGGGGGAGGCCTTGATGACCGTGCCCTTCGGCACGGTCTCGCTGAACTGCTCGTCGACCACCTTGGGGTCCAGGCCCGCCTCCTGGATGTGCCCGAACGCGTCGGCCTGGGTCTGCCCGACCAGCTCCGCCGGCACGTCGGTCCAGCGGCCGGAGCCGAACCACCAGGCGATCGCGCCGATGGTCACCGCCAGCAGCAGGACGACGGCGATGCCCAGCCGGGCGCGGCGGCGGCGGATGTGCGCCGGCACGCCGGGGCGCCGGGGGGCGACCCCGGGGCGGGCGCCGGCGACGTGCGTGGTCGGGCCGGCACCCATGCCCGGCAGCATCGAGGTGCCGCGGGACCGGCCGCCGGGCAGCACCTCGGTGTGCGGGTCGCCGGCGGTCTGCGGGGAGCTGGGGTGCCGGGGGCGCGGCGCGGTGGCCCGGTTGGTGGGCCGCAGCGTCGTCGTCGGGTTCTCCGCGCCGCGGCCGGTGGGCACCGGCACCCGGGCCACGCCGAGGTCGGCGCGCAGGTGGGTGATCTCGGCGAGGAACGCCCCCGCGTCCAGCGGGCGGGCCGCCACGTCGCGGCGGGTGCTGCGGGTGACCAGGTCGTCGACCTGCCAGGGCAGGCCCGGGACCTCCTCCGACGGTGCCGGCACGTCGTGGTGGACGTGCTGGTAGGCCACGGCGAGCGGGGTGTCGCCGGCGTACGGCGGGTGCCCGGTGAGCAGCTCGTAGAGCACGATCCCGGCGGCGTAGACGTCGCTGCGGGCGTCGCTGCGGCCGCGCTCGAGCTGCTCGGGCGAGAGGTAGGCGACGGTGCCGATGAGCACGCCGCCGGTGTGGCTGGTCTGCCCGGTGCCGGCCAGCGCGCGGGCCAGGCCGAAGTCGGCGACCTTGACCTGGCCGTCGGTCGCGATCAGCACGTTCTCGGGCTTCACGTCGCGGTGCACGATGCCGGCCCGGTGCGCGGCGGACAGCCCGGCGAGCACCGGCTCCAGCACGGCGAACGCCTCGCCGACGGTGAGCCGGCCGCGGGCCTGCAGCAGGTCGCGCAGCGTGCGGCCGCGGATCAGCTCCATGACCAGGAACACCAGGCCCTGGTCGCTGCCCTGGTCGCTCACCGACACCACGTTGGGGTGGCTCAGCATGGCGGCGGCGCGGGCCTCGCGGGTGAACCGGCCGACGAACGCCGGGTCGTGCGCGAGGTGCTCGGCCATCACCTTCACCGCGACCGTGCGGTCCAGCCGCAGGTCGGTGGCGGCGTAGACGGTGGACATGCCGCCGCGCGCCACGCGCTCCTCGAGGCGGTAGCGCCCCTCGAGGACGAGGCCGACCGCGGGGTCGGTCACGACGGTCTCCACACCGGGTGAGTCTAGGAGTGGAAGGGCGCCGCTGGACGATGCGACGCGGACCTGTCGGGGGCGTGTGGCGGAAGTGACCCGTCGGGCTGGACGGACGCACCGACCGGGGTCCAGCGGCTGGACGGCGGGGCCCTGCGGCGTCCAGCCGTCGGCGCAGGTGGGCGGCGCCCTAGGCTGGAGGCCTATGGACACGCTCACCGCCGCGGAGGTCGCCGAGGTCCTCGGCGTCTCGCCCAACCGGGTCCGCCAGCTGCTCCGCGAGCACAAGATGCTCGCCGTCCCGGGCAGCGGCAACAGCCGGATCCCCGCCGACTTCATCCAGGACGGCGAGGTGCTCCGGCACCTGCCCGGCCTGCTCACCGTCCTGCTCGACGGCGGCTACTCCGAGCAGGAGGCGTTCGACTGGCTGTTCCGGGACGACGAGTCGCTGCCGGGCACGCCGGTGCAGGCGCTGCGCGACGACCGGCACACCGAGGTCACCCGGCGCGCCCAGGCCCTGGCGTTCTGACGCCGCGATGGGGCACCTGACCTACCTGGTGCTGCTGGTCGGGTGCCTCGTCGTGACCGCGCCGCTGGAGGTCTTCCTCGGCGTGCGGGTCTACGCGCGGTGGCGGCGGCTCCTGCTGGCGGTGCTGCCGGAGTTCACCGTCTTCGTGGTGTGGGTGCTGTACGCCATCGCCCAGGGGCACTGGGACTACAGCGACCGCTACACCCTCGGCCTCCGGCTGCCCGGCGGCATCCCGGTCGAGGAGGTGCTGTTCTTCCTCGTCGTGCCGCTCGCCTCGGTGCTCGCGCTGGAGGCGGTGCGGAAGGTGACCGGGTGGGACGCCGGCTACCCCGCCGAGGAGGAGAGCCCGTGAGCTACTCGGCGCTCGCCGTCACGGCCGTCGTGGTGGTGCTCGTGCTCGACCTGGCCGTCTACCGCACGCGGATGGTGACGCGGCGGGCGTACTGGACCGCGTACGCGATCATCATCACCTTCCAGCTGCTGATGAACGGCGTGCTCACCGGCCTCGGTGTGGTGACCTACGACCCGGGCGCGATCTGGGGCCCGCGGATCGCCTACGCCCCGGTCGAGGACCTGCTGTTCGGCTGGGCGATGGTGACGCTGACCCTGGCCAGCTGGGCGGCGGTCAACCGGCGGGCGAACACGGCCAGGCGCCGCGGTCGGGAGACCCGCACCCGCCGGTCGAGCACCCGGTAGTCGGCCTTCTCGATCTCGGTGAGGATGCCGCCGTACAGGTCGGTGGCCGCCCGCACGCAGTCCCGCGACTCGCGGGCGAGCAGCCGGGTGCCGGGCGCGGCGTCGTCGTAGCGGCGGCGGGTGACCGCGACCATCTCCCGCATCAGCGCGGTGAAGCCCGGGGTGTGCTCGCGGCGGGCGAGCTGCTCGCGGGTGACGCCGTGGGCGGCCATCAGGTCGGCGGGCAGGTAGACCCGGCCGCGGTCGACGTCCTCGGCCACGTCGCGCAGGAAGTTGGTCAGCTGGAACGCCTCGCCCAGCGCGACGGCGTGCGGCTCGGCCTCCGCCCGGACCACGCCGGGGGCCGTGCCGAGCACGGGCAGCACCTGCAGGCCGATCACCGACGCCGAGCCCCACATGTACCGGTCCAGCGCGTCGAGGTCGGCGTAGCCGGTGACGTCGAGGTCGCTGGTCATCGCGGCGAGGAAGTCGACCAGGTGCTCGACCGGGATGTCGTAGCGGCGGTAGGTGTGCACCAGCGCCAGGCGCACCGGGTCCTCGGACCAGCCGGTCGCCAGCTCGTCGAGCAGCGCCTTCGACCAGCTCAGCAGGTCACCGGACGGGTCGGCGCCGGGGACGTCGACGAAGTCGTCGGCGGTGCGCGCGGCGGCGTACAGGGCGTGCACCGCGGGCCGCCGGTCGGCGGTGAGCAGCCGGGTGGCCAGGTGGTAGCTCTTGCCGTGCCGCGCGGCGATCGCGGCGCAGTGCCGGTAGGCGGCGTCCAGCTGCGCCTGCCGGTCGGCGGTGGTGGTCAACGTGCAGCTCCCGTGATCCGCTCGGCGGCCAGCCGGCCGCTCATCAGCACCATGGGCACCCCGACGCCGGGCTGCACCGACGACCCGGCCAGCACCACGTTCTCCGGTCCCCGCCGGGGCAGGGTCGGGGTGCGGAACGGGCCGGTCTGGCCGAACGTGTGCGCCAGCGCGAACGGGGTGCCCGCCGCCATGCCCTGGGCGGCCCAGTCCTGGGGGTCCAGCAGCTCCTCGACCTCGATCGCGTCGCTGATCCCGGTCCAGCCGCGCGCCTCGAGGGTGGCCAGCAGCTCCTCGCGGTAGGGGCCGCGCAGCCGGGGCCAGTCCAGGTCGGGGTTGCCGCCGCTGCGCGGGTCGAGGTTGGGGGTGGGCGCGACCACGCTGAGCACCTGCCCCTCACCCGGCGCCAGCGACCGGTCGGTGCGCGAGGGCATGCTGACCAGCAGGCTCGGGTCGCTCATCGGGCGGCCGTCGCGGGTGAGCTCGTCGAACACCTGCCGCCAGCTGTTCCCGAAGCTGATCGTGTGGTGCGCCTGCCCGGGCAGCGGGGCGCGGACGCCGAGGTGCAGCGCCACGCAGGACGGCGAGTACACCGGCCGGCGCGGTCCGCGCAGGCCCGGCACCAGCCGGTGCGGGGCGTCGGCGGTGACCACCACGGCGTCGGCCGGCAGCCGGTCGCCATCGGCCAGCCGGACGGCGGTGACCCGGGAACCGCTGGTCTCCAGCTCCGCGACGTCCGCGCCGTACCGGAACACCACGCCCGCGTCGGCGGCCGCGGCGGCCAGCGCGCGAGGCACGGCGCCGATCCCGCCGACGGGGTGCCAGACGCCGGCGCCGATGTCCAGCTGCGCGATGACCGCGTAGGCGGCGATGGCCCGGAACGGCGAGACGCCGGCGTAGAGCGCCTGGAAGCTGAACAGCCGGCGCAGCCGCTCGTCGGTGAACGCGCGGTCGACGTGCGAGGACAGCCGGCGGAACCCGCCCCGCCGGACCAGCTGCACCAGCGGCGCGCCGAGCAGGTCCAGCGGGGTGTCGAGGTTGCGGTCGATGAAGGTGTCCAGCTGCAGCCGGTAGAGGTCGGCCAGGTCGTCGAGGTAGGCGCGCAGCGCAGCGGCCTCGGCCGGGCCGGCCAGCTGCTCGACCTCGGCGGCGAAGGCGTCCCGGTCGGCGTGCACGTCCAGGTGCGAGCCGTCGCCGAACTGCGCCCGGTAGGTCGTCTGCAGCGGCACCAGCGTGAGCCGGTCCTCCAGCCGCTCGCCGACGGCGGCCAGCGCGTCGGCGACCACCTCCGGGGCGGTGAACACCGACGGCCCGGTGTCCAGCGTGTAGCCGGCCCGGGTGACCACCCCGGCCCGCCCGCCGGGCCCCTCGGCCCGCTCGACGACGGTCACCTCGCGGCCGGCGCCGCGCAGCCGCAGCGCCGTCGACAGCCCGGCGAGGCCCGCGCCGACGACGACGACCCGGTCGGTGCGCCCGGGCACGGTGCGCGGACCGCGGTGCAGGAGGCCGCTCACGCGGTGCGGGAGGTCGCGGCCACGGCGAGCGCGTCGAGCGCGACCCGGGCGTCCTCGGCCAGCGGCGCGTCGGCGATCGCCTGGCGGGCCCGGTCGGTCTGCTCGGCGATCCGCTCCTCGACCCGCTCCCGGGCGCCGGTGCTCACCATCAGCCCGCGCAGCCGGTCCAGGTCGGCGGCGCTGGCGGCGGGGTCGCCGAGGGCGGCGCCCAGCAGCGCGCGGCCCGGGCCGTCGGCCTCCTGCTCGGTCAGCGCGACCAGCAGCGTGCGCTTGCCCTCGCGCAGGTCGTCGTCGGCGGACTTGCCGGTCACCTCGGGGTCGCCGAACACGCCGAGGACGTCGTCGCGCAGCTGGAACGCCTCGCCCAGCGGCAGCCCGATGGCGGTGCAGGCCCGCTGCGCCTCCGGCCCGGCCGAGGCGAGCGCGGCGCCCAGCTGCAGCGGACGCTGCACGGTGTAGCCGGCGCTCTTGTAGCGGGCCACGGTCAGCGCACCGGCCGGGCCGGGCAGGCCGCCGGCGGCGCGCAGCAGGTCCAGGTACTGCCCCGCGGTGACCTCGGTGCGCATCGTGTCCCAGACCGGGCGGGCCCGGCCGAGCGCGGCGGGGGAGATGCCCGAGCGGCGCAGCAGCTCGTCGGACCAGACCAGCGCCAGGTCGCCGACCAGGATCGCCGCGCCCACCCCGAAGGCCGCGGCGTCACCGTCCAGCGTGCCGGTGCGGTGCCGGTCGGCGAAGCCGATGTGGGTGGCCGGCCGGTTGCGGCGGGTGTCGGCGCCGTCCATCACGTCGTCGTGCACCAGGGCGCTGCCGTGCACCAGCTCCAGCGCGGCGACCGCGCGCAGCACCGCCTCGTCGTCCTCGGTGGCCGGGGCGAGGGGGTCGCCGAAGCCGCGCCACCCCCAGTAGGCGAAGGCCGGGCGCAGCCGCTTGCCGCCGGCGGCCACCGCGATGACCTCCTCGGCGACCGGGGCCAGCTCCGGCGCCATCGCGGCGAGCGTGTCGCGCTGCTCGGTGAGGAACGCCGAGAGGGTCGCGCCGACGACGCCGCGCAGCCGCTCCAGCTCGGCGGCGTCCGCCACGGAGGGCGAGCCGGGGAGGGAGCCGCGCTGCGGCGTACCGACGATCACGGAGCGAGTATTGCCCAACACGGCCGTGCGCGATGACTCCGCCATGGGCCGGGCGCGCTGGGTCACCGCTGACCCGTACCCTCGCCAGGCATGACCGCAACCGTGCGCGAGCTGCTCGGGACCGGGCGACCCACGTGGTCCTTCGAGTTCTTCCCGCCGAAGAACGAGGCCGGCGAGGAGCAGCTGTGGACCGCGCTGCGCGACCTGGAGAGGCTGCAGCCCTCGTTCGTGTCGGTCACCTACGGCGCCGGCGGCTCGACCCGGGAGGGCACCGTCGCGGTGACCGAGCGGATCGCCGCGGAGACCACGATGCTGCCGCTGGCGCACCTGACCGCGGTCGACCACAGCGTCGCCGAGCTGCGCCACGTGGTGAGCCGGCTGGCGTCGGCGGGGGTGCGCAACCTGCTGGCCCTGCGCGGTGACCCGCCGGGCGCCGACCCGCAGGCGGAGTGGCGGGAGCACCCGGCGGGGCTGCGGTACGCCGCCGAGCTGGTCGAGCTGGTCAAGGGCATCGGCGACTTCTGCGTCGGCGTCGCCGCCTTCCCCGAGGGGCACCCGCGGTCACCCGACCCGGACACCGACCTGGACATGTTCGTGGCCAAGTGCCGGGCCGGCGCCGACTTCGCGATCACCCAGATGTTCTTCCAGGTCGAGGACTACCTGCGGCTGCGCGACCGGGTCGCCGCCCGCGGCTGCGACGTCCCGCTCGTCGCCGGGGTCATGCCGGTCACCAACGCCCGGCAGATCGAGCGCATCGTGCAGCTGTCCGGTCAGGCGTTCCCGCCGGCGCTGGCCGAGCGGTTCGCCGCGCTGGACGGCGACCGCCCCGAGGACCGGGCCGCCGTCCGGGCGCTGGGCGTGGAGGTGGCCACCGAGATGTGCCGGACGCTGCTGGCCGAGGGCATCCCGGGCATCCACTTCATCACCATGAACCGGTCGACCGCGACGCGGGAGGTCTACGCGGCGCTGGCCGGGGTCCCGGCCGAGGACACCGCCGCGCTCACGGCCGCGGTCCGCTGACCGCGCCGTCGCCGGTCGGGGCGCCGGTGAGCAGCTGCTCCGCCTGCCGGGCGGCGCGGCGCAGGCCCTCCCGCTCGGCGGCGTAGCCGCCGGCCACGCCGACCACCGGCAGCTGGCCGAGCGCCCGGTGGCGCAGCTTGCCCTTGGGCCGGGCGTCCAGGGCGTCGTCGATGCGGCCCAGCAGCCGGGACACCCGCCACAGGCTGCGGGCGGCGCCGCGCACCCCGGTCCGCCGCTCACCGAACGCCTCGGCGACGTAGCCGACGCGGGACGGCTGCAGCAGGCCGCGCACCCGGTCGGCCGGGAGGTCGCGGTCCAGCAGCACCCGGGCCAGCAACGACACCCGGGCTGCCGGGTCGGTCAGCCCGTGCTCGGTGGCGACGCCGACGACGACCAGCGCCTGCACCGCCGAGCCGACGGTGTTCTGCAGCGGCAGCAGGTCGGCGAGCTTGCCGGCGAACCGCGGGGCCGCGGACACGCCGGCGGCGACCCGGCTCACCCGGTCGGCCCACCAGGCGGCCCGCTGCGCGGCGGGCACCTGCGGCGGGCGGCCCAGCCGCTGGGCGAGCGGGGCCAGCACGCCGTCGACCCGCCGGAGCACGTCGACGACGACGGCGTCGCTGATGGGAGCAGCCATGCAGCGCACGCTAGGTCAGCTGGGCCGGTCCCGCTCCGGCAACGGCGGGGGCGGGTCGACCAGCGGCGCCCGGGTGCGGGTCATCAGGTCCACCAGGTCGGTCATCGCCCGGCGCACGGCGGCGATGTCGTCGGCCACCTGCGCCAGCCGGGGCTCGCCCGGGCCGCCGGCCGCGGTGGCCAGCGTCAGGTCGTCGACGGCGACCGCGCTGCGCTCCAGCCGCTCGAGGTCGGCGAGGTGCCGCAGCTCGACCGAGAGCGCGGCGGCCTGGTCGCGGTGCCGGATGAGGGCGTCCGCCCGGCGGCCCAGCTGGTGCGCCGCGCGGTCGAGGGCGGTCCGCTGGCGGTCCCAGTACTCCGCCGCCGGGCCGGCCGGGCGGGGACCGAGCTCGTAGCGGGTGCGCTGGATGCGCAGGGCGAGGTCGACGATCGCGTCGACCTCGGCGGCGCCGTCGAACGCCGCCCGGTTCGCGGCCAGGTGGGGGGAGTGCCAGGACGGTTCCCGCTGCGTCTCCGCCCAGGCCCGGCCGGCGGCCGCGGCGACCCGGGCCTCCAGGGTGTCCCAGGAGGCGAGCACCGCCTCCGGCGACGGCGGCCGCCCCGGCGGCAGGGCGGCCGGTCGGGTGCCGCGCTGCTCCAGCTCCCGCTGGGCGAGCACCCCGGCCAGCGGAACGACCAGGCCCAGCCCGCCGGTGAGCAGCACGAGCAGCACCACCAGGACGGCCTTCTGCCCGCCGTCCAGCTGGTGCCACCAGCGGCCCACGGCCGCCATCCCCTCGACGGCCGCCGACGGCGCGGTGCCCGGCCACGCCGGGGCCGGCGTCGGTGGTGCCCCGGTCGCCCCGTTGCCGCGGACGACCACCAGCCGGTCGCCGGTCAGGTACCGGGTCGGCCACAGCGCGTCCCCGTCGGCGGTCGGGTCCATGCCCCGACGGTATCGGCACCGGAGCGGCCGCGGGCGCGCCCTCCGTCGGCTGTGCCGACCCTGTGCACGTGAACGTCCAAGCGCGTCCCGGCCCGGCGCCGACGTACGGTGGGTCGTGGCTGGTCGGCGGCGAACCGGAGCGGCGCGCCGCTGGGCGGTCGTCGCGGCCGCCGTGGCGGTGCTCGCCGCGCTGCCGCCGCTGATCGGCGCCCTGCCCGCCTCCGACGCCGACGTGTCGGCGGTCGACCTCCGCGACCGGGCGCTCGCCTCCGCCGACGTCGCGTTCACCGGCTACGCGGAGTCCGCGGGCGGCCTGGCGCTGCCGGTGGGCGCGCAGCTCACCTCGGTGGCCGACCTGCTCAGCGACCGGACGACGATGCGCGCCTGGTACCGCGGCCCCGCGGACTGGCGCGTCGACGTGGTCACCCCCACCGGCGAGACCGGCACCCACCGCGACGCCGACGGCACCTGGACCTGGGAGTACGAGGACGCCCGCGCGACCCGCACCCGGCCGACCCCGCTCGCCCTGCCGACCGCGCCGGACCTGCTGCCCAGCGCGCTGGGCCGGCGGCTGCTGGCCGAGGCGGACGACGGCGAGCTCCGCCGGGCCGGTGCCGAGCGGGTCGCCGGGCGCGACGCGCTGGGCCTGCGGATCACCCCCGCCGCGGACGCCGCGTCGGTCGAGCGGGTCGACGTCTGGGTCGACGCCGGCACCGGGGTGCCGCTGCGGGTGCGGGTCCACGGAACGGCCGCGGCACCGTCGCTGGACACCGGCTTCCTGTCCTTCGAGCAGGAGCGCCCGGCCGCGTCGGTGACCGCGTTCACCCCGCCGGCGGGCGCGACGGTGCGCAGCGACGACCAGGCCCGCGAGCTGCTCGACGTCATCGGCCGCCGGGCGTTCCGGCTGCCGCTGCCGGGCACGCTGGCCGGGCTGGACCGCCGCCCGGTCGAGGGCGCACCCGGCCAGGTCGGCGTCTACGGCCGGGGCGTGACGGAGCTGGCGGTCGCGGCCGTGCCCGGTCGGGTCGTCGACGCGCTGCGCCCGACGCTCACCGCCGCACCCGGCGCGGTCGTCGACGACCTCGGCGTGCGGGTGTCGGCCGGGCCGCTGGGGCTGATGCTCGTCGACGGCGGACGGGGCGGCCTGCTGCTGTCGGGCACCGTCACCCTCGACGCGCTGCGCGCCGCCGCCGACGGGGTGCTCACGACCCTGAGATCAGGAGACCGATGACGACGGTGATCGCCACCCGGGGGCTGCAGAAGCGCTACGGGCAGGTGCGGGCGGTCGACGGGATCGACCTCGACGTCCGCGCCGGCGACGTCTACGGCTTCCTCGGCGCGAACGGCTCGGGCAAGACGACGACGGTGCGGATGCTCCTGGGCCTGGTGCTGCCGACCGCCGGGGAGGTGGAGGTGCTCGGGCAGCGGATGCCCCGGGCCGGGCGGAAGGTGCTGCCCCGGGTGGGCGCGCTGATCGAGAGCCCGGCCCACTACGGCCACCTCTCCGGCCGGGCCAACCTCGCGCTGCTGGACGCCGCCGGCCCGGGCGGTGCGCGCCGCACCCGCCGCACCCGGATCGAGACGGTGCTGGAGCAGGTGGGGCTGGCCGGGGTCGGCCGCCGTCCGGTGAAGGCCTACTCGCTGGGCATGCGCCAGCGGCTCGGGCTGGCCGCCGCGCTGCTGCGCCGTCCGGAGCTGCTGGTGCTCGACGAGCCGACCAACGGGCTGGACCCGCAGGGCATCCACGAGGTCCGCGACCTGCTGCTGGAGCTCAACCGCACCGGGACGACGGTCTTCCTCTCCAGCCACCTGCTGGCCGAGGTCGAGCAGCTGGCCACGCGGGTCGGCGTGCTCGACCGCGGCCGGCTGGTGCTGCAGGACGAGCTGGCCCGGCTGACCGCCCCGACCGGTGCGACCGTCGTCGAGACACCCGACCCGCAGCGGGTGCGCGCCGCGCTCGACGGGCGGGTGCTCGCGCTGGGCGAGACCCGGGCGGTGGTGCGCGGGAGCGACCCGGCCGAGGTGAACGCGGCGCTGGTGGCCGCCGGGGTTCCGGTCACCGGGCTCGCGCTGCAGCGGCCCTCGCTGGAGGAGGTGGTGCTGGCCGCGGCGAGCACCAGCGCCGACCGGGTCGAGGCGCCGGGGGCCCGCCGGTGATCGCCGTCGAGCTGCGCAAGCTGTTCCGCCGTCCGCGCACCTGGGTGACCATCGCGCTGCTCAACGCGCTGCCGGTGCTGGTCGGGGTGCTGATCAGCCTCACCGACCTGGCGCCGCGGCCGGGGGAGGGGCCGGCGTTCCTGTCCGCGGTGCTGACCAACGGCACGCTCTACCCGTTGGCCGCGCTGGCGATCGTGCTGCCGCTGTTCCTGCCGATCGCCGTCGCGCTGATCGCCGGCGACGCGGTGGCCGGGGAGGCGCAGGCCGGCACGCTGCGCTACCTGCTGGCCCGCCCGGCCGGCCGCACCCGGCTGCTGGTCGCGAAGCTGGTGTCGGTGTTCGCGTTCGTGTTCGTCACCGTGATCGTGGTGGCCGCGGTCGGTTACCTGGTGGGCCGGCTGTTCTTCGACGTCCAGCCGATCGGCGGCACCTCGCTGGGCGGCACCACCCTGACCAGCGCCCAGATCGTGCAGCGCACCCTGCTGGCGATCGGCTACGTGAGCGTGTCGATGCTCGGCGTCGCGGCGTTCGCGCTGTTCTTCTCCACCCTCACCGACTCACCGCTGGTGGCGATGCTGGGGGCGCTGGGGGTGCTGGTCGCGTCGTCGTTGCTCTTCACCCTGGACGCCGCCAGCTCGATCGCCCCCTACCTGCCGACCCGGTACTGGCTGGCGTTCGTCGACCTGTTCCGGGAGCCGATCCTGTGGCGGGACGTGGTGCGGGGGCTGGGCCTGCAGGCGGTGTACGTCGTCGTCCTGCTGGGGGCGGCGTGGGCCAACTTCACCACCAAGGACGTCACCTCCTGACCAGGAGGTGACGTCCCGGGCGGACCCTCGTCAGAAGGTGAAGCGGGCGACGCCGGCGCGCAGGTCGGCGGCCATCCGGGCCAGCTCGTCGACGGCGACCCGGGTCTGACCGAGCGCCTCGGTGGTCGCCCCGGCGGCGGTGGACACCCCGGTGATGTTGCCGGCGATCGCGGTCGACCCGCCGGCCGCCTCCTGCACCGACCGGGACATCTCGTTGGTGGTCGCCGTCTGCTCCTCCACCGCCGAGGCGATGGTCAGCTGGAAGTCGTTGATCGAGCCGATGACCGTGCTGATCCGGCCGATCGCGGCGACCGCGCCGGCGGTGTCGCCCTGGATGGCCTGCACCCGGCGGGCGATGTCCTCGGTGGCCCGGGCGGTCTCCTGGGCCAGCTCCTTGACCTCGGTGGCGACGACCGCGAAGCCGCGGCCGGCCTCCCCGGCGCGGGCGGCCTCGATGGTCGCGTTCAGCGCCAGCAGGTTCGTCTGCTCCGCGATGCTCGTGATCGTCTTGACCACGGCGCCGATCTGCTCGCTGGAGGTGCCCAGCTGCTCGATCGTCGCGGTGGTGGCCCGGGCCTCGGCGACGGCGTCGGCGGCGACCCGCGCGGCCTCCGACGCGTTCGAGCTGATCTCCCGGATCGAGGCGCCCATCTGCTCGGCGCCCGCGGCGACCGTGGCGACGTTCCGGCTGACCTCCTCGGCCGAGGTCGACACCGCCGTCGACTGGACGGCGGTCTCCTCCGCGGCCGCGGCGATCTGCGCCGACGAGGCGGACAGCTCCTCGGAGGAGGCGGCAACGGCGTCCGCGGAGCCGGCGACCGCGCCGAGCACGGTGCGCAGCTCGGCCAGCGCGCCGTCCAGCGCGGCACCGGTGCGGCCGACCTCGTCGTGCGACCCGAGCCCGGCGGGGCGGGTGAGGTCGCCGGCGGCGAGCGCCTCGGCGGTCGCCTGCACCCGGCGCAGGCCGCGGGTGATCCTGCGGGCCACCAGCAGGCCGGTGGTCAGCGCGAGCGCGGCCCCGGCGACGATCACGACCAGCAGCACGGTGCGGGTGGAGTGGTACTCGGCGACCGCCGCGGCCGCGCTGGCCGCGGACTTGGTCTGCCGGCGCTCGGCCAGCTCGTCGATGGTCGCCAGCACGTCCTTGGCGACCGGCGCGACGACCGTCGCGCGGGCCTGCGACCAGCCGGCCAGGTCACCGGCGTCGGCCAGCGCGTCCAGCTGCACCATGCCCTGCTTGTACTGCGCGACCCCGTCCAGCACGGCGTCGATGAGCTGCTGGCCGGTGCTGGTGAGCCCGGTGGCCTCGTAGTCCCGGGCGGCCTGCTCGAGCGCCGCGTAGGCGTCGTTGCGGTCCTGCAGGTAGCCGGCGCGGGCGGCGGCGTCCGGGGCGATGGCGTAGTTCGTGCCGGCCAGCCGGACGGCGTAGAACTCCGACCGCACCGTCTCGACCGCCGCGGAGCCCAGCAGCTGCTTGCGGTACATCTCGTCGGTCGCGTCGGCGGTGTGGCCCAGGCTCCGCAGGCCCAGCAGGCCGACGACGACGGCGACGAGCACCGCCACCGAGACCGCAGCGATGATCTTGGTGGCGATGCCCGCGTCGCGGAACGGGGAGCGGGCCGGGGTGGTGCGCACGAGGAGGTCCTCCGAGGTGGCGTCATGAGCGGGCACCGATCGGGCGCCCATCTCAGTAATGACCCCGACACGTTGAGTGATGCCCCATCGAATTGCACCTGACCCGAAGGGGTCAGCGCGCGAGAAGCTCCCGCAGCGCCTCCACCACCTCCGCCGGCGCCTCCTCCGCCATGAAGTGCCCGGCGGTCACGGTGCGGTGCTCGAGGTCGTCGGCCCAGGCCGCCCACATCGCCGCCGCGCCGGAGCTCAGCTCGGGACCCCAGTCCTGCTGCAGCACGGTCACCGGCATCCTCAACCGGGCGCCGGCGGCCCGGTCGGCGCGGTCGTGCGCGACGTCGACCGTGGCCGACGCCCGGTAGTCGGCGACGATCGACGGGACGGCGTCGCGGCAGGCGGCCAGGTAGGCCGCGCGGACGTCGGCCGGCACCGCCGCGGGGTCGTGCGCCCAGACGTCGAGGAAGTGGCCGAAGAAGGCGTCCGGCGCGCCGCCGATCAGCTGCTCGGGCAGGCCGGCCGGCTGGGCCATCAGGTAGAGGTGCCAGGCGACCGAGGCGCTCAGCCCGGACAGCACGTCCCAGGTGTCGAGGTTGGTCAGCACGTCGAGGGAGAGCAGGTGCGTGACGGCGTCCGGGTGGTCCAGCCCGGTCCGGATCGCGACCAGCGCGCCGCGGTCGTGCCCGGCCAGCGCGAACCGCTCGTGCCCCAGCGCCCGGGCCGCGGCGACGACGTCGGCGGCCATCGTGCGCTTGCTGTACGCCTGCCCGTCGTCGGCCGGCTTGTCGCTGGCGCCGTAGCCGCGCAGGTCGGGGCAGATGACCGTGTGGTCGGCGGCCAGGTCGGCGGCGACGTGCCGCCACATCAGGTGGGTCTGCGGGAAGCCGTGCAGCAGCACGACCGGGCTGCCGCTGCCGCCGACGGCGACGTGGAGGGCCACGCCGTCGGCGACGTCGACCCGCTGCTGGGTGAAACCGGTGATGGTCGGGGGAGTCATGACCGCCACCCTCGGCGGTCCCGATCAGCAGCCGATCAGCACCGGCCCGGGCGGGCAGTAGCGTCCCGGTCGATGCCGGAGTTCCGGGTGCTGGGGCCGCTGGCCGCCGACGACGACGGCCGGCCGGCCGACCTCAAGGGCCCCCGGCACCGCGCCGTGCTGGCCCGGCTGCTGGTCGCCCGCGGCCGGCCGGTGCCGCTGCCCCGGCTGGTCGAGGACCTGTGGGAGGTGCCGCCGGAGCACGCCGCCGGCGCGGTGCAGACGTTCGTCGGGGCGCTGCGCAAGGCGCTGGAGCCCGACCGGCTCCCGCGCACCCCGTCGGCGCTGCTGGTCACCGTGGCCGGCGGGTACGCGCTGCGCCCCGCGCCGGGTGCGGTCGACGCCGACCGGTTCGCCGCCGAGGTCACCACCGCCACCGGCCTGCTGGACGACGGCCTCCCCGCCGACGCCCGCGTGCTGCTGGACGCGGCACTCGCGTCGTGGCGGGGCGCCGCGTACGCCGAGTTCGCGGGTGAGCCGTGGGCGCGCGCCGAGGCCGCCCGGCTGGAGGAGCTGCGGCTGCTGGCCCGGCAGCGGCGGGCCGAGGCGGCGCTGGCCGAGGGCCGGTCCGCCGAGACGGTGCCCGAGCTGCGCGCCCTGGTCGCCGAGGAGCCGCTGCGCGAGGAGGCGTGGCGGCTGCTCGCGCTGGCCGAGTACCGGGCCGGCCGGCAGGGCGACGCGCTGGCCACGCTGCGCCGGGCCCGGCAGCTGCTGCGCGACCAGCTGGGCCTCGACCCGGGGCCGCAGCTGCGCCGGCTGGAGGCCGACGTGCTGGCCCAGGCGCCGTCCCTGGTCGCCGGCGCGCGGCCGCCGCTGCCCGCGCCGGCGCCGGCGCCCGCGCCCCTCGTCGGCCGCGACGCGGAGCTCGCCGCGCTGGAGGCCGCCGCGGTGGCCGGCCGGCCGCAGCTGGCGCTGGTGTCCGGCGCGGCGGGGGCGGGGAAGACCGCGCTGACCCGGGCGCTGGCGGCGCGGCTGACCGCCCGCGGGTGGACGGTCGCGACCGCGGCGAGCCCCGAGGTCGGCGGGGCGCCCCCGGCCTGGCCGTGGCAGCAGGTGACCACCCAGCTCGACGCTCCCGCCGACCTGGCCGGGCAGGCCGGCGACCCGGCCGCCGCCCGGTCCGCCCGGCACGCCGCGGTGCGGGCCGCGCTGGCCGCGGCCGCGCCGGTGCTGGTCGTGCTGGAGGACCTGCACTGGGCCGACGAGGAGACCCTCGCCCTGCTGGGCACCCTGGCCACCGACCCGGTCCGGCCCCGCGTGCTCGTGGTGGCCACCCACCGCTCGACCGAGATCGGCCCGGCGCTCACCGGTGCGCTCGGCCGGGTGGCCCGGGCCGAGCCCGTGCGCGTCCACCTCGGCGGGCTCACCGGACCGCAGACCGCGGAGCTCGTCGCCGGGCTCACCGACCGGCTCCCGCCGCCCGCGGCGCTGCACCTGCTGCAGGTGCGCAGCGGCGGCAACCCGTTCCTGGCCCGGGAGCTGCTGCGGCTGTGGGAGGCCGAGGCCGGGCTGCGGTCGGTGCCGCCGGGCGTGCGCGACGTGCTCCGCCACCGCCTCGCCCGGCTGCCCGCGCCGGCGCAGACGGTGCTGCGGCAGGCCGCCGTCCAGGGCGTGGACGTCGACGTCGAGCTCCTGGTCCGGCTGGCCGGCGACGAGGACGCGGTGCTGGCGTCGGTGGAGGCCGCGCTGCTCGCCGGGTTCGTCGCGGAGGCGGGGCCGGACCGGCTGCGGTTCGCCCACGCGCTGGTGCAGGAGACCGTGTACGGCGACGTCCCGCTCGCCCGCCGGGCCCGCTGGCACGCCGCGCTCGCGGACCTGCTGGCCGACCTCCGGCCCGACGACGTCGGCGCGGTCGCCCACCACCTGCTGCAGGCGGGCACCGCGGTGCCCGCCGAGCGTGCGCTGGCGGCGTTCCGGGCGGCCGCCGACCGGGCCGAACGGCGGTCCGCACCGCACGAGGCCGCCCGCTGGTGGAGCGCCGCCGCGACCGTGCTGGACCGGCTGCCGGACGCCGGTCCCCGGCTGCGGCTGGAGGTGGCGACCGGCCGGGTGCGGGCGCTGGCGGTCACCGGCGGGCTGGCCGCGGCCCGCACCGAGCGGTCGGTGGCCCTCGACCTCGCCGAGCAGGTGGGCGACCCGGTGCTGACCGCGGCGGTGCTGGGCGCGTCCGCCGTCCCGGCGGTCTGGACGACGAACGACGACCCGACGCTGTCCGCCCGGCTGGTCGGAGCGGCCGAGCGCGCCCTGGTCGGGCTGCCGGCCGGCGCGACCGCGGAGCGCGCCCGGCTGCTGGTGACCGTCGCGCTGGAGCGGCGGGCGGACGACGGGCCGCGCGGCGCCGAGGCGGCGCGCGAGGCGGCCGGGCTGGCCCGGGAGCTGGGCGATCCCGCGCTGCTCGCGCTGGCGCTGGACGCCCGCTACCTGCAGACGTTCGCCCGGGCCGGGCTGGCCGCGGAGCGCGCGGCGCTGGCCGGTGAGCTGCTGGCGGTCGCCGGCGGCCAGGGGACCGCCGCGGTCACCGGGCACCTGCTCGCCGTGCAGGCGCACGCGGGGCTGGGTGAGCTGGACGTCGCCGACCGCGCCGCGGCGGCCGCGGAGGAGCTGGCCGACCGGTCCGGGCTGCCGCTGGTCGGGGTGCTCACCGACTGGTACCGGGCGCTGCGGCTGGCGGTGCGGGGGAGCGCCGGTGCGGCCGCGGCGGCCTACCGGGCCGCGGCGGCCCGGCTGCCGGGCAGCGGCATGGCCGGGCTGGAGCCGGGGCTGCTGCCGTTGGCGCTGCTCTCGCTGGACCCCGGGCACCCGCCGGCGGACGCCGACCTCGGGCCGTACGCGGCGCAGGCCCGCCCGCTGGTGCTGCTCGCCGCCGGCGACCGGCCGGCGGCCCGCGCCGCGCTGGCCGCCGTGCCCGACCCGCCGCGGGACCTGCTGCTCGAGGCGCGGCTGGCGCTCGCCGCGGAGGCCGCGGTCCGGCTCGGCGACCGGGCCGCCGCCGAGCGCTGGTACCCGCAGCTGCTGCCGGCCGACGGCGAGCTGGCCGGAGCGGGCAGCGGCCTGCTCACCCTCGGCCCGGTGGGGGTGCACCTGGCCCGGCTGGCCCGCCTGCTGGGCCGGCCCGCCGACGGGCACCTGGCCGCGGCACGGGAGGTGGCCGACCGCGCCGGCTCGCCCCGCTGGACCGCCGCGGTCCAGCAGCTGGGCGGCTGATCCACGGCACACTGCCCCGGTGACCTCCGCCGGCTACCTCCACCAGCTGTTCTCCCTGGACGGCCAGGTCGCCGTCGTCACCGGCGGCAGCTCCGGCATCGGCCGGGCGATCGCGGGTGCCCTCGCGCGGGCCGGTGCCCGGGTGGTGCTGGTCGCCCGCCGTCCCGGGCCGCTCGCCGAGGCGGCCGAGGAGATCGCCGGGCTGGGCGGGACCACGGGCTGGGTGGCCGCCGACCTGTCCACCCGGGACGGCGTCCGGCGGGCCGGGGACGACGCCGCCGCCGTGTTCGGCGAGCCCGACGTGCTGGTCAACAGCGCCGGGGTGAACCTCCGGCCGCCGCTGGGCGAGCTGGACGACGAGGTCTGGGCGACCACCCTGGCGGTCAACCTGACGGCGCCGTTCCTGCTCGGCCGGCGGTTCGGCCCGGGCATGGCGGCCCGCGGGTTCGGGCGCATCCTGCACATCAGCTCCCAGCAGGCGCACCGCGCGTTCGCCGACAGCGGCGCCTACGGGGTGTCCAAGGGCGGCCTCGAGGCGCTGGCCCGGTCGCAGGCGGAGGCGTGGTCGCCGTCCGGGGTCACCGTCAACACGCTGGTGCCCGGGTTCGTCCCCACCCCGCTCAACGCCCGGATGGCCGGCGACCCGGTGCAGGTCGCCGCGCTCGCCGCCCGCACCCTGGTCGGCCGCAACGGCGTGCCGGCCGACTTCGCTGGTGCGGCCGTCTTCCTGGCCGGGCGGGCGTCGGCCTACGTCACCGGCCAGGCCGTCCACGTCGACGGTGGCTTCTCGGTGCACTGACCGCCCCGAGGGCGGGGCTGCTCAGCCTGCCCGCAGCCGGGTGCAGTCGCCGGCGTCCAGCGGCACCGGCGGGCCGGCGGCGAGCTCGGCCAGCACCATGGCCTGCACCAGCGCGTCCGAGGGCAGGTCGCCGTGCGCGACCCGCGAGTCGGCGCACACCGACTGGACCGGCAGGTCCAGCGCACCGTCGAGCCGGGCGGAGTCCGGCGGGGTCACCGTCCGGTCCGCGGTCGACCACACCGACACCCACGTCGGCCCGGCCGGCGTCTCGTCGCCGGCGTTGAGCCGGGTCAGCAGGGGGCTGTCGGTGGCCAGCTGCCGGCACCCCTCCGGGCACTCGCCGGGCACCAGCGAGCCGGCCAGGTCGGCGATCGTCGTCCCGTGGTGCGGCGAGCCCAGGGTCACCACCCGCCGGGCCCGGTCGGCGCCGCCGTCGTCCCCCGCCCACAGCCGGGCGATCACGCCGCCGGCGGAGTAGCCGACGACGTCCACGGCGGGGGCGCCGGTGCGGTCCAGCGCGGCGTCGACCGCGTCGTCCAGCGCCCCGGCGGAGGCGACCAGGTCGCCGGTGCCGTCGCCGGGCACCGCGACCACCTCGGCGTCCCGGCCGGCCGCGCGCAGCCGGTCGGCCAGCGGGCGCAGCGACGCGGTCGACCCGCCGTAGCCGGGCACGAGCAGCACCGGGCCGAGCCGGTCCTGGCTGACCGGCGCGGGGTCCTCGCCGGTCAGCCGGGGGACGACGACCGCCGCGACCAGGGCCAGGACGGCGACCAGCAGCGCACCGGTCAGCCCCAGCACGAGCCGGCGGCGGGCGGGGGAGAGACCGGCGAGCACACCCCCATGGTGGACTGCACCGGTGCCCCGCCGCCCCTTCCTGAGCCGCGACGAGTACCTCGTGGCGTGGTCGCGCTGGCACGGGGACGCCGACGCCTCCCGTGGCATCGTCCGCGGCTGGCTCACCGTGGCCCACACCCTGGCCCGCCCGCTGGCCGGGCTGCCGCCGATCGCCGCGACCGCGCTCGGCCTGCTGGTCGCCGCCGGCGCGGTCGGCCCCGCCGTCGCCGGCGGCGCGTGGCTGGTCGCCGCCGGGCTGCTCGTCGGGCTGTCCGGCCTGCTGGACTCCCTGGACGGCGCGCTGGCGATCGCCGGGGGCCGGGCGTCGCGCCGCGGGTTCGTCCTCGACTCCGCCGTCGACCGGCTCACCGAGGTCGCCTACGCCGGGGCGCTCTGGGCGGCCGGGACGCCGGGCTGGCTGGCGGCGGCGTTCGGCGCGCTGTGCTGGCTGCCGGACTACCTGCGGGCCCGCGGTGGCCAGGCGGGGGTGCGCGAGACCGGCACCATCTCGGTCTGGGAGCGGCCCACCCGGGTGGCGATGACCGGGTTCACCCTCGGCGGGGCGGGCGTCGTCGCGGCCGTCGTCGACCCGGCGGTGGTGGTCACCTGCGGCGCGGCGGTCGGCGCGCTGCTGGGGCTGGTCGGGACGGCGCAGCTCGGCGTCCAGCTGCGCCGCGAGCTCGGCGGGGAGCAGGACGGGGGATGACGGCCCGGGCCGGGTGGGGAGCCGGGCCCTACCCTGGTGCCCGCCCCGCGGACGCCGCGGCCCGCGTCCCGCCGTCCTCGAGGAAGCAGTTCCCCATGCCCGTCGTCGTGACCGGTTCGATCGCCACCGACCACCTGATGTCCTTCCCCGGGAAGTTCACCGACCAGTTCGTCGAGGGGAAGATGGCGAACGTCTCGCTGTCCTTCCTCGTCGACGACCTGGTGCAGCACCGGGGCGGGGCCGGCGCCAACATGGCCTACGGGCTCGGCGTGCTCGGGCTGCAGCCGGTGCTCGTCGGCGCGGTCGGCAACGACTTCGCCGACTACGACGCCTGGCTCACCCGGCACGGCGTCGACACCGCGAGCGTGCACTGGTCCGAGCTCAAGCACACCGCCCGGTTCACCTGCACCACCGACGTGGCCAACAACCAGATCGCGTCGTTCTACTCGGGCGCGATGAGCGAGGCGTCCTCGATCGAGCTGGCACCGGTCGCCGACCGGGTGGGCGGCATCGACCTGGTGGTCGTCGGCCCGAACGACCCGACCGCGATGGTGCGCCACACGCAGGAGTGCCGGGACCGCGGCTACCCCTTCCTCGCCGACCCCTCGCAGCAGCTGGCCTGGGCCGGCGACGAGATGATCCGCGACCTGGTCGACGGCGCCGAGCTGCTGTTCACCAACGAGTACGAGCACGCGCTGCTGCTGCAGAAGACCGGCTGGTCCGACGACGAGGTGCTCGCCCGCGTCGGCTGCTGGGTGACCACCCGGGCGGCCAGCGGGGTGCGCGTCGAGCGGGCCGGCGAGGAACCGGTCGACGTCATCGCCGTCCCGGAGACCAAGCCGGTCGAGCCCACCGGCGGCGGCGACGCGCTGCGGGCCGGCTTCGTCGCCGCCCGCCAGTGGGGCCTGGGCCTGGAGCGCTCGCTGCAGGTCGGGTCGGCCGTGGCCACCGCCGCCGTCGAGGTGGTCGGCACCCAGGAGTACTCGCTGCCCCGGGCGTCGTTCCTCGAGCGGTTCGCCGACGCGTTCGGTGCCGACGCCGCCGCCGAGGTCGAGCCGCACCTGCCGGCCTGATCAGCGCTCGCGGAGGCGCTCGCCGATCGTCGGGTCCTCGGCCCAGGTGCGGTAGGGGATCCGGCGGATCTCCAGGACCTCGCCGATCGTCGACCACTCGTTGCCGCCGAGGCGGGCCAGCGGGCGCAGCTCCTCGATCCGCGGCCGCCCGTCGCGGACGGCGGAGGACCACACGCTGATGTGCTCGACCCGGCCGAACACCACCGTGCTGTCGCCCAGCCGCAGCGTGGAGTGCAGCGTGCACTCCAGCGACACCGGTGACTGGGCCACCCGCATCGCGGCGACCGTGTCGCTGGGCTCCAGCCGCAGCCCGGTGTGCTCGGCCTCGTCCTGGTCCGGCGGGAAGTCGGTGCCGGTGGCGTTGACCTGTTCGAACAGCGGCTCGGGCGTCAGGTTGACGGTGAAGTCACCGGTCGCCTCGATGTTGCGCAGCGAGTCCTTGCGGCCCACCGAGGTGAACTGGACGACCGGCGGGTCGACGCACGCCACCGTGTAGAAGGAGTGCGGTGCCAGGTTGTGCACGCCCTCGGCCGAGCGGCTGCACACCCAGGCGATCGGCCGGGGGACGACGACCGAGTTGAGCACCCGGTAGAAGGCGCCGGAGGACATCTCGGCGGGGTCGAACGACGTGCGCGCGGGCTGGGTCACCGGTCCATCGTCAGGGTGCGCCCGCGCCAGCGCAGGTCGCCGCGGCGGCCGGCCCGCAGCGACCGGGCCACCAGCACGTCCAGCAGCGCCACCGACGCGGGGTGGGCGAGGGAGTCCGGCCACACCCGGCCCCCGGTGCGCGCCGCCACCACCGCCCGGTTCAGCACGCCGGCGGCGTACCCGGCGAGCCCCGCCCGCGAGCCGGTGAGCGCGGCCAGCGGCGGCACCAGCCAGACCAGGCTCAGCCCGGTCGCCGCCGCCACCGCGCCCGCGGGCCGGCCGCCGAGCGCGGCCCACAGCGACTTCGTGTAGCCCTCGCGCAGCGCCGGCCAGCCGTCGTACATCCGGCAGACGGCCAGCGTCGACCCGTCGACGACCACCCCGCGGCCCCCGGCCGCCTTGACCGCGCGCAGCAGGGCGATGTCCTCGATCACCTCGCCGCGCACCGCGGCGTGGCCGCCGGCCCGGTCGTACGCGGCCCGGCGGACCACCAGGAACTGCCCGTTGGCCGCGGCCAGCGACGGACGGCGGGAGCGCTCGGCGGCCCGCAGCGGCAGCAGCGTCGCCCACAGCCACTGCTGCAGCGGCTGGACCAGCCGCTCGGCGGCCGACCCGGTCAGCTGCCGGGGCCAGGGGGAGACGAGGTCCAGGCCGGCGTCGTCCAGCACCGCGACGGCGGCGGCCAGCGCGTCGGGCGCCAGCCGGACGTCGGCGTCGAGGAACACCAGCACGTCGGCGTCCCCGGCGGCCGTGGCGCCCTGCGCGCAGGCGTTCGGCTTGCCCAGCCACCCCGGCGCCGGCGGCGACGCGGAGCGCACCCGCACCCGGTCGTCGGCGGGCACCTGAGCGGCGGTGCCGTCGGTCGACCCGTCGTCGACCACGACGACCGCGAGGTCCGGCACCGCGCGCTGGTCGAGCACCGCGGCCACGCAGCCGGCGATCTGGTGGGCCTCGTCGCGGGCCGGGACGACGACCGCGACCCGGGCGGTCACCGGGGGCGGCACGGCCGGCGGGCGGCGCAGCAGCCGGGTGTTGACGACGGCGTGCGCGGCGCCCAGCACCGACAGCGCGGCGGCGCCCCGGACCAGCCGGGAGCTCACCGGCGCAGCCGGACGGCGACGGCGGCCAGCACCGGGACGGCGAGCACGACCTCCCACACCGCCGACCCGGGCAGCCCCAGCCAGCCGGCGTGGGCCAGCGCGCCACCGAGGGTCATCCAGGCCAGCACGAGCAGCGCCGCCGCGTCGCCGGGACCGGTGCGCGGGGTGCGGGCGAGTGCGAGGTCCAGCAGCGTCATCAGCACGATGCCGGCCAGCAGCCAGCCGGCGAGGTTGGTCAGCGGCACCGTGCCGATGCCGGGCAGCCCGGGGGAGGGGTGCGCCCACCGCCAGTAGCCGGCCTGCACCATCTGCGGGTCCAGCAGCACGTCCCAGGCCGCGAAGACGTACGCCGCGAGGGCGATCCGGAGCGGCCGGCGGTGCGGTGCGAGCCGGCTGGCGAGCACCCAGCTCGGCCAGGCCATCATCAGCCAGGCCAGCGGCACCAGGAACGGCACGCCCAGCAGCGTCGGGCCGAGCGTGTCGGCGTAGGAGTACTCGCCGTACGGGAACCCGGTCGCCAGCCCCACGGCCTCGAACACGACCGCGACGACGGCGACCAGCACCAGCACGGTCGCTGCGGCCCGCGGGCCCCGGCTGGTGCCCGCGGCGGCCACCGAGGCGGCCGCGCCGAGCAGCACGATCGCCCAGCTGACGACGTCCCGGCCGCCGCCGTCGGTGAGCGGGTAGGCGATCGCGGTGAGCACCAGCGCGACTGCCGGCACCCAGGCGGGCGACGGCCGGCGCGGCACGGTCAGCGCGCGGGTCACCTGCGGGCCGCCCGGCGGCGCAGCCGGCCCAGCCGGGTCCGGTCGCCGAGCACCAGGCGGGCCGCCGTCCGGCCGGAGTTGCCCTGCACCCCGCCACCGGGGTGCACCGAGGCACCGGCGAGGTAGAGCCCGGCCAGCCCCGGTACCCGCTGGCCGGCCAGCGCCGGCGTGGGCCGGAGGCTGAACATGCTGGCCAGGCCCATCTCCACGTGCATGACGTTCCCGCGCGGCAGCCTCAACTCGCGCTCGAGGGCCACCGGCGTCTGCACGTGCAGCCGCTGTACCGACTGTGCGAAGCCGGGCGCGTACCGGTCGACCGCGGCCACGAGCGCGGCGGCGGCGTCGTCGGCGAGGGCGTCCCAGTCGCGGCCGTCGGCGAGCGCGTACGGGTACCACTGCCCCCAGACGGTGACCACGTGCTGGCCGGGCGGGGCGAGCGTCGGGTCGCTCGCGGAGAACGACATCGCCAGCGGCACCGGCTCGCGGGGCAGCTCGCCGGCCAGGAAGTCGCCGTGCGCGCGGGCCAGCTGCGCCCGGTCGGTGCACAGCAGTTGCAGTCCCTGCAACGACTCGGCACCCGCGCCGGGGTAGGACGGCGGGGCGTCGGTGAGCGCGCGCAGCACCAGGCCGAAGCCGTTGCCCACCGGCGGGTCGGCGGCGGCGAGCGCGGGCGGTGCGGCGTCGCCGGCCAGCGCGCGGGTGGCGCCCACGTGGCAGGCGGCGACCACGACGGGAGCGGTGAACCGCCGTCCGGACGCGGTCTCGACACCGGTCACCCGGCCGCCGTCGGTGAGCAGCCGGACGGCGGCGTCGCCGAGGTGCACCCCGCCGCCGTCGGCGACCACCCGGGCGGCCAGCGCCTCGGTCAGCCGCCCCGAGCCGCCCACCGGGTGCCCCGGCGGGACGTCGTGCAGCAGCGCGGCCCAGCCGATCATCGCGGCCGTGCCGGGCTCGGACATCGGCGGGCCGGACTGCGCCCCGAACCAGGCCAGCGCCGCCTTGAGCCGCTCGGAGGTGAACCAGCGGTCCAGCAGCGAGTCGCCGGAGCCCAGGAAGTCGACCGCGATGTCCCCGCCGGAGGTGCGCGGCCGGGCCGAGCCGATCGGCCAGAAGTGCCGCACCAGCCGGGACGGCGCGGGCCGGTCGCCGAACGCGGCGACGACGGCGCGGCTGCGCGGCCTCCACACCTCGACGAACCGGCGGTAGGCCGCGGCGTCGGCGTCCCCGCAGGCTGCGGCGATGGAGGCGCAGGTGGCGTCCAGGTCCTTCGAGAACACCAGCGGCCGGCCGTCGGGCCCGGGGTCGCCGGGCACCGGGGCGGGGGCGAAGCCCCACGGGTCGCAGTCGACGTACCGCAGCCCGAACCGCTCGAGCTCCAGCTCCTCGACGATCCCGCTGTGCCGGATCATCACGTGCGCGCTGGAGCCGCGGTCGACCCGCACCCCCGGCCAGCGCTCGACCGTGCTCACCGCGCCGCCGAGCACCTCGTCGGCCTCGACGACCGCCACGTGCAGCCCGGCGCGCGCCAGGTAGGCGGCGGCGACCAGCCCGTTGTGCCCGGCGCCGATGACGACGGCGTCGCAGGTGTCGACGGGGATCAGCTCCGCGGCGGGGTGAGCGGGAGGCGGGCGCCGAGGATGGCGAACGGGCGCGCGTCGCCGGGGAACTTGTAGTTGCGGGCGAGGTCGACGAACCCGTCCTTGTGGTACAGCCGGAACGCCTTGGTGTCGGTGTCCGGGGTGCTCAGCAGCGCGGCCGGGTGGGGCAGCCCCTCGACCAGTGCGTGCAGCAGCTGCCGGCCGATGCCGCGGCTCTGGTGGTCGGGGTGCACGTGCAGCTCGCAGACCTCGAACGCGCCGGGCAGCCACTGCTTCGCCGTCCGCCGGTCCAGGGCGTTGCGCACCTGGTCGTGCCACCACTGGCCCGGGGCCACCAGGTAGCCGTAGCCGAAGCCGACGAACTGCTCCCCGGACGGGGTGTCGGCGAAGGCCCCGACGGCGCGGAAGCCGGGCCGCTCGGTGTGCTGGACGGCGTAGCCGTAGCGGCCGGCGACGACCGACTCGCTGTAGCCCATCGCGGCGCCGTAGATGGCCAGCGCCTCGTGCAGGTGCTCGCGCATCCAGGCGGTGGGCAGCTCGGCCACCCGGGTGGCAGGTGCGGTGCCGGTCACCGGGGGACCGCCTCCTCTGTCTGTGCCCCCGGCCCGACCTCGGCCGGGGTGCCGTCGGTGAGCTCGAGGAGCTCGGGGTAGGTGGTGGGGAAGACGGTGTGCGGGTGCCCGGCGGCGGCCCAGACCTGCGGGAAGCGGGCCAGCTCGACGTCGACCAGCGTGCCGATCGGCTCGGGGTGCCCCACCGGGGCGACCCCGCCGATGGCCTGCCCGGTGTGCTGCCGGACGAACTCCGGCGTGGCCCGGGTGATCCGCGGGACGCCGAGCAGGTCGGCGACCAGCGGCTCGTCGACCCGGTGCGCCCCGCTGGTGAGCACCAGCAGCGGCGCGCCGTCGACGTCGAACACCAGGCTGTTGGCGATCGCGCCCACCGGCACGCCCAGCTGGGCGGCGGCGGTCGCCGCGGTGCGGGCGCTGCCGCCCGCGCCCGGCGAGCACCGGATCTACAACCTGGGCAACGGGACCGGGTTCTCGGTG
>NZ_JBFAOG010000025.1:0-34896 GCF_040659695.1 Modestobacter sp. NPDC049651
GATGGTACTGCCCTGGGGACGGGGTGGGAGAGTAGGACGCCGCCGGACAATCATTCGAAACGGGGGTCGGAGCATCATGCTCCGGCCCCCGTTTCTGTGTGTCCGCCACCAGGAGTCCCGATGCCGTCGCCAACAGCCGACCGGCAGCAGGGCCCGGGCAGCACGCCAGGCGTGCGCCCCCGACCGTGAGGTAACCCAGTAGTCATGACTTCTCCGCGACGGGGCTCCGACGGAGCCGACCGAGGCCGTAACCCAGGTGCGCGTGGCGGTGGTGCTGCCGGCGGTGGCCGGGCGGGCTCCGGTGGGCGCCCGCAGCGCCCGGCAGGCCACCGCGGCTCGCGGCCGGCCGGCGAGGGCAATGGTCGCGGTCAGGGCGGTGGTGGCCAGCGCGGCGGCGCTGCCGGCGGTGGCGAGCGGCGCAGCTGGCAGGACCGCAGTCCCGGTGGCGACCGCCAGGGTGGGGCGCGCCCGTCCTGGCAGGACCGGCGTCCGGCCGGTGAGCGTCCCCAGGGGGACCGCCGCGAGGGTGGTCGGCCCCAGGGTGGCGGCCGTCCTCAGCAGAACGACCGGCCGTCGTGGCAGGACCGGCGTCCGGCCGGTGAGCGTCCGCAGGGCGCCCGACCCCAGGGTGGTGGCCGCCCCCAGGGTGGTGGGCGCCCGCAGGGTGGTGGGCGCCCGCAGCAGGGTGACCGGCCGTCGTGGCAGGACCGTCGCCCGGCCGGCGACCGTCCGCAGGGTGGTGGCCGTCCGCAGCAGGGTGACCGGCCGTCGTGGCAGGACCGTCGCCCGGCCGGCGACCGTCCGCAGGGTGGTGGGCGCCCGCAGGGTGACCGGCCGTCGTGGCAGGACCGTCGCCCGGCCGGCGACCGTCCGCAGGGTGGTGGGCGCCCGCAGGGTGACCGGCCCTCGTGGCAGGACCGCCGCCCGGCCGGCGACCGTCCGCAGGGTGGTGGGCGTCCGCAGGGTGACCGGCCCTCGTGGCAGGACCGTCGCCCGGCCGGCGACCGTCCGCAGGGTGGCCGGCCCCAGGGTGGTGGGCGCCCGCAGGGTGACCGACCCGCGTGGCAGGACCGTCGGCCGGCGGGTGACCGTCCGCAGGGTGGTGACCGTCCGCAGGGTGGTGGCCGTCCGCAGGGTGGTGGACGTCCGCAGGGTGACCGGCCGTCGTGGCAGGACCGTCGCCCGGGTGCCGACCGCGGCGCCGAGAGCCGTGAGCATGCCGCTCCTCGACGGGCACCCGGCCCGGACTTCCCCGAGTGGGCGGACCCGCGGGACCTCGACCCCGGTGTCCGCGCCGCGCTGCGCGGCCTGGACCCCCGCAACGCCGAGACGGTCGGTCGTCACCTGGTGGCCGCCGGCGGGCTGCTGGAGGACGAGCCGGAGCTCGCTCTCGAGCACGCCCGGGCTGCTCGTGACCGGGCCTCCCGGATCGCCGCGGTCCGCGAGGCGGTCGGTGTCGCGGCGTACCACGCCGGTGACTTCGCCGAGGCCGCCCGCGAGCTGCGCGCCTACGCGCGGATGAGCGGCGACCAGAGCTACCGCGCCGTCCTGGCCGACTGCGAGCGGGCGCTCGGGCGCCCGGAGAACGCCCTGCGGCTGATCCAGGAGGCCCTCGAGGCGCACCCGGACCACGACGAGCTCGTCGAGCTGCGGCTGGTCGAGGCCGGCGCCCGGTCGGACCTGGGCGAGGCCGCGGCCGCCGCCCTGGTGCTCGAGGAGGCGCTGGGCGGCCGTCCGACGCCGTCCACGCTGGGTCGCGCCGACCTCGGCCGGCTGCGGCTGGCCACCGCCTACGCTGACCTGCTCGCCGCGCGCGGTGAGACCTCGGCGGCGCAGGAGTGGTACGGCGCGATCGCCGCTGCCGACCCCGACGACCTCACCGGCGTCTCCGAGCACTTCGCCGAGGTGGAGTTCACCGAGGACGACGAGGAGCTCGACGACCCCGTCACCGACGTCGCTGACGAGGACGAGGACGACGAGGACGACGAGGCCGTCGCCGACACCGGGGACGACGATGACGCCGAGCTGATGACCCCGGTCGACGGCGTCAGCGAGACCGAGCTCCTGGAGTACGACGAGAGCGAGGACGACATCGAGGCCGAGGTCGCCGAGCTGCTCGGGGAGACCGCGCCCCGGCCCGTGGCCGAGTTCGACCACAGCCGGCTGTTCCAGGAGGCCGCTGACCCGGCCACGGAGCAGGAGCGTCCGACGGACTGAGCGCGACCGTCCACACCGGCCAGGGCCGTCCACAGTTCACGGGCGGTCCTGGCCGGCCAGTGGCGTCGCCGCGAGGCTTCCGAGCATGAGCCTGGCAGTCATCGACCGCAACGACGTCGTCCTCCGGGGCCGGTTGTCCGCCCCGCCCGAGCTGCGCCCGCTGCCCAGCGGCGACACGCTCCTGGTGTTCAAGCTGGTGGTCCGGCGGGCGAACCCGCGGCCCCGGGGCCCGAAGTCCGACGTGATCACCTGCGTCAGCCTCCTGCCCGCCCTCCAGCGGCACGCCGTCGCCTGGACCGACGCGGACGTCGTGGAGGTCGAGGGGTCGCTGCAGCGCAGGTTCTGGCGGACGCCCACCGGCACCGCGGTGGCCTACGAGGTGAACTGCCGGCGGGGTCGCAAGGTCGCCCGCGGCGGTCAGCGCTCCGCTCCGCGGTCGGCATGACCGTGCCTGACCCCTCGGCTCAGCCGCCGTGCCCGGGCTGCTCGTCGTGCGGGCGGAGGACGAGCCCGGTGCGCGGCTTGGGCACGAACAGCGTCGACTTGCGCGGCATGCGGGCGCCGGCCCGGGCGACCGCGGCGACGTCCGCCGGGGACGGGGAGCGCAGCAGCACCGCGACCCCCGCCCGCTCGGCCGCGAGCCGGAGCGCCTCGTCCACGTCGTGGGCCACCAGCACCGAGGCCGGATCGTCGGGGCGGCCGAGCAGCGAGCCGAACAGCCCGTGGTGGGCGAGCACCACGTCCAACCGCCGCCACGCGGGCGGCGCCTCGGCCGGCACGGTCGCCCACAGCTCCGGCGCGGGGGCGGTCAGCTGCACCACCCGCGTGCCGTCGGTCAGCAGGAACGCCGGCCGCTCGGCGCCGTCGACCCAGCGGCCGACCGCCGGCCGCAGCCCACCGTCCAGGGGCAGTTCGGTGACGGTGAACCCGCGGGCGGCAGCGGCCGTGGCGTCGTCGAGCCGGAGGTCGGGCAGCACCCGGTGGATGGCCTGCAGGCGCAGCCCGCCGGGCCCCATCGGGGTCAGCAGCGCGAGCACCGCCTCGTCGTCGTGCCCGCCGCGCACCTGGTGCTCCCGGGCGGCCGCGAACCGGTGGTGGCCGTCGGCGATGACCGCGCCGGTGCCGGCGAACGCCGCGGTCACCCGGGTCAGCGTGGCGGGGTCGGTCACCCGCCAGAGCCGGTGCACCACCCCGTCGGGGTCCGCCACCTCGAGCGCGGGTACGCCCGTGCCGGCCCGCTCGGTCTCCGCGCGCACCACCGGGTCGGGATCGTGGGCCAACACGATCGGCTCGAGGTCGGTCGCGGTGGCGTCGAGCAGGGCGCGCCGGCCCTCGACGGCGGGGGCGTAGGTGTCCTCGTGCGGCAGGACGGCGGTCGACCCGGGGCGCGGCAGCCCGACGGCGGCCAGCCAGCCGCTCGTGGCCGGCACGCCGGGCCGGGCCATGTCGTACCGCCACAGCGCCGGCGCGGGGTCGCGGGCCAGCACGCCCTCGCTCAGCCAGCGGGCCAGGGTCGCCGCGGCGGTCCGCGCCGAGCCCTCGCCCGGCGCGGGATCGCCCGGCGTCCGCTCGACGTGCGGCAGGATCAGGCGCACGATGTTGTGCGGATCCGCCGCGGCCAGCCGGTCGCGGCCCGCCGCGGTCACCAGGTCGTAGGCCGGTGAGCTCACCCGGGCCAGCTGGTCGGGGTCGTGCTCGCGGTAGGTCAGGGCCCGGAACGGCCGGACGTCGAGGCCCGCCGGGTCCAGAGGCGGGTCGTCCGCCGACGTCGAGGGCACGCAGTCGATCGTAGGAGCGCCACGGCACCGTCCACCGGGCGGCGTCGGTGGGCTCCCACCGGGACCTGCGTCCCGCCCACCAGGACCGGTCGAGCGCCGGGGGAGGAGCTGCGGTGCCGCAGGGACCAGGGTCGCGGGGGCCGACCGCGGACGAGCCGTCGCCCGGGGAACGGCCCGCGTCCGGCGCCGAGGACACCGGCACCGGGGACCCGGGAGCCGCCCGCCGCCCGGACGGCGAGGTCTACGACTGGTACCAGCGCGGCCTGCAGCTGCTGGCCAGCGGGCACCCCGACGCGGCCGCGACCCTGCTCGAGCACGCGGTCGCCGCCGAACCCGGCTCGCGCAGCCTGCTGGAGGCGCTGGCCCGAGCCCAGTACGACGCCGGTCGCTACGAGGCGGCGATCCGCAGCTTCGGCCAGCTCATCGACGTCAACCCGACCGACGACTACGCCCAGTTCGGGCTGGGCCTGGCGGCCAGCCGCGCCGGCGCGCTGGAGCTGGCCGCCGAGCACCTGGCGCTCGCCGTCGCGATGCGTCCCGATCTCGGGCACTACAGCCGGGCGCTGCGCGGCGTCCGGGCCCGCCGAGGCGCTCTGGAGGACCGCCCGTGACCCCCACCCCCTCGCTGGCCGCCGGCTCCTCGCAGCCGCCCGCCCGCGTCCACGACGTCGCCCTGCTCGACCTGGACGGTGTCGTCTACGTCGGCCCGGCCGCGGTGCCCGGCGTGCCCGCGGCCCTCGCGGCCGCCCGGGAGGCCGGCATGCGGCTGGGCTTCGTCACCAACAACGCCGCCCGCACCCCGCAGCAGGTCGCCGCGCACCTCACCGAGCTGGGCGTGCCCGCGGTCCCGGAGGACGTCATCACCAGCTCCCAGGCTGCCGCCTCGGTCGTCGCCGAGCGCTTCGGCGCCGGTGCGCCGGTGCTGCCGGTCGGCGGTCCGGGCGTGGCCGCGGCGCTGACCGCCGCCGGGCTGCGCGTGGTCGACTCCGCCGAGGACCGGCCGGTCGCCGTCGTCCAGGGTTACGGGCCGCAGGTCGGCTGGGCGCAGCTGGCCGAGGCCGTCGTCGCGGTGCGCGGCGGCGCCCGGCACGTGGCCACCAACGTCGACGCCACGATCCCGTCGCCGCGCGGCGTGCTGCCCGGCAACGGTGCGCTCGTCGGCGTGGTCCGCGACGTCACCGGGCAGGACCCGCTGGTCACCGGTAAGCCCGACCCGGCGATGCACGCCGAGTGCGTCCGCCGCACCGGCGCCGAGCGCCCCCTGGTGGTCGGCGACCGGCTGGACACCGACATCGAGGGCGCCCGGCGCGCCGGTGCCCCCAGCCTGCTGGTGTTCTCCGGGGTGACCACGCCCGAGGCGCTGCTCGCCGCCGGGCCGGTGCACCGCCCCGACCTGATCGCCGCCGACGCCGGCGGGCTGCTGCACCCCGCGCCGGCCGTCACCGCCGTGGAGGGCGGCTGGCGGTGCGCCGGCTGGGTCGCCGAGGCCGGCGACACCGCGGTCGTGCTGCGGCACGTCGGCGAGTCCACCGAGGAGCGTGCGGACGACGGCCTGGACGGCCTGCGGGCGCTCGCCGTGGCCCACTGGGCGCGCCACCCCCAGTCCGGTGCCCCGTGCCCGGTGCGCGCCGCCGACGACGCCGCGGCCGCCGCCCTCGCCCGGTGGGAGCTCGCCGTCAGCTGAGGGAGGTCAGAGGAGCGAACGCAGCCGGAGCATGTCGCGCAGCCCGGCCTCGAGCTTCACCCGGCCGCCGGCCCAGGCCGGGCCGAACGCCAGCCGGCCACTCGTGAGCGCCAGCAGGTCGTCGCTGGTCATGGTCAGCCGGATGTCGGCCTTGGGCACCGCCGGTCCGTCCGGCTCGGCGGTCATGTCGTGCACCGACCCGGCGGCCAGCCGGCCGTGCACCACCTGCCGGAGGTCGGTCAGCCGGCAGGAGACCGTGCGGTCCAGCCCGCGGGCGCCCTCCGACGCGGCGAGTCGACCGACGAACCCGGTGAGGGCCGTCATGCACTGCTCCAGCGTCGCCACCTGCGACGTCCTCCTCGGCTCGGGTGCGGCGCGCCCGGGCGGGACGCCGCTGCGGGACGCTACCGCCCCGGCACCGGCCCTCCCGCCGGCCGCTGTCCACCGCCGTCCCGGCGGGATGTCGCCTGCCGCTTGTAACCTGCGGAGCGGAGACCAACGACCGTCCGCGCCCGGCTGCCCGCCGGGTGCGCGGCCGACCGGGACAGCGGAGGAGGACATCGTGAGCGACCAGCAGCACCGCCCGGTCCCCGGCCCGCCTCCCGGTCCGCGCCCCGGCCCGGCCGTGCGCGCCGACGAGGACCGCTTCGCGGGGCTCGCCGGGCGCCCGGTCGCCGAGCACGTCGGGGTCTTCGACGCCGAACTCGAGCGGTTGCAGCGCGAGCTGTCCACCATCGACCAGCTCTGATGGCCCGCCGCAGCCGGCTCGACGCCGAGCTCGTCCGCCGCGGTCTGGCCCGCTCCCGGGAGCACGCGGTCACCCTCATCGCCGAGGGGCGCGTCACCGTCGGCGGTCAGGCCGCCACCAAGCCCGCCACCGGTGTGGAGGCCGGCACCCCGGTCGTCGTCCGCACCGACCCCGACACCCCGCAGTGGGTGTCCCGCGGCGCGCACAAGCTGATCGGCGCGCTGGACGCCTTCGGCGTCGACGTCGCGGACCGCCGGGCGCTGGACGCCGGGGCGTCGACCGGCGGCTTCACCGAGGTGCTGCTGTCCCGGGGTGCCCGCGAGGTCGTCGCCGTCGACGTCGGCTACGGCGAGCTCGCCTGGTCGCTGCGCACCGACGACCGGGTCGCCGTGCACGAGCGCACCAACGTCCGCGAGCTCACCCCCGAGGCGATCGGCGGCGCCGCCGACATGGTGGTCGCCGACCTGTCGTTCATCTCGCTGCGGCTGGTGCTGCCCGCGCTCACCGCCTGCGCCACCCCCGGCGCCGACCTGCTGCCGATGGTCAAACCGCAGTTCGAGGTCGGCCGCGACCGGCTGGGCACCGGCGGCGTGGTGCGCGACCCGGCGCTGCGCGGCGAGGCGGTGCTCACCGTCGCCCGAGCCGCGGCGGAGCTCGGCTGGGGCACCGCCGGCGTGGTGGCCAGCCCGCTGCCCGGACCGGCGGGGAACGTGGAGTTCTTCCTGTGGCTGCGCCGGGACGCGCCACCACCGCAGCAGGCCGACGTCGACCGAGCAGTTCAGGAGGGACCGCAGTGAGCGAGGACGCCACCCCCGGCACCGCGGGGTGCACCACCGGCCCGGACGGCGTGCGCCGAGTGCTCCTGGCCGCGCACACCGGCCGCGCGGACATCGTCGCGCTGGCCCGCTCGTCCGCCGAGCGGCTGGCGAAGGCCGGGTTCGTGGTCCGGGTGCTCGACGACGAGGCCGAGGACCTGGCCCTGCCCGGCGCCGAGGTCTGCGCGTCCGGCCCGCAGGCCGCCCAGGACGCCGAGATCGTGCTGGTCTTCGGCGGCGACGGCACGTTCCTGCGCGCCGCCGAGCTGGCCCGGCCCACCGACGCGGCGATCATCGGGGTCAACCTCGGCCGGGTGGGCTTCCTGGCCGAGACCGAGCCCGACGCGGTCGAGGAGATGCTCACCGCCGTCGAGGAGTGCGAGTACATGGTGGAGGAGCGGCTGACCCTCGAGGCGACCGTCCGCGACGCCGACGGCACGCCGGTCGGCACCACCTGGGGGCTCAACGAGGTCTCGGTGGAGAAGGTCGAGCGCTCCCGCGTGCTCGACGTCGTGCTGGCCGTCGACGGGCACCCGCTGACCAGCTTCGGCTGCGACGGGGTGCTGTGCGCGACCCCGACCGGGTCCACCGCCTACGCCTTCTCGGCCGGCGGTCCGGTCGTCTGGCCCGACGTCGAGGCGCTGCTGGTCGTGCCCGCCAACGCGCACGCGCTGTTCTCCCGGCCGCTGGTCACCAGCCCCGACTCGGTGCTGACCGTCGCCGTGCCGCCGGACGGTGCCCGGGCCCGGGTCTCCGCCGACGGCCGCCGCACCGTCGAGGTGCCCGAGGGCGGCCGGGTCGACGTCCGCCGCTCCGACCGGCCGGTGCGCATCGCCCGGGTCAACCCGGCCACCTTCGGCGACCGGCTGGTGGCCAAGTTCGGGCTGCCGGTGCGCGGTTTCCGCTCCGCCCGGCTGCACGGCCCCGGGCACGAGGCGCCCACCGGCAACGTGCTCACCCGCGACCTCACCAGCTTCGCCGGGACCGCCGACCAGCAGGTCAACGGCGCCTCGCGCACCCCCGAGGAGGTGCACCGTGGCCACGCGGACGGCACGGACTGACAAGCCCGCGCGCAAGGCCGCACCCGCCGCCCCGGCACCCACCCGGCCGGCGGCCGCCCCGCACGGCGCGCTGGAGGAGCTGCGGATCCGGGGGCTGGGCTCGATCGACGACGCCACCCTCGAGCTCGGCCCCGGGCTGACCGTGGTCACCGGTGAGACCGGCGCGGGCAAGACGATGGTCGTCACCGGCCTCACCCTGCTGTTCGGCGGCCGCGCCGACCCCGGCCGGGTGCGCGCCGGTGGCCGGGCCGGGGTGGAGGGCCGGCTGGTGCTGCCCACCGACTCCCCGGTCTGGACCCGCGCCGCGGAGGCGGGCGCCGAGCCCGACGACGACGGCAGCCTGATCCTTGCCCGCACGGTCAGCGCCGAGGGCCGCTCCCGGGCGCACCTGGGCGGGCGGAGCGTCCCGGTCGGTGTGGTGGCCGAGCTCGCCGAGGACCTGCTGGCCGTGCACGGCCAGACCGACCAGCTGCGGCTCACCCGCCCGGCCGAGCAGCGCCGCGCGCTGGACCGCTACGCCGGCCCGGACCACCTGGCACTGGTCGAGGAGCACCGGGCCGCGCACGCGCGGTGGCGGGAGCTCGCCGAGGACCTGGACCGGCGCCGCAGCCAGGCCCGCGAGCTCGCCCAGACCGCCGACGTGCTGCGCCACGGCCTGGAGGAGGTCGCCGCCGTCGCCCCCGAGGAGGGGGAGGACGAGACGCTCGACGCGCAGGCCAAGCGGCTCGGGGACGCCGACGCGCTGCGCGCCGTCGCCGACGAGGCCCGGCTGGCGCTGGTCGGCGACACCACGGGCGAGCTGGGCGGCGGTGACTTCACCGCCGACGCGTCCAGCGCGCTGGCGACCGCCGAGCGGGCGCTCGCCGGTTCCGACGACCCGGCGCTGGTGCTGCTGTCCCGCGACCTCGCCGACGCGGTGGCGGTCGTCTCCGACGTCGCCGTGCAGCTGGCCGGCTACGTCAGCGACCTGGACGCCGACCCCGCGCGGCTGGCCGAGGTGCTGGACCGGCGGGCGGCGATCACCGCGCTGGTGCGCAAGTACGCCGATCCCGGCCAGGGCCTGGCCGGCGTGCTCGCCTGGGCCGCCGACGCGGCCGACCGGCTCAGCCAGCTCGACGTCTCCGACGAGGCGCTGGAGGCCCTGGAGGCGCAGCGGGACGCCGCCCGGGCGGAGCTGGACGCGCTCTCCGCGCGGGTCACCGCCGGGCGCACCGCCGCCGCGGAGGGGTTCGCCGCCGAGGTGGGCCGGGAGCTCGCCGGCCTGGCGATGCAGAACGCCCGGGTGTCCTTCCGGATCGACAGCGACCCGGCGCACCTGGGCCCCGAGGGCGCCGACGAGGTGGCGCTGCTGCTGTCCCCGCACCCGGGGGCGCCGGCGCGGCCGGTGCACAAGGGCGCGTCCGGCGGTGAGCTGTCCCGGGTGATGCTGGCCATCGAGGTGGTCTTCGCCGGCGCGGACCCGGTGCCGGTGATGGTGTTCGACGAGGTCGACGCGGGCGTCGGCGGGCAGGCGGCCGGGGAGATCGGCCGGCGGCTCGCGCGGCTGGCGCGCGAGCACCAGGTCGTCGTCGTCACCCACCTGGCGCAGGTCGCGGCGTTCGCCGACACGCACCTGGTGGTGGACAAGGCGCCGGACTCCGCCGCCGGGGTCACCGAGACCGACATCCGCGCCGTCCGCGGCGAGGACCGGGTGCGCGAGCTGGCCCGGATGCTGTCCGGCCTGGCCGATAGCGGCACCGGCCAGGCACACGCCCGCGAGCTGCTCGCGGTGGCCGCCGAGCGGGCCTGACCCGGCCGCCGCTCAGCGGCGCTTGGCGTACCCCGCCAGGCCGAACTGCAGCAGAGCCAGCCCGCGCTGGCCGCGGTGGCGAAGCTCGTCGACCAGCCCGGGGCCGGAGTCCCCGGCCAGCACCCGGTCGCGGGCGAGCTCCAGCAGCGACGCGTAGAGGCCCAGCACGGCGTTGGCCGCCAGCCACGGCTCCAGGTCGCCGGCCGCGGCGCCGGTCTCGGTGGCGATCTCCGCGGCGAGGGCGTCGGTGAGCGTGCCGAGGATCTCCCGCTCGCGGGCCTGCAGGGTGCGGCTGCCGCGGATCACCCGGGCCATCGCGGTCACGCCCTCGGCCGCGGCGGGCGAGCCGAGCTGGCAGACGGCGGCGACGACGAACGTGCCGGCCGCCGCGGAGACCGACTCGCCGCTGCGCCGGCGGGCGACGGCTGCCAGCAGCGCGGCGCGGATCGGCGGGTCGGCCTCGAAGACCAGCCCCTCCTTGACCGGGAAGTGGTTGAAGACGGTCTTCTCCACCACGCCGGCGCGCTTGGCGATCTGCTGCACGCTGACCGCGTCGAAGCCGCGCTCGTCGAACAGCTCGGCGGCGGCGTCGACGATCGCCTCGCGGGTCTGCTGGTAGCGCACCTCGCGCTTGTTGGGTCCCCGGCGCGCCCGCCGGCGCGGTGGGGCGGCCGGTGCCTCCGCGGCGGGGGAGCCGGCGGGCTCGGCAGCGGCCCCGGCGGCGGGCTCGGCGGGGGAGCCGTCGGGCTCCTCGGCCGGCACCTCCACCGGCCGGGGGATCGGCGGCCGCGGGCTGAAGGTCACCACCCGGGCCGTCTCGGCGGGGTCGACGGCGACCGCTCCGCCGTCGGCGAGCAGCTCCTCGGCGCCCGCGCGCTCAGCACCCCGACCCTCGACCTCGGGTCGAGGGTCGTGCGGCTGGGCGGGATCGGGCAGGACAGTGGCAGCACTCCGCCGGGCGGCGGCCCCTCCAGTCACAGCAGCCACGCTAGTGACGGGCCGGTCCCGTCCCCGGGCAGCGACATGCCGGTGGAGGTGTGGCGCGCCGCGCTCTCCGGTGGTGTCGCTCACCGACCGTGATCACATGGTTGCTGTTGCGCGTCGGGACGGACCGGATCGGCACCCATGGGAGCATCGGCCCCATGCGCATCGGCACCTTGCGGCGCGGACGGCCGTCCGAGACGGCACCGGGGGTCTCCGGCGTCGTCCGGGTCGACCGGCGGACCAAGAACCTCACCAAGCGGCTGCGGCCCGGCGACATCGCGGTCATCGACCACGTCGACATCGACCGGGTCAGCGCCGACTCCCTGGTGGGCTGCAAGGTGGCCGCGGTGGTCAACGCCAGCGCCAGCACCTCGGGCCGGTACCCCAACCTGGGTCCCGGGATCCTGGTGGACGCCGGCATCCCCCTGGTCGACGGTGTCGGCAAGGAGGTGCTGGCCCGGATCAAGGAGGGCGCCACCGGGCGCCTGGACGGCAACCGGCTCTACGTCGACGACGAGCTGGTCGCCGAGGGCGTCGAGCAGACCCAGGAGACCGTCGCCGAGGCGATGGCCGAGGCGCGCGCGGGCCTGTCGACCCAGCTCGAGGCCTTCGCCGCCAACACGATGGAGTACATGAAGCGGGAGCGCGCGCTCCTGCTCGACGGCGTCGGCGTGCCCGACGTCCGGACGAAGCTCGAGGGCCGGCACGCGCTGGTCGTCGTCCGCGGGTACGACTACAAGGAGGACCTGGCGGCGCTGCGGTCCTACATCCGCGACTACCGCCCGGTCCTCATCGGCGTCGACGGCGGGGCCGACGCGCTGATCGAGGCCGGCTACCAGCCGGACATGATCATCGGCGACATGGACTCGGTGAGCGACTCGGTGCTGCGGTGCGGCGCGGAGGTCGTCGTGCACGCCTACGCCGACGGCCGCGCGCCCGGCCTGCAGCGCGTGCTGGACCTCGGCGTCGACGCGATCACCTTCCCGGCGTCGGCGACCAGCGAGGACATCGCGATGCTGCTGGCCGACGAGAAGGGCGCCTCGCTCATCGTCGCCGTCGGCACGCACGCCACGCTGATCGAGTTCCTCGACAAGGGCCGCGGCGGCATGGCGTCGACCTTCCTCACCCGGCTGCGCCTGGGCGGCAAGCTGGTCGACGCCAAGGGCGTGAGCCGGCTGTACCGCAGCCGGATCTCCGTGCTGGCGCTGGTGCTGCTGGTGCTCGCCGCGCTGGTGTCGATCGGGGCCGCGGTCGGGGTCTCGACGACCGGGCACATCTACCTCGACCTGCTGGTCGACCAATGGGACAGCTTCGTGTTCTGGCTGGAGAACCTCTTCTCGTGATCGACTTCCGTTACCACCTGGTCTCGCTCATCGCGGTCTTCCTGGCGATCGCGCTGGGGATCGTCATCGGCACCACCCAGCTCAACGGGCGGCTGGTCGACAACCTGCAGAGCCAGGTGAGCGGGCTGCAGGAGGACAAGCGCAGCCTGGAGACCCAGACCCAGCAGCTGCAGGGCCAGCTCGACGACGTCGGCAGCTTCGAGGAGGCCGTCGGCCCGAGCCTGGTGCGCGGCACCCTCACCGGCCGCAGCGTCGTGCTGGTCGTCGCCGACAACGACGTGCCCAGCGACGCCGTCGAGGGGGTCACCGGCCTGCTCGGCAGCGCCGGCGCCCGGGTCACCGGCACCGTGCGGCTGACCGGCGACTACACCTCGCCGTCCAAGGACAGCGCGCTGCAGAACTACCTGACCGGCACGGGGCTGCCGGCCGGCACCACGCCGCCCACCGGCGACGACGTGGGCGCCCAGGTCGCCTCGCTGCTCGCCCAGGTGCTCATGGTGCCCGGCCCCGGCGCCGCGGACGCCGGCATCGCGCCGGACTCGACCGCCACCTCCGCCGTGCTCACCGGGCTCGGCCAGATCGGCGTGCTCGACCGCGCCGACACCGGCTCGGTCAGCGCCGCGGACTTCGCCGTCGTGCTGACCGTCGGCACCATCGGCGGCCGCAACGAGGAGGCCCGCACGAAGCGGCTCGTGCAGCTCGCCGCGGCGCTGGACGACCGCGGCTCCGGCACGGTCGTCGCCGGGGACGCCGCCTCCGCGGGGGACGGCGGCCTGCTCGCCGCGCTGCGCGACGACGACGCCCTGGCCGGCTCGGTGTCGACCGTCGACAACCTGATCGCGGTGGCCGGGCAGATCAGCACCGTGCTCGCCGTCGCGGCGGAGGGCCGCGGCGACTCCGGCGCGTACGGGACGGCGGACAACACCCAGCCGGTCCCGGCCGCGGCGCCGTGACCGCCGCCCCGCTCCGCCGCGCCGCGCTGGTCGCGACCGGGGCGCTGGCCGCCCGCGCCGGGCTGGCCGGTGCCGCCGCGCTGGCCGCCCGCCCGGCCGGTGCCCGCTGGCAGCGCACCAACTACGCCCGGCGGCCGGTCAGCCTGCTCGGCGGCCCGGTGCTCGCCGCGGCCGCCACCGGCAGCGCCGTGCTCGGCGCCCCGGCCGGGCAGCGGGCCGCGGCGGCCGTCGTCGGCGGCGTCGCCGGGCTGGTCGGCGGCTACGACGACCTCGCCGGCGCGCGCCCGGAGCAGGCCGGCGACAAGGGCCTCGCCGGGCACCTCGCGGCGCTGCGCGCCGGCCGGGTGTCCGCCGGCGCGGTCAAGGTCGCCGGCATCGGCACGGCAGCCGCCGTCGCCGCGGTGCTGACCCGCCGCGAGCGCGGCGCCGCGGGCCTCGTGGACGGCGTGCTCACCACCGGCCTGGTGGCCGGCACCGCCAACCTGCTCAACCTGCTGGACCTGCGCCCCGGGCGGGCCGGGAAGGCCGCGGCGCTGCTGGCGACCGCGACCAGCGGCGGACCGGCGGGCGGGCTGTCGGCCGGGCCGCTGGGCGCCGCGCTCGGCGTGCTCCCGGCCGACCTCGGCGAGCAGGTCATGCTCGGCGACTGCGGCGCCAACGCCGTCGGCGCCCTGCTCGGGCTGCGGCTGGCCGCGCTGCCCGGCCGCGGTTCGCGGGCGGCGCTGCTCGGCGTGGTCACCGCGCTCACCCTGGCCAGCGAGAAGGTGAGCTTCACCCGGGTCATCGAGTCGACGCCGGGGCTGCGCGAGCTCGACCGGCTCGGCCGCCGCCCGGCGTGAGCGCGGGAGGGCCGGCCGACCCGCCGGTCGCGGCACCGCCCGCCCCCGCCGGCGCCCGGGTCGTGCAGGGCGTCGCCGGCGCCGCGCTGCTCATCTCGGTGCTCACCCTGCTGTCCCGGGTCGCCGGGTTCGGCCGCACGCTGGTGTTCACCAACGCGGTGGGCGCCGACAGCACCGGCGACACGTACCTGGCCGCCAACAACGTGCCGAACATCGTGTTCGAGGTCGTGGCCGGGGGAGCGCTGGCCAGCCTCGTCGTCCCGATGCTCGCCGCGGGCATCGCCGCCGGCGACCGGGAGCAGGTGCGCCGGACGGCGTCGGCGCTGCTGACCTGGAGCCTGCTCGTGCTGGTGCCGCTGGCCGCGCTGCTGGCGCTGCTGGCGCACCCCGTCGCCGGTGCGCTGCTGGGCTCGGACGCCGACGACGCGGCGAAGGTCGACCTGGCCGCCCGGTTCCTGCAGGTGTTCGCGCCGCAGGTGCCGTTGTACGGCGTCGCCGTCGTGCTCACCGGCGTGCTGCAGGCGCACCGCCGGTTCGCCGGGCCCGCGCTCGCGCCGCTGCTGTCGTCGGTGGTCGTGGCCGGCGCCTACCTGCTGTTCGCCGGCACCGGCGGCAGCCGGCAGGTCGCGGACCTGACCCGCGGCGGCGAGCTCGTGCTCGGCGTGGGCACGACGCTGGGCGTCGTCGCGCTGGCCGGCTCGCTGCTGCTGCCGCTGCGCGGGCTGCGCCTCGGGCTGCGGCCGGCGCTGCACTTCCCGGTCGGGGTCGCCGCCCGGGTGCGGCGGCTCGCGGTCGCCGGGGTGCTCACCCTCGCCGGCCAGCAGCTGGTGGCCGTCGTCGCCATCCGGCTGGCCAGCGGGGACGCGCCCGACGGCACGCAGACCGTCTACTTCGCCGGCATGACCGTGTTCCTGCTGCCCTGGTCGGCGCTGGCGGTGCCGCTGGCCACCTCGGTCTACCCCGGTCTCAGCGAGCGCGCGGAGCTCCGCGACGAGCCCGGCTACCAGCGGGCGCTGGCGCCGGTCGCGGTGCTCACCGTCGTCGCGACCGTGCTCGCGGCCGCGGGGCTGGTCGCCGTCTCCGGCCCGCTGGCCCGGGTGTTCCTCGCGGCCCGGTCCGACCCCGCCCAGGTCGAGGCGCTGCAGCCGGCGATCGCCGCCTTCGCCCCCGGCCTGGTCGGCTACGGCCTGGTGGCGCTGCTGTCCCGGGCGCTGTACGCCCGCGGCCTGTGGCGGGCGCCCACCCTGTGCATCACGGCCGGCTGGCTGCTCGCCGTGGCCGCCGACCTGGTGCTGGCCGCGGTGCTGCCCACCGCCGACCGGGCCACCGCCCTGGCCGCCGGGCACAGCGCCGGGGTGACCGTCGCGGGGCTCGCGCTGCTGGTCGTGGTCGTGCGTGTCAGCGGCGGGGGTGCGGTGACCGGCCTGGCCCGCACCGGATTCGCCGCGCTCGCGGCCGGTGCGGGAGGTGCCGCGGCCGGGCTGGTCACCGGACGCCTGCTGGGCGCGGACCCGCTGCCCGGCGGCGGCGTGCCGGCCGCGGTCGGCACCGGGCTCGCGGAGGGCGCGGTGGTGGTCGTGGTCGCCGGGGCGGTCATCATGGGACTGGCCCGCCGGCCGCTGCTCGCGGCGGTGCACGGGCTGCGGGGTGCCGGACGACAGGAGGTGGCAGGTGGCTGAGCAGGAGCGACCGCTGGCCGGCCGGCGCATCGCCGAGGTGCTGGCCACCAGCACCGGCGGCGTGGGGACCCACGTCCGGTCGGTGCTCGGCCCGCTGGCCGCCGCCGGCGCGTGGCCGCGGGTCTGCGGACCCCGGGCCACCGACGAGCTGTTCGGCTTCAGCGCCGCCGCGGCTTTCCGCCCGGTCGGCATCTCCGCCGGGCTCGACCCGGTCGCCGACGTGCGGGCGGTGCTGGCGCTGCGCCGGGCCACCGCGGGCGCCGAGCTGGTGCACGCCCACGGGCTGCGCGCCGGGCTGGTCGCCGCGGCCGCGCGCCGGGTCGCGGGGGAGCCCGGACGGCCGCTGGTGGTCACCCTGCACAACGCCCTGCAGCCCGGCGGCGGGCTCCGCACCCGGGTGCTGGAGCGGCTGGAGCGCGCCACCGTCCGCAGCGCCGACGTCGTCCTGGCCGCCTCCGGAGACCTGGCCGCGCACGCCACCCGGCTGGGCGCCCGCGACGTGCGGCCCGCGCCGGTCTCCGCGCCGCCGCTGCCGCTGCCCGAGCGCAGCCGCGCGGAGGTGCGGCGCGAGCTCGGCCTGGCCGAGGACCCGCGGCCGCTGGTCGTCGCGGTCGGCCGGCTGCACCCGCAGAAGGGCTACGACGTCCTGTTCGACGCGGTCGGCACCTGGGTCGCCGACGACCGGCTGCGCCCGGCCCCGCTGGTCGCCATCGCCGGTGACGGCCCGCTGCACGACGAGCTCGCCGCCCGGATCGCCGCCGAACGGCTCCCGGTGCTCCTGCTCGGCCGCCGCACCGACGTCGCCGACCTGCTCGGCGCCGCCGACGTCTGCGTGCTGCCCTCGGTGTGGGAGGCCCGCTCGCTCACCGCCCAGGAAGCGCTGCGCACCGGCGTGCCGCTGGTGGCCACCCGGGTGGGCGGCATCCCGGAGCTGGTCGGGGACGCCGCGGAGCTGGTGCCCGCCGGCGACGCCGCAGCGCTGGCCGAGGCGGTCACCGGGGTGCTCACCGACCCCGCCGCCGTCGCCCGGCTGGCCGCGGCCGGCCCGCGGCAGGCCGCCACCTGGCCCGACCAGGCCGCCACCGCGCGGCACCTGGTCGCGCTGTACCGGGAGCTGCTGGGCCCTCCCGCCCCGGGAGCGGCCCGCTGATGCGCACCGCGGCCCGCGCCGCCTGGGCGCTGCTGTGCGCGCTGCTCGTGCTGGCCACCGCGGTCCTCGGCGCAGCCGCGCCCGCGCAGGCCGCCGACGCCGGCACCTGGCGGGCGCAGCGGGCGGTCGTGGTCGGGGTGCCGGGCCTGCTGTGGTCCGACGTCGACCCGCAGGCGACCCCCGAGCTGTGGGCGCTGGCGCAGGACTCCGCGATCGGCGCGCTGTCGGTGCGTGCCGGCCGCGCCACCACCTGCCTGCTCGACGGGTGGGCCACCCTGGGGGCGGGCAACCGCGCCCGCTACCCGGGCGCGACCGAGGAGGTCCCGCCGGTGCCGCTGCCCAGCGCGCCGCTGCCGGACCACACCACGGCACCCGGGCCGGAGGGCGGCAACGGCGGGGGCGCGGCGGAGGGGACAGCGGAGCAGCCGCCCGCCGTCGACACGTCGTACTCCTACTGCGGCCTGGAGGAGTCCGTCGCCGACCTGGGCCTGACGCAGCCGCAGCAGACGGTCGAGGCGATCGCCGCAGACGAGGCGACCCGCCGGTTCGGCGCCGTCCCCGGGCTGCTGGGGGAGAGCGTCGGCTGCGCGACCGTCGTCGGCAAGGCCGCCACCCTCGCGGTGGCCGGCCCCCGGAGCGAGGTCCAGCTGGTCGACCAGCTCCCCGACGCCGCCGCGCTGGCCGCGGGCTGCCCGCTCACCCTCGTCTCCCTCGACGACCTCACCGACGCCGGCCACCCCGGGCTGGACCAGACCGACTCCGGCACCCAGCCCGGGGGCCGGGCGCAGGCGGTGCGCGCGGTCGACGAGGCCGTCGGGCAGCTGCGCCGCACGCTGGCCCAGGCGCCCGGCACGCTGCTGCTGCTGGCCGGCGTCTCCGAGGTCAACGACGGCCGGCCCCGGCTGCACGTGGCGATGGCCCAGGGGCCCGGCTTCGGCCCGGGCTGGCTCACCTCGGCCAGCACCGGCCGGCCGCCCTACGCACAGCTCATCGACGTCGCGCCCACGGTGCTGCGCGCGCTCGGGCTGCCCGAGCCGGCCTCGGTCAACGGACAGCCGATGACCGCCACCGCGACGCGGCCGCCGCTGGCCGACGCGGTCGCCGAGCTCGACCGGCTCGACGTCCGCGCCTCCGTGCACTACCGGTCCACCGGCACCTTCTTCTGGACCCTGGTCGGCGTCAACGCCGTCTTCCTCGTGCTCGCGCTGCTGGTGCTCAGCGGGGTCTCGGTCCGCGGCCGGCGGATCGGGCCGGCCGGACCCGCCGGGGCACGGCTGCTGCGGCCGGTCGCGCTGGCCGTCGGGGCGCTGCCGGTGGCCACCTACCTGGCGAGCCTGGTGCCCTGGGAGCTGGCCGGCTCGCCCCGGCTCGCGCTGGCCGGCACGGTGCTCGCCGCCGACCTGCTGGTCACCGCGCTGGTCGCGCTCGGCCCCTGGCGGCGGGCCCGGTTGGGCCCGGCGGCGGCGCTGCTGGCGGTCACCCTGGGCACGCTGGTCGCCGACGTGCTCACCGGCTCGCACCTGGAGCTCGACGGGCTGCTGGGCTACGACCCGATCGTCGCCGGCAGGTTCACCGGCTACGGCAACCTGACCTTCGGCCTGTACGCGGTGTCCGCGCTGCTGCTCACCGCCGGCGGCGCGGCGCTGCTGGTCCGGCGGGCCGCGCGGCGCGGGCGCCCGGAGACCCGGGCCCGCTGGCTGGTGCCGGTGCTGTCCGCCGGAGTGGTCACCGTGGGCCTGCTGGGCGCGCCGTCGCTGGGCCGGGACTTCGGCGGGGTGCTGTCCGCCGTCCCCGGGTTCCTGGTGCTCGGGATGCTGCTGGCCCGGATCCGGGTCACCGTCGTGCGGCTGGCGGCGGTCGTCGCCGCGGCGGTGGTGGTGGTCGGCGGGGTGGCGGTGCTGGACTGGCTACGGCCGGCCGACCAGCGCAGCCACCTGGGCCGGTTCGTCGCCCAGGTGCTCGACGGCGAGGCGTGGACGGTCGTCAGCCGCAAGGGGCAGGCCAACCTCTCGATCCTGGTCGGCAGCGCGCTGTCGTGGATGCTGCTGGTCGCGCTGGTCGCCGCGGTGTGGCTGCTGCGCCCCGGCGGGCTGCTGCGCGGCCGCCCCGGGCACGCGGTCGGGGGGCTGGGCGCCGAGGACCGGCGGGTGCTGCGCGCCGGGCTGACCGCGGTCGCGCTGTCGCTGACTCTGGGCGCGCTGGTCAACGACAGCGGGGTCGCGCTGCCGGCCACCGCGGCCACCCTGCTGGTGCCGCTGCTGGTGTGGCTGGTGGCCGGGGCCCGGGCGGGCCGTTCGACCGAGGATGACGGCGGCCCCCGTGTTACGGTCGTCTCCCGTGGGTCGACTGGCTGAGAACAGCTCTGTAAGCGCCAACCAGGGACACGGTTCCCGCGGACTCCTCTCCAACTCGCAGCCGACGAAGTTCGTCTTCGTCACCGGCGGTGTCGTCTCCTCGCTGGGCAAGGGACTGACCGCCAGCTCGCTGGGCGCCCTGCTGTCGGCGCGCGGGCTGCGGGTCACGATGCAGAAGCTGGACCCGTACCTCAACGTGGACCCGGGGACGATGAACCCCTTCCAGCACGGGGAGGTGTTCGTCACCGAGGACGGCGCCGAGACCGACCTGGACATCGGCCACTACGAGCGGTTCCTGGACGTGGACCTCTCCGGCCGGGCGAACGTGACCACCGGGCAGGTCTACTCCGACGTGATCGCCAAGGAGCGGCGCGGCGAGTACCTCGGGGACACCGTGCAGGTGATCCCGCACATCACCAACGAGATCAAGGCCCGCATCCTGGCCGGCGCGGCAGGGCGGGTCGGGTCGGGTGATGACGAGCGGCGGGTCGACGTGGTGATCACCGAGATCGGCGGGACCGTCGGTGACATCGAGTCGCTGCCCTTCCTCGAGGCCGCCCGCCAGGTGCGGCACGAGATCGGCCGGGACAACTGCTTCTTCCTGCACATCTCGCTGATCCCCTACATCGCCCCGTCCGGGGAGCTGAAGACCAAGCCGACCCAGCACTCGGTGGCCGCGCTGCGCAGCATCGGCATCCAGCCCGACGCGCTGGTCTGCCGCTCGGACCGGCCGATCAACGAGGGCATCAAGCGCAAGATCGGCCTGATGTGCGACGTCGACGCCGAGGGCGTCACCTCCTGCCCCGACGCGCCGTCGATCTACGACATCCCCCGGGTGCTGCACCGCGAGGGCCTGGACGCCTACGTCGTCCGCCGGCTCGGCCTGCCGTTCCGGGACGTCGACTGGACCGTGTGGGGCGACCTGCTCGACCGGGTGCACCAGCCCAAGCAGACCGTGACGATCGCGCTGGTCGGCAAGTACATCGACCTGCCCGACGCCTACCTGTCGGTGACCGAGGCGCTGCGGGCCGGCGGGTTCGCCCACCGCTCCCGGGTGGAGATCCGCTGGGTGAAGTCCGACGACTGCGAGACCCCCGAGGGCGCTGCCGCGGCGCTGGCCGGCGCCGACGGCATCTGCATCCCCGGCGGGTTCGGCGTGCGCGGCATCGAGGGCAAGCTCGGCGCCATCCAGCACGCCCGGGTCAACGGCGTCCCGACCCTGGGCCTGTGCCTGGGCCTGCAGTGCATGGTCATCGAGACCGCCCGCAACCTGGCCGGCATCGAGGACGCGAACTCCACCGAGTTCGACCCGGAGACCCCGCACGCGGTCATCTCCACCATGGCCACCCAGGTCGACGTGGTCGCCGGCCGCGGCGACATGGGCGGCACGATGCGGCTGGGCAGCTACCCGGCGCAGCTGGCGAAGGGCTCGGTCGTGGCCGCCGCCTACGGCTCCACCGAGATCACCGAGCGCCACCGGCACCGCTACGAGGTGGCCAACGCCTACCGGGACCAGCTGGCGGAGGCCGGGCTGGTCTTCTCCGGCACCTCGCCCGACGGCACGCTGGTCGAGTTCGCCGAGCTGCCGGCCGACGTCCACCCGTTCTTCGTCGGCACCCAGGCGCACCCGGAGCTCAAGAGCCGGCCCACCCGGCCGCACCCGCTGTTCGCCGCGTTCGTGCAGGCCGCCGTCACCCACCAGGACTCGGCCCGGCTGCCGGTGCCCGAGGACGAGGCGGTCGGCATCTGATGGCCGACCAGCCGCACGACTACGAGCTGCTGGACAGCGAGACCGTCTACGACGGGCACGTCGTCTCGCTGCGCCGGGACACCGTCGCCATGCCCGGCGGCGGGTCCAGCGTCCGCGAGGTCGTGCACCACGGCGGCGCCGTCGGCATCGTCGCGCTGGACGACGAGGGCCGCGTCGTGCTGCTGCGGCAGTACCGGCACCCGGTGCGCCAGCACCTGTGGGAGCTGCCCGCCGGGCTGCTGGACGTCGAGGGCGAGTCCGCGGTCGAGGCGGCGCAGCGGGAGCTCGCCGAGGAGGTGCAGCTGGCCGCCGAGCGGTGGTCGCTGCTGGTGACGACGTACTCCAGCCCCGGCTTCTCCGACGAGCGGATCCGCATCTACCTCGCCGAGGGGCTGTCCGACGTCGACCGCCCCGAGGGGTTCGTGGTCGAGCACGAGGAGCTCGACATGACCGTGGAGCGGGTGCCGCTGGCCGAGGCCGTGCAGCGGGTGTTCGACGGGGAGATCCGCAACGCGCTCGCCGTCACCGGGCTGCTGGCCGCCGCGCAGGCCCGGGCCACCGGCGCCCGGCTGCGCCCGCTCGACGCCGAGTAGCCGCCGCGGGTCACCCCGCGCGGGTGGCGGCACGCGGGGCGGCGGACGGCGCGCGCAGGCCGAGCCGGGCGAGCTCCAGCTCGGCCAGCGCCGCCACCGCCCGCGGGTCGCCGTCCCGCCACCGCGCGCCGGTGCCCGCGGGCAGCCGGGCCAGCTCGGGCAGCGGCGCGGTCGCCAGCGCCCGGGCGGCGAGCAGCTCGAGGTCGGGCGCCGTCGGTGACCCGAGCACCCGCCGCGCCGCGGTGGCCTCCCGCGACCAGCGCAGCCGGCCCGGCAGCCAGCGGGACAGCGCCCAGCCGACCGGCAGCACGACCAGGACGACGGCCAGCACGGTCGCCAGCGTGTGCACCGCGTCCTGCGCGCCCTGACCGGTGCCGGCCACCGCACCACCGGCGTCGCCGAGGGCGTCCAGCGGCCGGGACAGCGCCCCGCCGGCGACCGGCACCCGCCCGGCGGCGTCCGCGGCGTCGCCCATCGCGTCGGAGATCGAGTCGCCGAGCCGCTCGACCTGCTGGCCCGGGCCGGCCAGCTGCAGCACCGCGCGGTGCACGGTGCGGGCCACCAGCAGCCAGACCGCCAGCCAGGCCAGCAGACCCACGTCGGCGGCGAGCTGGCGGGCACGGCGGGCCGGGCGGTCGGCGTAGAGGCGCACCGGTCCAGGGTGCGGCACCGGCGCCGGGCGGGCGATCGGAGCAAGAACGGTCGGGCGCCGGGGGGCCGCCGGCCGACACACTGCCTGCATGGGCGAGGCAGGGCGGGACCGGCTGCGCGAGCTGCTCGACGCGGTGCTCGACGAGGACAACCGGACGCTGACCGAGATGGCCGGCGACGCCTTCGCCTCGCCGTGGCACTTCAGCCGGCAGGTGAGCCGGGGCGCGGGGGAGTCGCCGGTGGCGCTGCGCCGGCGCGTCGTGCTGGAGCGGGCGGCCTGGCAGCTGCGGCAGGGCCGCAGCGTCACCGACGCCGCCTTCGCCGCCGGGTACGAGTCGGTCGAGGGGTTCAGCCGCGCGTTCACCCGCGCCTACGGCCGGACCCCGGGGCAGCCGGGGACGGCGACCGGCCGGGACGGCCACTGGCTGCCGGCGCCCAACGGCATCCACTTCCACCCGCCGTCCTCGCTGTGGGTGTCCGGCGAGCAGACCGCGCGGGGCGGTGACGAGGTGACCGCGCTGCTGGTGCACCACGACCTCGAGGACACCCGGGCGCTGCTCGAGCTGGCGAAGGCGCTGCCGGAGGAGGAGTACCGGCGGGTCCGCGCGCCCGGCTGGGCGGTGCTGGAGTGGGACGGCCCGGAGGAGTCGCTGGCCGCCGTCCTGGCGCACCTGGTCCGGTCGGTCGAGGTGTGGCTGGCCGCCGTGGAGGGCGCCGACTTCCCGCCGGACACCGACGACGGCCCAGCGGCGCTGCTGGCCCGCCACGACGAGGCCGCGCCGCGCTGGCTGGCCTTCGTCCGCGAGGTGTCCCGCCGCGGGGCCTGGGGCGACCGGCTGGTGGACGCGCTGTGCGAGCCACCCGAGTCGTTCGTGGTGGGCAGCGTGGTGGCGCACGTCCTGACGTACGCCGCGCACCGCCGGCAGCTGGCCCGGCACTGGTACCGCGCGGCCGGGGTGCCGGTCGACGCGGGCGACCCGATCGACTGGCTGAGCAGGAGGAGCTCGTGACCCGCACCGTGTACTACGTCGGCGCCTCGCTCGACGGGTTCATCGCCACCGCCGACCACTCGCTGGACTGGCTGGTCTCCCGGGAGACCGACGAGGACGGCCCGATGGGCTACGCCGGGTTCCTCGCCGGCGTCGGCGCGATCGCGATGGGCGCCACCACCTGGCGGTGGGTGCGCGAGCACGACCCGGAGTGGCTGCCCGAGCGACCGGCCTGGGTGTTCACCCACCGCGAGCTCGACGTGCCCGACGGGGCCGACGTCCGGACGACCGCCGACGACCCGGCCGCCGTGCACGCCGAGCTGGTCGCCGCCGCCGGCGGCCGGGACGTCTGGCTGGTCGGTGGCGGTGACCTGGTCGGGCAGTTCGCCGACCGCGGGCTGCTCGACGAGGTGGTCGTGGCGATCGCGCCGGTGACCCTCGGCAGCGGGGCGCCGCTGCTGCCGCGCCGGGTCGAGCTGGCGGTCCGCGAGTGCGCCCGCAACGGCGAGTTCGTGTGCGTGCGCTACGAGGTGGTCCGCCCGCCCGCCGGCTGATCCGTGTTGCCCCGCTGCGGGCGGTGTACGCCGGCCGGGCCGGGCGGCACACTCGGGTCAGCCGTCGACGGGGGCGGCGGCAGCGCGATGCGGACCGGGTGCCGTCCGGGCGGGCGCCGGGCCCGACCCGGTCGAGCCCGGCCTGGAGGACCTCGTGCGATCCCTTCGCAGCCGCATCCCGGCGGCCCTGCTCGCGACCCTCACCCTCGTCCTCGGCGGTGCCACGCTCGCCGCGTGCGACAGCGCGCCGGACTCCGGCACCGGCACCGTCTCGAACGACCCCGCCGACCGCAGCGGCAACGACCCGTCCGGGGTCTCCCAGGGCGACCTCCCCGACCTGGACGCCCCCAGCCCCGGCTCGGACCGCGGCGACGTGGAGAAGGACGACGACTGACCACCTCCCGCGGGTCATCCGCCGATGGTGTCCTTCTCGGCCAGCTCGGCGGCGGTGAGCTGCAGCGCCGCGGCGCGGGCTGACCTGACCGGGCGACCGGCGCCGCGACGTGTCCGCTGCCACACCTGCGGCGGCGTCTCTGCCTAGACTCCGGCCAGGTCGGCCCCGATCGGGTCGCCACGACACGGCGCCGCCGCCCGCCACGACCGGTGCGGCTGCCCAGAGAAGGAGAACGCTGTGCAGGTGGGGGTCCCCCGCGAGGTCAAGAACCACGAGTACCGGGTGGCGCTCACCCCGGCCGGGGTGACGGAGCTGGTGCGGGCCGGGCACACCGTGCTCGTCGAGCAGGCCGCCGGTGAGGGGTCGTCCATCCCGGACGCCGACTTCGCCGCCGCCGGTGCCCGCATCGTCGGGTCCGCCGACGACGTGTGGGCCGATGCCGACCTGCTGCTCAAGGTGAAGGAGCCGGTCGCCGAGGAGTTCCCCCGGCTGCGGGCCGGGCAGACGCTGTTCACCTACCTGCACCTGGCCGCGTCCGAGGAGTGCACCGACGCGCTGGTCGCGTCGGGCACCACCGCCATCGCCTACGAGACGGTGCAGAAGGCCGACGGGTCGCTGCCGCTGCTGGCCCCGATGTCGGAGGTGGCCGGCCGGATGGCCCCGCAGGTCGGCGCGTACTGCCTGGAGCGGGCGCACGGCGGTCGCGGGGTGCTGCTCGGCGGCGTCTCCGGCGTGCACGCCGGCCGGGTGGTCGTGATCGGCGCGGGCGTGTCCGGCATGAACGCGGCGGCGATCGCGCTCGGCATGCAGGCCCACGTCACGGTGCTCGACCGGGACATCGACAAGCTGCGCGCCGCCGACCGCATCTACCAGGGCCACCTGCAGACGATCACCTCCAACGCCTACGAGGTGGAGCGCGCGGTGCTCGACGCCGACCTGGTGATCGGCGCGGTGCTGGTGCCCGGCGCGAAGGCCCCGACGCTGGTCAGCAACGAGCTGGTGGCGCGGATGAAGCCGGGCTCGGTGCTGGTCGACATCGCCGTCGACCAGGGCGGCTGCTTCGAGGACACCCGCCCCACCACCCACGACGCCCCGACCTTCCGGGTGCACGAGTCGGTGTTCTACTGCGTGGCCAACATGCCCGGGGCGGTGCCCAACACCTCGACCCACGCGCTGACGAACGTGACGCTGCCCTACGTGATGGCGCTGGCCAACAGCGGCACCGCCGCCGCGGTCGCCGCCGACCCGGCGCTCGCGCTGGGGGTCAACGTCGTCGCCGGTCAGGTGGTGCAGCCGGAGGTCGCCGCCGCGCACGGGCTCGCGGTGGCGCCCCTGGCCGCGGTGCTGCGGTGACCGCGGTCGCCCCCGACGTCGCGGCCGGGATCGCGCGGGTGGTCACCGGCTACCTCGACCACCTGGTCGTCGAGCGGGGGCTGGCCGCCAACACGATCACCTCCTACCGCCGGGACCTGCGCCGCTACGCGGAGTTCCTCGCCGCGGCCGGGGTGCGCGGGCTGGCGGAGGTGGGGGAGTCCGACGTCGCCGCGTTCCTCGTCGCGCTGCGCGCCGGGGACGACGACCACCCGCCGCTGTCGGCGACCTCGGCCGCCCGCGCCGTCGTCGCCGTCCGGGGGCTGCACCGGTTCGCGCTGCTGGACGGGCTGGTGCCCGACGACGTCGCCGCCGAGGTGCGCCCGCCGGCCCCGGCCCGCCGGCTGCCCAAGGCGGTGCCGGTCGAGTCGATCGAGGCGCTCATCGCCGCGGCCGGGTCGGTCGAGGGGCCCCGCGGCCTGCGCGACCGGGCGCTGCTGGAGCTGCTGTACGGCACCGGCGCGCGCATCTCCGAGGCGGTCGGGCTGGCCGTCGACGACCTGGACCTCTCGTCGGCGGCGGTGCGGCTGGCCGGCAAGGGCGGCAAGGAGCGCGTCGTCCCGGTGGGCAGCTACGCGGTGAAGGCGGTCGAGGACTACCTGGTGCGCGCCCGCCCGGCGCTGGCGCTCAAGGCCCGCGGCGGGGTGCGCGGCGGTGCGCTGTTCCTCAACGCCCGCGGGGGTCCGCTGACCCGGCAGAGCGCCTGGTCGATCCTGCGCAGCGCCGCCGAGCGGGCGGGGCTGTCGGAGGAGGTCTCCCCGCACACGCTGCGGCACTCGTTCGCCACCCACCTGCTCGACGGCGGCGCCGACGTCCGCGTCGTCCAGGAGCTGCTCGGGCACGCCTCGGTGACGACCACCCAGGTCTACACGCTGGTCACCGTCGACCGGCTGCGCGAGGTCTACGCGACCAGCCACCCCCGCGCGCTGCGCTGACCCGTCCCGCGCCCTGACCCGACCGCACACCTCCTGCCGACAGGGCCACAAGTCGACTTGGGAACTTGTGCACCCAGGTGGTCACACCCGGCTGCGCCGGTGCCGAGAACGGTGTCGGAGGGACGAGACGGGCCCGGCGAGCCTTCTTTGCCGGGCGCTGCGACGTCCCTAGCGTGGCCGCCGACCGGAGGCCACGGACGACAGACCTGCACCCGGCCCACGGCGGGGCCGGCGCAGCGCTCAGGGAAGAAGGCGCAGACGATGGCGACACGAGCCGAGGCGGCCGCAGCCGCCGCGGTCGCGTACGGGGCGATGCCCGGCGGCGACGGGGAGATGGGTGCGCCGGCCGGCCGGCTGGACCCGGCCAAGGCGCGGCAGCGACGGCTGCCCGACCCCAAGCCGCTGGAGAAGCACGGCCCGGCCCGGATCATCGCCATGTGCAACCAGAAGGGCGGGGTCGGCAAGACCACCTCGACCATCAACCTGGGCGCGGCGCTGGCCGAGCAGGGTCGCCGCGTGCTGCTCATCGACCTGGACCCGCAGGGTGCCCTCTCGGTGGGGCTCGGCGTCCCGGCGCAGCAGATGGACCGCACCATCTACAACGCCCTGATGGAGCGCGGCACGTCGCTGGCCGACGTCCGCGTCTCGACCGGCGTCCCCGGCATGGACCTGGTGCCCAGCAACATCGACCTGTCCGCCGCCGAGGTGCAGCTGGTCAGCGAGGTCGCCCGCGAGCAGACGCTGATGCGCGTGCTCGGCCCGGTGCGCCAGCAGTACGACTACGTGCTCATCGACTGCCAGCCCTCCCTGGGCCTGCTCACGGTCAACGCGCTCACCGCGGCGCAGGGCGTGATCATCCCGCTGGAGTGCGAGTTCTTCTCGCTGCGCGGTGTGGCGCTGCTGGTCGACACGATCGACAAGGTCAAGGAGCGGCTCAACCCGTCCCTGGAGATCGACGGCATCCTCGCCACCATGTACGACTCGCGGACCGTGCACTGCCGCGAGGTGTTCAGCCGGGTCGTCGAGGCCTTCGGCGACACCGTCTTCCAGACCGTCATCCAGCGCACCGTCCGGTTCCCGGAGACCACCGTCGCCGGCCAGCCGATCACCACCTGGGCCCCGTCGTCGACGGGTGCCGCCGCCTACCGCGACCTGGCCAAGGAGGTCATCGCACTGTGACTCGTCGACCCGTGCTCCCTGGGGCCGCCGAGCTGTTCCGCCGGACCGACTCGGCCGCCGCCGTCGCGACCGCGCCGGCCGCGCCGGTGACCGAGCTGCCCACCCTCGCCGCCGCCCAGGCCTCGCCCGCGCTGCGCGCCCCGGCTCCCCGCCTGGCGCCGGAGCCGGCCGAGGTCGCCGCGGTGGCGCCCGCGCCGCAGCCGCTCGCGCTGGTGCCCGACACCCGACCGGCCGCCCCACAGGACGAGCTGGCCGCCTACCGCGGGCCCGCCCCGGTCTCCTCCCGCACCGTGCAGCCGCGCGCCAACAGCGGCCGCACCCGGCACGACGAGAAGATCACCGTCTACTGCTCGGCCGAGGAGCTGCTGGCGCTGGAGTCCGCGCGGCTGCAGCTGCGCGGCCAGTTCGGCATCGCCGCCGACCGCGGCCGCATCGTCCGCGAGGCGATCGCCGTGCTGCTGGCCGACCTGGAGAACAACGCCGAGGACTCGGTGCTGGTGCGTCGCCTGCGTCGCGGGTGACGTGATCTGCGGCTGACCTGGCCGGGCGGGCACGGAAGTGTCCGCCCGGCCGCTTATCGTGCCTGGCGATGACCGCGACGCTGGAGCACGAGGGGACGCCGGCACCCGCCGGCGAGGGTCCCGCCGCGCCGCACGGCCGGTTCACGGTCAAGCTCACCAACTTCGAGGGCCCGTTCGACCTGCTGCTGCAGCTGATCAGCAAGCACAAGCTCGACGTCACCGAGATCGCCCTGGCGCAGGTGACCGACGAGTTCATGGCGCACCTGCGTGCGCTCGGTGACGAGCTCGACCTCGACCAGGCCAGCGAGTTCCTCGTCGTGGCCGCCACCCTCCTCGACCTCAAGGCCGCCCGGCTGCTGCCCGCCGCCGACGTCGAGGACGAGGAGGACCTCGCCGCGCTGGAGGCCCGCGACCTGCTGTTCGCCCGGCTGCTGCAGTACAAGGCCTACAAGCAGGCCGCGGCGTTCCTGCGGGAGCGGGAGGCCGAGGCCGCCCGTCGCTTCCCCCGCTCGGTCGCGCTCGAGCCGCGGTTCGCGGACCTCCTGCCCGAGGTGCTGCTGGGCGTCGACCCGCTGCAGTTCGCCGCGCTGGCCGCGCAGGCGCTGGCCCCCAAGGCGCCGCCGACGGTGAGCGTGGCGCACCTGCACGCCCCGCCCGTGAGCCTCACCGAGCAGCTGCTGGTCGTGCGCGGCCGGGTGGCCGCCGGCCGGGCGGTGTCCTTCCGCGCGCTGAAGGTCGACTGCGCGCACACCCTCGAGGTGGTGGCCCGGTTCCTCGCGCTGCTGGAGCTCTACCGGCAGCGGCTGGTCGACTTCGACCAGGTCGACCCGCTCGGCGAGCTGCACGTGCGGTGGACCGGTCCGGAGCTGGTCGACGGCCGGCTGCCGGGGGAGTCCGAGGAGGACGCCGGCCGCATGGTGGAGCAGTACGGGTGAGCGGCCCGGAGGAGCGTCCGGACGACGGCGCCGGTCCGGACGACGAGCGGCCCACGTTCGACTGGGACGCCATCGCCGCCGAGCTCGCGGCCGGTGCCGAGGCGGACGACGCGGCCGCCGTCGAGGGCTGGGACGCGATCGCCGCCGAGCTCGCCGCCGGTCTGGGCGTGCCCGAGCCGGGCGTCGTCGACGCGCCGTCCGGCGTCCCCGAGGGCGTGCCGGACGTCGTGCTCGGCCGGGCGCCGCGGCGGCCGGTCGAGCTGGAGGTCGTGCCGGAGCGCGAGCTGCCGGTGGAGGAGGCGGCGCCGCAGCAGGAACTGCCGCTCGAGGACGCCGAGCCCACCGACCCCGCCGCGCTGCGCGGTGGGCTGGAGGCGCTGCTCTTCGTCGCCGACGGCCCGCTCGACGAGGGCACGCTCGCCGCCGCGCTGCGCTGCCCGGTGGCCCGGGTGCGGGGCGAGCTGCGCGGGCTGGCCGACGACTACGACGCGCGCCGGGCCGGGATGGTGCTGCGGCGGGTGGGGGAGGGCTGGCGGCTGTACACCCGCGACGAGCACGCCCCCGTCGTCGAGCGGCACCTGCTGGAGGGGCAGCGCAACCGGCTCACCCAGGCGGCGCTGGAGACGCTCGCGGTCATCGCCTACCGGCAGCCGGTCACCCGGGCGCGGGTGTCGGCGATCCGCGGGGTGGGGGTCGACGCCGTCGTCCGGACGCTGCTGACCCGCGGGCTGGTCGCGGAGGCCGGCACCGACCCGGACACCGGCGCCTACCTGTACGTGACCACGCCGCTGTTCCTCGAGCGGCTGGGGCTCACCGGGCTCGACGAGCTGCCGGCGCTGGCGCCGCTGGTGCCGGAGACCCGCGCGGTGCTCGACGAGCACCCCGACGTCTGACGGCAGGGACTCCCTCAGCGCGGCAGGTCGCCGGAGAGGACCACCTCGTCGGCGACCAGGCGCAGCTTCCGGTTCAGCCGCTGGCTGGTCTCGGCCAGCAGCTCGAACGCGGTTCCCTCGGTCAGCCCGCGGCGGGCCATCAGGACACCCATCGTCATGCCGATGACCCGGGCGGTCTTCAGCGCGATCTCCAGGTGCTCGACCTGCAACCCTCGCGGCCGCGGTCTGCCGGCGGACCAGCTCGGTCTCCTCCTGGGACAGCAGCGTCTCGTCCCGGGACAGCGCCGTCTCGGCCCGGGAGACGGCGGTCTCCTGCCGCGCGACGGCGAGCTCGTGGACCAGTTGCGCCAACCGCGCTTCGATCGACTCCTGAGGGTCGGCCATCTGCACCCCCCGCGCAGATGATGGCACCCGGCGGCGCCCGCGGAGCCCGCCCCGCTGCGCGCCGGGCTGCTGGTGCCGGGAGCCCCGCGCGGTGCTCGACGAGCACTCCGGCCCTGTGACCGTCCCCTGGGCGCAACGAGGCCGGGTGAGGCACCAGCCGTGCGGCGGTGCAGTGCGATCTATCGTCTCGACGTGGGATGGCTGTCGACACGTGGGGGCCAGGCCAAACCCCGTCAGATCACGCGTCTGGCCGAGTACCAGGGCGAGACCTGCGTCGTCGTCCAGGTGACTCAGCTCGGACCCGAGTACAGCAGGACCGAAGCCCGGTGCATCGTCGACGAGTGGGCGGAGTTCTTCGCCTCCGGACCCTCCTCGATCCGGGACTTGAGGTTCGTCAGCCGAACCCCGAAGCACCTCTTCGAGGCACTGCACGGGCAGACGCAACTCGAAGCACTGACGGTGAAGTGGGGCGACTACGCCGACCTGTCGCCGATCGCCGGGATGACCGACCTGCGGACGTTGCACCTCGGCGGCGCATCCTCGGTCGAGAGTCTCCTGCCGCTGGCCGGTCTGTCCTGCGTCGAGGACCTGCTGATCGAGGGTCTGCGACGGGTGCGGGACCTGTCGCCCGTCGGGGAGATGAGTGGCGTCACGCACCTGGAGATCGGTGGTGACTGGATGACGCCGCGCGTCGTACAGGTGGAATCGTTGGGTTTCCTCCGGAAGATGCTCCAGTTGCGTTCTTTGGTGCTGCACTCCATTGCGGCTGACGATCTGGACTACACGCCTGTTCTCGCCCTCCCGAACCTGATCTCCCTACGCGTGATGGAGGTTCGCGACATGCGACCTGGCATCGACGTGCTCAGGGCCGAGACCCCCTGGGTGGAGTGACGAGCAGCAGCTCTCACCAGGCCGGCTCGCAGTTGCGCTTGAGAAGCCGCCCTGGGCGTGAGCCTGGCCGGGTCGCTCCGAGCGACCACTCAGGAGCATGCGTCCATCAGCCGATGATGGTGTCGTGACCTCAGCGCTGGCCACGCTCCGTCTCGAGCCGGCGCTCCACACGCACGACGTGATGGACGGCAGGGTGGCCCGCCACCCTCAGTCGCACTTCCTGGACTTCCTCATCAGCGGCGTCTCCCTGCAGATGACGGCGCACGGTGTGGGCAACCTCGTCACGGAGCTGAACCGCCTCTGGTGGTCTCCGGACTCGTTGGCCGTCGAGACGCTTCTCGGACGGCGTCCTGCTCCCTGCCTGGAGTCGGGACGGATACCGCTTCTCGTCTGCGGCGAGTGCGGTGACCTGGCCTGTGGCGCAGTCACCGCCGCGTTGGACATGGGTGCGCGCGAGGTGACGTGGTCAGAATTCCGGTGGGAGAACGGATACGAAGAACCGGAGCCCATGGACTCGCTCGGTGTGCCCATCACGTTCGATCGCGGCCAGTACGAGGCGGAGCTGGCAGACGCTGACCATCGAGTGGTCGCTCTGCGCGAGAACGAGCCGTTGTTCCGAGGCAGGTCCCGACGCCGACGCCAACTGCGTTGGCCTTGGCAGCCGCGAACCACGTGAGCCCGTCCCCGGCGAACTACCGCGTGCGGCAAGGATGGTCGGCGGAGAAACGCTGGTGGGCGCAGGTCAGCTGATGAGGGGTCCGATGAGTATCTCGGTGCCGTCGGGGCGGAACGTTCGCCATCGGCCGCCGGGATCTCGTTCGACGGTGAACCCATGGTGGACCTTGGTGTGGTGGCGCTCGCACAACAGAGCTGAGTTCTTGAGTGATGTCTCGCCGCCGTTGATCCAGTGCACGAGGTGGTGGACGTCGGCCCACCAGTGCGGTGCGCCGCAGCCGGCGAACACGCACGTCTTGTCCCGGGCGACGACCGCGCGGCGGAGGGGTGCGGGGACCATGCGGTGCTTGCGGCCGTAGTCCAGCGGCGTGCCGTCCGGCCCCATGACGACCCGGGACACCACCGCGTCACACGCGAGCCAGCGGGCCCGCGCGGCGGAGATCTGCGCCCCGAAACCCATGGTCGCGGTCTGGGCGCCGGTGGCCGGGTCGACGAGGTCCTCCAGCTGCATCTGGACGACGACGTGCGGCTTCTCCCCACGCAGGATCGGCAGCTGACCGGCAGCGAGCTGGTTGTCGGCGATCTGCACCAACGCATCCGCGTTCTGCTGCACCCGGGTGCGGGTGTCGCCCTTGGGCCGGTCGGCCTGCACCTGCGACTCCAGCGCGGCCTGCACCTTCTCGCTGGCCACCGCATCCAGGTCCCACCGACCGGTGGTGCTGCCATCGGCGTGCTTCACGATCCGCAGGCTCCGCAGCTCGGTCGGATCCGGCTCCGGCCCGTCCGGGTCCAGCGCCGCGGCGAAGGCCTGCACGGCGACCTTGAGTGCGTCGTGGGAGGACTCCCGGGCCACCCGCGCCCAGTCCTCGTCAAAGGCGACCAGGTCGATGCCCTGCTCGGCTGCCGCGGCGATCTCCTTCGGACCCACCGCGTCGGCGATCACGTCGACCTGCGCTGCGGTGATCTCACCGGCGGCGAACCCGGCCGCGATCAGCGGGAAGTGCGGCAGCGTCCGACCGGCCCGTATCAGCTTCGACGCCTCGTTCGCCGACACCCGCTGGTGCCCGATCAGCCACGACCGCATCGACGTCAGCCCGTCCCGCTCCGGCGCCTGGGTGACCTCCGCGTGCCGCACCGTGCGGGTCAGCTCCGCGGCGACCATGTTCCCGGCCGCGACCAGCAACGCCGTCCGTTCCAACGACTCCTCATCGGTGAGCCCGTGCAGCTCCTGCCGCGAGAGGTCGGCGAGCAATGCCAGCAGCGGGTGCACGACACCTCCCGGGTTATTCGAACGTGTGTACGAAGTCTACCGGACAACGGCCAGCCGGACCAGGCGAATCCCCAGGTCAACCGGCCAATTGGTCGGCGGGGGACCACTCGCGGGTGGTGTGACCAGCGACGGGTCGGCCGGCGTCCGGGAAGGTGGGAGGATGGTGGGGATGAACAGGCACGCAGATGACGAGTCCCTGACAGAGGGCGGCGAGGGCTGGTCGGAGGACATGGAGCTCGCGCCGGTCCACCCCGGTGACCGCGAGGACACCGAGCCCGCCGACGACGAGCCCGGTGAGCGGCTGCAGAAGGTCCTCGCCCGCGCCGGTGTCGGCTCCCGCCGCGTCGTCGAGGACATGGTCGACGCCGGCCGGATCAGCGTGAACGGCGCGGTCGTGATGGCCCAGGGGCGCCGCGTGCACGCGCAGACCGACGTGATCGCCGTCGACGGCCGCCGGATCGACGTCCGCAACGACAAGATCACCTACGCGATGAACAAGCCGTTCGGCGTCATCACCTCGATGAGCGACGACCGCGGCCGGCCCACCGTCGGCGACATGATGGGCGACCTCGCGCCCGGGCTGGTGCACGTCGGCCGGCTCGACCAGGACACCGAGGGCCTGCTGCTGCTCACCACCGACGGCGAGCTGGCGCACCGGCTGGCGCACCCCTCCTACGAGGTGCAGAAGACCTACCTCGCGCAGGTCAGCGGCTCGGTCTCCCGCGACCTGGGCCGCCGGCTGCGCCAGGGCATCGAGCTGGAGGACGGCCCGGTCAAGGTCGACTCCTTCCAGGTGGTCGACACCCACGCCGGGCAGAACGTCGTCGAGGTGGTACTGCACGAGGGCCGCAAGCACATCGTGCGGCGGCTGCTCGCCGAGGTGGGCCTGCCGGTCAGCCGGCTGACCCGCACCGCCATCGGCCCGATCGAGCTGCAGCGGATGCGCACCGGCACGATCCGGCGGCTCACCCGCACCGAGGTCGGCGCCCTGCACGACCTCGTCGGCCTGTAGGCCGTAGACAGCTCGCGCGTGGCGGGCGACCATGCCCGCCATGCGCGCGACCCGCATCATCGCCGACCTCCCGGTGGCCGACCTCACGGCGGCGCGGGGCTTCTACACCGGCTTCCTCGGGCTCAGCACCGAGGAGTTCGACCTGGGCTGGGTGGCCCGGTACCGCTCGCCGGACTCACCGGCGGAGATCCAACTGGTCACCCGGGACGCCGCCGCGCCGGAGAACCCGCTCATCTCGGTGTTCACCACCGACCTGGACGCCGCCTACGCCGAGGCGCAGGAGCGCGGTTACGAGATCGTGCACCCGCTGACCACCGAGGAGTGGGGCGTGCGGCGGTTCTTCGTCCGGGCGCCCGACGGCACCGTCGTCAACGTCGTCCAGCACCACGACTGAGACAGCCACACGAGAACGACGACGGCGGCTGCTCAACCTGGTCGGCCTGGAGGAGGACGCGCTCGGCGCCTACCCGAGCCAGTTCTCCGGCGGGCAGCGGCAGCGGCTGGC
>NZ_JBFAOG010000025.1:34906-44750 GCF_040659695.1 Modestobacter sp. NPDC049651
CCGTTCCGGCCGGTTCGGGCTCCTGACCAGCGGCGCAGGGGTCACCCGGTGGAGTGCCTCCGGCCGGTCAGGAGCGGCTGACCCGGGCCCGCACAGGGGACGCCGGCCGTCGTCGTGCAGAGCGGGTTACAGCGCGGCGATCTCCACCGGGGTGCTGAGCACCCGGTCGGTGCCGACCACGCGGGTCTGCCCGGTCACCTGGACGGCGGCCTGCAGGGGCAGGTCCTCGCTGGAGGTGCCCACCTGCAGCACGAGCTCGCCCGGCTCGACGATCCGCTGCAGGTCCCGGCCGGTGAACGACGTCCGGTCGGCGTGCACGGTGAACGACACCCGCGTGGCCTCGCCGGCGGCCAGCTCGACCCGGGCGAAGCCGGTGAGCTGCCGGACCGGCCGGGCGACGCTGGCCACCGGGTCGTGCACGTACAGCTGCACGACCTCCGCGCCGTCGCGCTCGCCGGTGTTGCGCACCGTGACCGACACGGTGACCGCGCCGTCGGTGGGCAGCTCGTCGGCGGACACCGCGAGGTCGGCCACCTCGAAGGAGGTGTAGGACAGGCCGAAGCCGAACGGGAAGGCCGGCGTCGGGTCGGCCGAGGAGATCCCGCTCTTGCCGCCCAGCTGCGCGTGCAGGTAGGTGGCCGGCGAGCCGCCCGGGGTGTTCGGCACCGACACGGGCAGCCGGCCCGAGGGGTTGACCCGGCCGCTGAGGACGCCGGTGACCGCACCCGCGCCCTCCTCGCCCGGGAAGAACGCCTGGACGATCGCCGCGGCACGGTCCTTGACCGCGCCCAGCGCGTACGGCCGGCCGGTGAGCAGCACGACCACGACGGGCTTGCCGGTCGCCAGCAGCGCGTCGAGCAGCTCGCCCTGCAGGCCGGGCAGCCGCAGGTCGTCGGCGTCGCAGCCCTCACCGGACGTGCCGCGGCCGAACAGCCCGGCCACGTCACCGAGGACGGCGAGCACCACGTCGGCGTCCTCGGCGACCGAGACCGCCTCGGCGAAACCGCTGCGGTCCCCGCCCTGGACGGCGCAGCCCCGGGCGGTGCTCACGGCCGCGTCGGGGAACTCGGTGCGGACGGCGTCGAGCAGGGTCGGCAGCTCGATGCCCAGCGGCATGTCGGGGTGCTGCACGCCCACGTGGTTCGGGAAGGCGTAGCAGCCCATCAGCGACAGCACCTCGTCGGCGGCGGGGCCGACGACAGCGACCTTCGACGGGGTCTGGAGCGGCAGCGCGCCGTCCCGGTTGGCCAGCAGCACCACCGAGCGCTCGGCGATGGTGCGGGCGAGCTCGCGCATGTGCGGCGGGTCGAAGTCGGGCTCCTGGCCGGCCTTCAGCACCTCCGGCTCGGGGTCCCAGCCGGCGTCGAGCAGGCCGAGCTCGCCCTTCTGCAGCAGCACGCGCTCCACGGCGCGGTCGATCACCTCGACCGGGAACTCGCCGGCGCGCAGCTGCTCGAGCAGCGGCTCGCCGTAGCAGCGGACCGTGGGCAGCTCGACGTCGATGCCGGCGGTGAGCGCCAGCGCGGCGGCCTCACCGGGGGAGCCGGCGACGCCCTGGGTGGTCTCCAGGAACGACACGGCGAAGTAGTCGGCGACGACCACGCCGTCGAAGCCGAGGCGGCCGCGCAGCAGGTCGGTGAGCAGCGACGGGTCGGCCGCCGGCGGCACGCCGTCGACCGCGGCGTAGGAGTTCATCACCGAGCGGGCGCCGCCCTCGCGCAGCGCGGTCTCGAACGGCGGCAGGACGACGTCGGCGAACTCGCGGGCGCCCATCCGGACCGGGGCGTGGTTGCGGCCGGCGCCGGAGCCGGAGTAGCCGGCGAAGTGCTTGAGGGTGGAGACGATGCCGGTGCTCTCCAGGCCGCGGACGTACGCGGTGCCCAGCGCCGCGACCAGGTACGGGTCCTCGCCGATGGTCTCCTCGGTGCGGCCCCAGCGGTGGTCGAACGCGACGTCGAGCACGGGGGAGAGGCCCTGGTGGACGCCGACCGAGCGCATCAGCTCACCGATCCCGGCGGCCATGGTCTGGATCGAGGCCGGGTCGAAGGAGGCGCCCCACGCCAGCGGCGTCGGGAAGACCGTCGCCTGCCAGGCGGTGAAGCCGGTGAGGCACTCCTCGTGGGCGATGGCCGGGATGCCCAGCCGGGAGTTCTCGACGATGCCGCGCTGGGTCTGGGCGAGCACCCGGGCGCCGGTGCCGGGCTCGACCGGCCCGGTGCCGAACATGCGGGTCAGCTGACCCAGACCCGGCTTGGTCAGCTCGTCCCACGGGGGGAGCAGCTCGGAGAACTCGTGCTGGTTGGGGGCCACCTCCTCGCCGTCGGAGATCTGCGTCCAGACGCCGTAGAGCTGGGCGACCTTCTCCTCGATGGTCATCGCGTCCATCAGGGCGCGGACCCGCTCGGGCATCGGGCGGGAGGGGTCGCTCCAGACGGGAGCGGCCTCCGGGGTGGTGGGGTCCGAGGACTCGGTCACAGCGTGGTTCTCCTGAGGGGGTCGTGCGGACCGGCGGGGTGGTCGCCGGTGGAGGCGTCGCGGTGGCGCGGGTGCCGCGCCACGCGCTGCCGGGTCGTCGGGAGGCGGGTCTCAGGCCCGCGGCGGGGCGGTCGACGCGCGGGGGACGAGGGTGGTGGCCAGCTCCAGCCGCTGGGTGGGCAGGGTCTGGCCGTTGATCAGGTCGTGCAGCATCTGCCCGGCCATCCGGCCCATGTCGGCCAGCGGCTGGCGCACCGTGGTCAGCGGCGGGGAGCTCCACCGGGCCATGGGCAGGTCGTCGAAGCCGACGACCGAGAGGTCGTCGGGCACCCGCAGGCCCTTGACCCGGGCGGCCTCCATCACGCCGAAGGCCTGCTCGTCGCTGCCGGCGAACACCGCGGTCGGCGGGTCGGGCAGCTCCAGCAGCGCGAGCGCGGAGTCGTAGCCGCCCTGGTGCCGGAAGGTGCCGTGCCGCACGAGCTCGGGGTCGACGGCGATGCCGGCCCGCTCCAGCCCGGCGCGGTAGCCGTCGATGCGGGCCCGGCTGCACAGGTAGGGCTCCGGGCCGCCGATGACGGCGATCCGCCGGTGCCCCTGCTCGATGAGGTGCTCGGTGGCGGCCAGCCCGCCGGCCCAGTTGGTGGCGCCCACGCTCGGCACGTCCTGGCCGGGCATGTCGACCGGGTCGATGACGACGACCGGCAGCTTGGAGCGGCCCAGCCGGCGCTGGTCGGCGGCGGTCAGCTGGGACGTGACCACCAGGGCGCCCCGCCGTCCGCCGGCGATGAGCGACTGCACCCAGTCCTTGCCCACCGGGCGCGCCAGGGTGTTGACGACGACCTCGAGGCCGCTCTCGGTGATGCCCCGGAGGATCTCGATCGCCCAGGGGCTCTCCAGCGCCGGCAGCACGACGTCGACCAGCAGGTCCTCGTTGCCCTTGCGGGCCACGGGCACGTAGTTGTGCTGCTCGAGCAGCGCCTGGATGCGGTCGCGGGTGGCGGCCGAGACGTCCTGCTTGCCGTTGACCACCTTGGACACGGTGGGCAGCGAGACGCCGGCCGCCGCGGCGATGCTCGCCAGCGTGGGTCGGCCCACGGGATGGGGCGGCACTGTCCCACCTCTCGGTCCTCGTCGGTCAGGCCCGGCCGGCTCCGCCAGAGGGGAGCCGATCGGACCGCAGCGCCGTCGGCGCGGAGGTGCAGCGTAACGAAAGTTTCGACGAACCGGAACCGTCGGACGGTGCTCGTTGCGCAGTGGTTACAGTCCGGTTCCGCTCCGGGTCACGAACCGGCCACGCTTACGACGTGTGGCGTTGACACTCCAGCGTGAGCGGGCTTACGTTCTCGCAACCGTTCGAAACTTTCGGTTTTCAACGACGAAACAGGAAGGTGGCGTGGGATGACTTCCCGTCGCTCGATCCGCGTGGCCATGTCGGCCACGACCCTTGTCCTGGCGGGTGCCCTGGTCGCCGCCTGCGGCTCCGACAGCACCTCCGGCGGCTCCGGTGGTGGCGCTGCCACCGTCTGGGCGCTCCAGGACACGACGCTGAACCCGATCGAGCAGGCCTCGATCGACCGCTTCAACAAGGACGGCGACGGCAAGGCCAAGCTGGTCACCTTCGCCAACGACCCGTACAAGCAGCAGCTGCGCACCTCGATCAACGGCTCGAAGGCGCCCGACGTCTTCTTCAACTGGGGTGGCGGCAACCTCAAGCCCTACGTCGACGCCGGCAAGATCGAGGACCTGACCCCGCTCCTGGACAAGAACCCGGAGCTCAAGGACGCGTTCCTGCCCAGCGTCGCCGCGGGTGCGCAGTTCGACGGCAAGACCTACGGCCTGCCGATGCGCGGTGTCCAGCCGGTCCTGCTGTTCAACAACAAGAAGGTCCTCGAGTCCGCGGGCATCAGCGAGTCCCCGAAGACCTGGGACGAGCTGCTCGCCGACGTGGACGCGCTCAAGGCCAAGGGCGTGACCCCGATCGCCCTGGCCGGCTCGCAGTCGTGGACCGAGCTGATGTGGGCGGAGTACCTGCTGGACCGCGTCGGCGGCCCGGAGGTCTTCCAGAACATCCGCGACGGCAAGAACGGCGGCTGGAACCAGCCCGAGGTCGTGCAGGCGATGACGATGCTCAACGACCTCATCAAGCGGGGTGCGTTCGGCAACAAGTTCCAGTCGGTGGGCTACGACGTGGGCGGCGCCTCGACCATCCTCGCGACCGACCAGGCGGGCTTCCACCTGATGGGCTCGTGGGAGTACACCAACCAGCTGGGCCAGAGCCCCGACTTCGTGAAGGCCGGCAACCTCGGGTACGGGGCCTTCCCGGCCATCGACGGCGGCAAGGGCGACCCGTCGAACCTGGTGGGCAACGTGTCCAACTTCTACTCCGTCACCAAGGACTCCAAGTCCAAGGACGCGGCGCTGGACTACGTCGCCAAGACGGTCAACGACCCGACCTACGTCTCCGACCTGATCAAGGCCGGCGACGTGATGCCGCTGAAGAACGCGCGCGACCAGATCGCCAAGACGGACAACGCCGACTACGGCGTGGCCATCTTCGACATGACGTCGAACGCGAAGAACTTCCAGCTGTCGTGGGACCAGGACCTCAAGTCCGACGAGGCGACCAAGATGCTCACCGAGCTCAGCAACCTGTTCAACGGGAAGCAGACGCCGGAGGGCTTCGTCAAGGCCCTGGCCGGCTGAGTCACCGCACCAGCGAGAACACAGAGGACCTGACATGGCTGTCAAGGGGCGGGAGCGTCCCAGCGGCTGGTACATGACGCCGGCGCTGCTCTTCTTCGGGATCTTCGCGGTCCTGCCGATGCTGCTGGTCGTGTACCTCAGCTTCACCGACTGGGACGGGTTCGGTTTCCCGAGCCTGTCCGGTGGTGGGAACTGGTCGCGCCTGTTCCAGGACGCCGAGGTCCGCCACTCGCTGTGGCTGACCTTCCTGTTCATGGTCCTCGGGTGGGTCGTCCAGACCCCGATCGCACTGATGATCGGGGTCTGGGCGGCCGGCCGTCAGCGCAACCGGGCCATCCTGAGCTCGATCTTCTTCCTGCCGGTGCTGCTGTCCACCGCCGCGATCGCGCTGCTCTGGCACTCGATCTTCGACCCGAACTTCGGGGTCACCCGGCACATCCCGCTGCTGGACCACTTCGACTTCCTGGGCGACAGCAGCATCGTCGTCTACGCGGTCGCCTGGGTGCTGACCTGGCAGTACGTGCCGTTCCACACGCTGCTCTACCAAAGCGCGGCGCGCGGCATCCCGGTCCAGATCTACGAGGCCGCGACCATCGACGGCGCCGGCCGGTACAAGCAGTTCTTCCGGATCACCCTGCCGCTGATGCGCTACACGGTGATCACCTCGACCGTGCTCATGCTGGTCGGCTCGGTGACCACGTTCGACACGATCCTGATCATCACCAACGGCGGTCCCGGGACGGCGTCCCGCATCCTGCCGCTGTACATGTACCAGACCGGGTTCGGCGGGTTCGAGTACGGCTACGCCAGCGCGATCGCGGTGGTGCTGCTGGTGCTCGGCGCGGGTCTGTCCCTCGCCGTCACGCGGCTGACCGGCTTCCGCTCGATGTCCAGCCAGCAGGAGGGTCTGTGAGCCTCACCCAGTCCGGCATCCCCACGGCGAGGGTGCCGGCGTCCACCGACCCGGACGGCCCGGTCACCGGCGCCAAGCGGCGCAAGATCGGCCGGGAGCGGCCGAACTGGCTGGCCGGCGTCCTCGCCCTGGTCTGGTTCGTGCTGGTCATCGTGCCGATCTACTACCTGGTCAGCGGCAGCCTGCGGACCCGGCAGACGTACCTGACCGACAACCCGCTGACCCCGCCGGGCTCCCCGACGCTGGACAACTACAGGTCGGTGTTCGAGGGCGGCTTCGGGCGCTACTTCCTGAACAACGTCATCGTCACGGTGGCGACGGTGGCCATCGTCATCGTGCTGACCGTCCCGGCGGCCTACGCGGTGGCCCGCAGCACCAGCACGCTGGTGCAGCGCGGCTTCTCGCTGATGCTCGTCGGCCTCGCGGTGCCCGCGCAGGCGGTGATCGTGCCGATCTTCCTGATGATCAACCAGCTGCACCTGTACGACACCCTGCTGGCGATCATCCTGCCCACCGCGGCCTTCGCGCTGCCGGTCTCGCTGCTGGTGATGACCAACAGCCTGCGCGACATCCCCAACGAGCTGTACGAGGCGCAGACCCTGGACGGCGCGGGGGCCCTCGGGGTGCTCCGCAACCTGGTGCTGCCGCTGGCCAAGCCGGCCATCACCACGGTCTCGGTGTTCACGGCGATGGGTGCCTGGAACGGCTACCTGTTCCCGCTGGTGCTCACCCAGTCCCCGGAGCAGCGCACGCTGACCCTGGGCCTGACGACCTTCTCGAGCCAGTTCGGCACCAACGTGCCGGGTCTGCTCGCAGCGGTCACGCTGTCCCTCGTCCCGATCTTCCTCGTGTACCTGTTCGCCCGGCGCTACCTGCTCAGCGGCCTCACCGCCGGCTTCGGGAAGTAGCCCGGCGGTGTCAGGCGGGGACGTCCGGCCGGCCCAGCCACGCGGCCGGGTCGGCCAGGACGTCCTCGAGGGCGCGCAGCGCCGCGCCGGTCGCACCGGCGCCCGGCCCGTTCGCGGCCGAGGCGATGGTCGGCCGGCGCCAGCGGGCGGACAGCACCCGGCGGGCCAGGTGGTCGGCCACCCGCGGGCACAGCAGGTCGCCGAGCTCGCCCAGGTGGCCGCCGAGCACCACGACCGGGATGTCCAGCACGTTGAGGGCCCCGGCCAGGGCGATGCCCAGCGCCCACGCGGCGGTGTCCAGCGCCGCTCCGGCGGCCGGGTCGCCGGCGGCGGCGCGCTCGGCCAGCACGGCCGGCGCGGTGCCCCGGGGGAGACCCGCGGCGGCCAGCAGGGCGTCGCGACCGGCGTACTGCTCCAGGCAGCCGGTCGACCCGCAGCGGCAGGCCGGCCCGTCCGGGTCGACGCAGACGTGGCCGACCTCGCCGGCCCAGCCGGAGCTGCCGGTCATCACCCGGCCGCCGAGGACCGCCGCGCCGCCGACGCCGATCTGGCCGGACAGGTAGAGGAAGTCGCGGTGCGTGCCGGGGCGGCCCGGTCCGGCCTCGGCGACGGTGCGGGCGGCGAGGTCCGCCTCGTTGCCCAGCAGCGGGACCAGGCCCGGTGGCAGCCAGCGCGCCAGGCGCTCGGCCGGGCGCTCGTCGGACCAGCCCAGGTTCGGGGCACGCAGCAGCGAACCGGTGGCGACGTCGACGATGCCCGGCAGGGCCAGACCGGCACCGACCAGGTGGAGGTCCGGAGGCAGGTCGGCGACCAGGCGGGCGGCCAGGGCGCCGAGCCGGTCGAGCGTGGGCCCGGGCTCGCTGCCGGCGAAGTCGCCGTCCTCGACCCGCTCGGCGACGACCCGGCCGCGCAGGTCCAGCACCCGGGCGACGAGCAGGGCGGCGTCGGCCTGCAGGCCGAGCGCGGCGAACCGGGAGCCGGGGGCCAGCGGGGTGGCCGGGCGACCGCGCCGCGCGGTGGGGGTCCGCTCGACCTCGTCGAGCAGGCCGGCGGCCACCAGGTCGTCGGCCAGCCGCGCCGCGGTGGCCCGGGTCGTGCCGGTCGCGGCGGCGATGTCGGCCCGGGACGGGCGCTCGTCCGCGGCGCACACGGTGCGCAGCACGAGCCCCAGGTTGGCGGCGCGCACCGACGACGGACGCGCGCCTAGCGATTCGGGGGCCACCCGTCGAGAATACGTGTGAACTGGGTTATTGTTCTAGTGCAAAACAAATCGTCGACCGTCCCGGAGGACATCTGATGAGCGACCTGAAGCCGACCCGCGAGGACAAGTTCACCTTCGGCCTCTGGACGGTGGGCTGGACCGGCACCGACCCGTTCGGCTCGAACACCCGCAAGCCCGTCGACGTCGTCGAGTCGGTGCACAAGCTCGCCGAGATGGGCGCCTACGGCGTCACCTTCCACGACGACGACGTGATCCCCTTCGGGAGCGACGCCGCCGCGCGCGACGAGATCATCAAGCGCTTCCGCGGCGCCATCGAGGAGACCGGCCTGGTCGTCCCGATGGTGACCACCAACCTGTTCAGCCACCCGGTGTTCAAGGAGGGTGGCCTCACCGCGAACGACCGCGAGGTCCGCCGCTTCGCGATGCGCAAGGTCATGCGGAACATGGACCTGGCCGCCGAGCTGGGCGCCCACACCTACGTCCTGTGGGGCGGTCGCGAGGGCACCGAGGTCGACGTCGCCAAGGACCTGTTCGCCTCGCTGGACCGCTACGCCGAGGCCATCGACACCCTGGCGCAGTACTCGGAGGACCGCGGCTACGGCTTGAAGTTCGCCCTGGAGCCCAAGCCGAACGAGCCCCGTGGCGACATCTTCCTGCCGACGATCGGGCACGCGATCGCCTTCATCAACAAGCTGCAGCACAAGGACCTCGTCGGGATCAACCCCGAGGTCGGCCACGAGCAGATGTCCAACCTCAACTACACCCACGGCATCGCCGAGGCGCTGTGGCTGGGCAAGCTGTTCCACATCGACCTCAACGGCCAGCACGGGCCGAAGTTCGACCAGGACCTGGTCTTCGGCCACGGCGACCTGCTGCAGGCCTTCAGCACCGTCGACCTGCTGGAGAACGGCCCGGCGCTCGGTGGCCCGTCCTACGACGGCCCGCGGCACTTCGACTACAAGCCGGGTCGCCCCGAGGACATGGACGGCGTGTGGCGTTCGGCCGCCGCCAACATGCGCACCTACCTGCTGCTCAAGGAGCGCGCCGCCGCGTTCCGCGCCGACCCGGAGGTGCAGGAGGCCCTGGCCGCGGCCAAGGTCGACGAGCTGCGCACCCCGACCCTCGGCGAGGGCGGCTACGAGGAGCTGCTCAACGACCGCTCGGCGCTGGAGGACTTCGACGCCGAGGCCGTCGCCCAGCGCGGCGCGGGCGTCGTCCGCATCGACCAGCTGATGGTCGAGCACGTGCTCGGCGCCCGCTGACCCGCACGAACTGACAGAGCAGGACGGGACGGACACATGACGCTGGTCGCCGGGATCGACTCCTCGACGCAGTCGTGCAAGGTCGTCGTACGCGACGCCGACACCGGGGAGCTGGTCCGGGAGGGGCGCGCCAAGCACCCCGACGGCACCGAGGTGGCCCCCGCCGCCTGGGACGCCGCGCTCACCGAGGCGATCGGTGCGGCCGGCGGCCTGGACGACGTCGCGGCGGTCGCCGTCGGCGGCCAGCAGCACGGCATGGTCTGCCTCGACGAGGCCGGCCAGGTCGTCCGTCCCGCCCTGCTCTGGAACGACACCCGGTCCGCCGGCGCGGCCACCGACCTGATCGCCGAGCTCGGCAACG
>NZ_JBFAOG010000026.1:0-33412 GCF_040659695.1 Modestobacter sp. NPDC049651
CGGCGCCCCGGGGGGCGCGCTGCCGCCCCCCCGGGGCCCCGCGCGCCCCCCCCCCCCCCCCGGGCCCCGGGGGGGGGGGGGGGGCGCCGGCGGGGGGCCGGCGCGACGACCGGGGCTGGGACGACGGGTACGACCGGGCGCCGCGCGGCGGTCAGACCGGTGGCGGCTCGGGTGGTGGCGGCAACGGCACCGTGAAGTGGTTCAACGCCGAGAAGGGCTTCGGCTTCATCGAGCCCGACGACGGCAGCGCCGACGTGTTCGTGCACTTCTCCGCGATCGCCGACACCGGCGGCTACCGGGAGCTCGCCGAGGGCCAGCGGGTGGACTTCACCTCGCGCCCGGGTGACCGAGGTCCGCAGGCCGACGCGGTGACCCCGCTGGGCGGCGGTGGCGGGAGCCGGCGTGACGACCGCGGGAGCCGGCGCGACGACCGGGGCTGGGACGACGGGTACGACCGGGCGCCGCGCGGCGGTCAGACCGCTGGCGGTGGCGGCAACGGCACCGTGAAGTGGTTCAACGCCGAGAAGGGCTTCGGGTTCATCGAGCCCGACGACGGCAGCGCCGACGTGTTCGTGCACTTCTCCGCGATCGCCGACACCGGCGGCTACCGCGAGCTCGCCGAGGGCCAGCGGGTGGACTTCACCTCGCGCCCGGGTGACCGGGGTCCGCAGGCCGACGCGGTGACCCCGCTCGGCGGCGGTGGCGGGAGCCGGCGTGACGACCGCGGGAGCCGGCGCGACGACCGCGGAGGCTGGGACAACCGGCGCGACGACCGGCGCGACGACCGCCGGGACCGCGCGCCGCGCGGGGGCAACGTCTCCCGCAGCGCGGCGCCGGCCGGCGCCGGTGGCGGCACGGTGAAGTGGTTCAACGCCGAGAAGGGCTTCGGGTTCATCGAGCCCGACGACGGCAGCGCGGACGTGTTCGTGCACTTCTCCGCGATCGCCGACACCGGCGGCTACCGGGAGCTCGCCGAGGGCCAGCGGGTGGAGTTCACCAGCAGCCCCGGTGACCGCGGGCCGCAGGCCGACGAGGTCCACCCCCGCTGACGCACCGGCCGGCCGGGACCCCTCCGGGGGCCCCGGCCGGTCGCGTCCCGGCCCCCGGCCGGCGCCGGGTCGTGCTACGACTGGCGGGTGCTCGGCAGAGGCGACCTCGGCGGGGGCGACGTCAGCGGGGGAGCGGCGACCGCTCCGGACCGGCCGGCGCCCGCCGTCCGCCGCCCGCACCTGGGCCGCGAACTGGTCATCGGCCTGGCGACCTTCGCCGTCTACAGCTGGGTGCAGGCGCTCGGCGGGGCGGCACGGCACGCCCGGGCCGAGCGGAACGCGCGGGAGCTGTTCGACCTCGAGCGCACGCTGCACCTGGACGTCGAGCGGACGCTCAACACGTGGCTCGCGCCGCACCGCACGCTCACCGTGCTGGCCAACTACGAGTACGCGCTCACCTACGTGCTCAGCGCCTTCCTGCTGCTGGGCTGGGTCTGGTGGCGGCGCCCGGACGTCTACCGCTGGGCGCGCACCTCGTTCGTCTGGCTCAACCTGCTCGGCTGCCTGGGCTTCGCGCTCTACCCGCTGATGCCCCCGCGGCTGCTGCCCGGGGCGGGTTTCGTCGACACGGTGCTCCAGCACCGCACGGTCGGCTCCTGGGGCTCCCCGCTGGTGGAGCACGCCAACACCGTCGCCGCGATGCCCTCGCTGCACGTGGCCTGGGCGCTGTGGGTGAGCGTCGTGCTGGCGCTGATCTCGGGGGGTGCGCGCACCCAGCTGGTGAGCGCCGTGCACGTCGCGGTGACCGTGCTGGTCGTGCTGGCCACCGCCAACCACTGGGTCCTGGACGTCGCGGGAGGAGCAGCAGCGGTGGCACTGGCGATCCGGCTGGCCGGTCGACGACCCGGCGCGCCGCCGCGGGTGCCCGCGGCCGACGCGTTCTTCCTGCACGTGGAGACGCCCGGGGCGCCGCAGCACGTCGGCGGGGTCGTGCTGCTGGACACCAGCGCCCGGCCCGGCGGTGCCCCCACCCGGGAGGAGGTCGAGGCGCGGATCCGGTCGGTGCTGCCGCACCTGCCGCGGTTCCAGCAGCGGCTGTCGGCGCCGTCGCGGTGGCGCCGCCCGACCTGGGTCGGGGCCCCGGACCTGGACTGGGAGTGGCACGTCCCGCTGGACGACCTCACCCGGCCCGACGGCCGGCCCGGCGGCATGGCCGCGTTCGACGCGCTGATCGCCCGGATCGCCGCCACCCCGATGCCCCGCGACCGCCCGCTCTGGCAGTTCCGCGTGGTGCACGGCGTGGACACCGACCGGGCGGCGGTCGTGTTCGTGGTGCACCACGTGGTCGCCGACGGCATCGGCACGGTGCTGCAGTCGCTGCAGATCCTGGAGCCCGAGCTGCCGCCGCTGGGCGGGGAGCGGCCGCGGCCGGGCGCGCTGCAGGTGCTGGCCGGCACGGTGGCCGGCATCGCGCAGCTGGCCACCGACGGGTCGCCGTCCGGGCGCTTCCCGGTCAGCGGCACCGGCGCCCGCGACTTCACCACCCTGGTCGTGCCGCTCCCCGAGGTGCGGGCGGTGGCCCGCGGGGTCGGCGCCCGCATCACCGACGTGCTGCTCACCGCGGTCGCCGGCGGGCTCGCCCGGGTCACCGCCGACCGCGCCGGCCTGCCCGGCACCGTGCGCGTCTCGGTGCCCCTGGTCATGCGCGACCCCGGCTCGGCCGCGGAGGGCAACGCGACCGCGGCGGTGATGGTCGACCTGCCGCTGCACGGGGTGGGCGACGGGTACGGCGAGCGGCAGCGGCTGGCCGAGGTCGCCCGGCGCGCGGAGCGGCTGCGCGGCGGATCGCGGGCGCTGGCCTCCCGGTTCGTGATGTCCGACGTCGCCGAACGGCTGCCGTACCCGCTGCACCGCTGGTTCGCCCGCACCGTGTACGGCCCGCGCACCTTCTCCGCGGTGGTGTCGAACATGCCCGGGCCCGACGCCCAGCTGTACGTGACCGGCGCCCGCATCGTCTGGGCGGCGCCGCTGCTGCCGCTGGCGCCGGGCACGCCGCTGGCCGTCGGGGCGCTGGGCTGGAACGGCGACCTGGTGGTGGGCCTGGCCGTCGACCCCGCGCTGGTGCCCGACGCCCGGGCGCTGGCCGCGGCGATGACCGAGGTGCTGGCCGAGCTCGGCGGTGCCCCCGTCCAGGCGCCGGCTCAGTCCCAGGCGAGCACCAGCAGCAGCTCCAGCCGGACCGTCGGGTCCTCGAGCGCGGGACCGAACAGCTCGCGCAGGCGGGCCAGCCGGTAGCGCACCGTCTGCGGGTGCACCCGCAGGTCCGCGGCGACCGCCCGGTTGTCGCCCATGTGCACCAGCCACGAGCGCAGGGTGTCCTGCAGCTGCGGGCGGGAGTTCGCCGCGGCCGCCGCCAGCGGCGCCAGCCGGCGGCTGCGCAGCGTCTCCAGCAGCCGGGGCTCGCGGTGCACCAGCAGCGAGCCGAGGTGGTCGTCGACGAACACGGGGGTCGCGCGCAGCACCCCGGCGCGCGTCAGGTCGGTGGCCACCCGCGACATCCGGGCGCACATCGGCAGCGCGTCCACCGACACCACCGGGCCGACGACGGCCGGGCAGTCGCGCAGCACCTGGCTGAGCAGCTCGCGGCGCTCGGGGGAGTCGGGGTCCGGGACGACGGCGCCCTGCACGGTCTGGGTGCGGAACCGCAGGCTGCGGGGGCCCAGCCGGGTGATCGCCCGGCGGGAGGCCTCGTCCTCGGCAGCGGCGAGCACGACCGTGGCGGTCTCCGGCAGCGGCCAGCCGGCCCGGCGGGCGGCCGAGCGGACCGCGGCGCTGTCGGACCGGTCGGACAGCAGCAGCTCGACCAGCTCGTCGCGCAGCCGCTGCTGGGCCAGCGCCGCCTCCTCCTGCTCGGCGACGAAGCCGGCGGCCGCGGCGGAGGACAGGTGGTCGACCAGCTCGAACAGCGCCCCGCCCAGGACGGCGAGCACCTCCGGGTCGACGGCGCGCGCCAGGGCGACCGCGGACACGTGCCGCCAGGCCACCCGGGCGCCGGCCTGGAAGGCGCCCAGCAGCGTCGGCAGGGAGAAGCCCGCCCGCCACTGGCTGCGTCCGACCTCCTCGAACAGCGGCTGCACGGCCTCCGCGCCCACGCCCTCGAGCCCCGCACCGCCCTCGGGCCCGGCGTCCCCCTCGATCCCGGCGTCCCCCTCGATCCCTGCGCTGCCGCCCGCGCCGGCGGCCGTCACCAGCCGGCGCATCGCCACCTCGCCGGCGGCCAGCACCTCCAGGTCGCGCTCGGTGAGCGCCGCGGCGTACTCGGGGGCCACCGCCTGGAGCTCGGCGGCCACGTCGTCCAGCAGCTCCGGCAGCCCGGCGATCAACCCGGGCAGCAGCCCGGCGAGCGCGTCCGCGCGGGATGCGGCAGGATCGGTCACGTCTGCTCCAGGTCGCCCGGTACCGGCGTTGTTCCCGCCGTGCGTTTGTCCCAGCGTGACAAATCGACCCCCTGCGGGTCGACCTCTGGCAACAACCTGCGCGCCGGACGCACAATTCGACCCGATCGGCGGACAGGCTGTTCCCCGTGCCGTCCGGTCCGATCACCTCGCCCGACCCGGTGGGAACCGCCCCGGGCGGGGCTGCCTGCGAGGACGACGGCGCGGTGACCGGCGCGGCTGCCGGGCGCGACCCCGGGAGGCGGACCGCGCACGCCGTCGCCAAGGAGCAGGCGGAGAACTTCCCGGTCGCCCTCCGGGTGCTGCCCGCGCGGCTGCGCGCCGACCTGCAGGCCGTCTACGACGTGCTGCGGCTGGTCGACGACCTGGGCGACGAGGCCCCCGGCGACCGCACCGCGCAGCTGCGGGCGTGCTCCGCGGAGCTGGCCGACCTGTGGCGCGGCGCGCCGGTGCGCACCCCCGCGCTGGCCCGGCTGGCACCGACCGTGCGCGCCCGGGGGCTGTCCGAGGAGCCGTTCCAACGGCTGGTGCAGGCCAACCTGCAGGACCAGGTCGTGACCCGGTACGCCGACCTCGACGCGCTGCTGGGCTACTGCGACCTGTCGGCCGCGCCGGTCGGGCGGATCGTGCTGGAGCTGTTCGGCGCCTCGACCCCGCAGCGGGTCGCGCTGTCGGACCGGGTGTGCAACGCGCTCCAGCTGCTGGAGCACTGGCAGGACGTGGCCGAGGACCGCCGCGCCGGCCGGGTCTACCTGCCGCAGGACGCGCTGGCCGCCGCCGGGGTGCCCGAGACCGACCTCGACGCCGCCACGACCAGCCCCCGGCTGGCCCGGCTGGTGCTCGCGCAGGTCGCCGTCGCCGAGGAGCTGCTCACCGCCGGGCCCCTACTGGTGCGCGAGCTGCGCGGCTGGGCGCGGGTCGCCGTGGCCGGTTTCGCGGCCGGCGGGCTGGCCACCGTGGACGCGCTGCGGAGGGCGGGTGGCAGTGTGCTCGCCGGACCCCCGCGGCCGCGGCGCAGGGACGTCGTCCGGCATGCGGCCGCCCTGCTGATCGGAGCCCGACGATGACCTCCACCGTGGCCCAGGCCTACGCCGAGTGCGTGGACATCACCCGCCGGGAGGCCGGCAACTTCTACTACGGCATCCGGCTGCTGCCGGCCCGCAAGCGCGCGGTGCTCTGCGCGGTCTACGCGCTGGCCCGGCGGATCGACGACATCGGCGACGGCGACCTGCCGGAGCCGGAGAAGCTCGCCGGCCTCGCCGAGGTGCGCGCCTCGGTGCGCGACGTGGCCGCCGGCGGCAGCGGCGCCGACCCGGTGCTCGCCGCGGTCGCCGACGCGGTGCGCCACCACCCGATCCCGCTGGACGCCTTCGAGGAGATCATCGACGGCGCGGAGATGGACGTGACCGGTCACCGGTACGCCACCTTCGAGGAGCTGGTCGGCTACTGCCGCAACGTGGCCGGGTCGGTCGGCCGGCTGTGCCTGGGCGTGTTCGGCAGCAGCGACCCGGTGCGCGCCCCGCGGTACGCCGACGCGCTGGGCATCGGGCTGCAGCAGACGAACATCCTCCGCGACATCCGCGAGGACCTGCGCAACGGCCGGGTCTACCTGCCCGCCGAGGACCTGGACCGGTTCGGCGTGGAGCTGCGCGTCGACGAGCGGGGGGCGCTGGCCGACCCCGACGGCGGGCTGGCCCGGCTCGTCCGCGCCGGCGTCGAGCGGTCCCGCGGCTGGTACGACCAGGGCGACCTGCTCACCCCGCTGCTGGACCGGCGCAGCGCCGCCTGCACCACCGCGATGGCCGGCATCTACCGCGAGCTGGGCGACCAGATCGCCGCCCAGCCGCAGCTGGTCTACACCCAGCGGCTGTCGCTGTCGGGGCGGCAGAAGGCGAGCGTCGCCGTCCGCTCGCTCATCGGGCGGAGCGCATGAGCAGCGCGCTGGGGGCGCCCGTGCACGCAGCGAGCGACGCCGGCCGCCGGGTGGTGGTCGTCGGCGGCGGGCTGGCCGGGCTCACCGCCGGGCTGGCGCTCGCCGACGCCGGCTGCGCGGTGACCCTGCTGGAGGCCAAGCCGCGGCTGGGCGGGCTGACCACCTCCTTCCGCCGCTCCTCGCCCGTCGGTGAGCTGGACGTCGACACCGGCCAGCACGTCTTCCTCCGCTGCTGCACCGCCTACCTGGAGCTGGTCGAGCGGCTCGGCGTCCGCGACCAGGTGCACCTGCAGCCCCGGCTGGACATCCCGGTGCGCACCCCCGGCCGCGACCGCACCTGGCGGCTGCGCCGCAGCGGCGCCCCCGCGCCGTTCCACCTGTCCTCGTCGCTGGCGCGCTACTCGGTGCTCGGCCCGGCCGACCGGCTGCGCGCGGTGCGCGGCGCGCTGGCGCTGCGCCGGGTCGACCGCGACGACCCCGCCACCGACGCGCAGAGCTTCGGTGGCTGGCTGGCCCGGCACGGCCAGAACGCCGCCACCACCGCCGCGATGTGGGACCTGGTCGGCATCGCCACCCTCAACGCCCGCGCCGAGGACGCCTCGCTGGCGCTGGCCGCCACCGTGTTCCAGGACGGGCTGCTCACCGACCCGGCCGCGGCCGACATCGGCTGGGCGCTGGCGCCGCTGGGCGCGCTGCACGGCACGGCGGGGGAGCGGGCGCTCAGCGCGGCCGGCGCGCAGGTGCGCACCGGCGCGAAGGTCACCGGCCTGGACCGGGACGGCGCCGGCTGGACCGTGGCGGTCCGGGACGCCGACCCGCTGGCCGTGGACGCCGTCGTCCTCGCCGCGCCGCCGCCGGTCACCGAGGCGCTGCTGCCGGCCGGTGCGCTCGACCTCCCCGCGGGCTGGGCCGACCGGCTGGGTGCGGTGCCGATCGTCAACGTGCACGTGGTCCTCGACCGGCCCGTGCTGGCCGAGCCGTTCCTCGCCGGCGTCGGCAGCCCGGTGCAGTGGGTGTTCGACCGCACCCGGCAGTCCGGGCTGGCCGACGGCCGGCACCCCGGCGCCCAGTACCTCGCCGTGTCGCTGTCGGCGGCCGCCGACCTCGTCGACCGCCCCGCCGCCGAGCTCGTCGACGAGCAGCTCGCCGCACTCCGGGCGCTGCTGCCGGCCGCCGCCGGCGCGCAGGTGCTCGACGCCTTCGTCACCCGCGAGCGCACCGCCACGTTCGCCCCGCTGCCCGGCAACGCCGCTCATCGCCCCGGCCCCCGCACCCGAGCCCCGGGACTCGTGGTGGCCGGCGCCTGGACCGCCACCGGCTGGCCCGCGACGATGGAGGGGGCGGTCCGCAGCGGTGCGGCCGCCGCGCAGGACCTCCTCGCGCAGCTGCCCAGCCGCACCGCCCGAGGAGGAACAGCCGCATGACGACGATGGTCACGCCCCTGCTGCACCGCAGCCGCGACGCCGTCGAGCCCGCACTGCGGGCGGCGGTCGACCGGCTCGACCCGACGACCCGGGCCCTGTCCGCCTACCACCTGGGCTGGACCGAGGCCGACGGCACGCCCCGCCGGGAGGCCGGCGGCGGCAAGGCGCTGCGCCCGGCGCTGGTGCTGCTCGGCGCGGAGGCCTGCGGCGGCACGGACGCCGACGCCGTGCCCAGCGCGGTGGCCGTGGAGCTGGTGCACAACTTCTCGCTGGTGCACGACGACCTGATGGACGGCGACACCGAGCGCCGGCACCGCGCCACCGTGTGGGCGGTGTGGGGCAGCGCCAACGCGATCCTCACCGGCGACGCGATGGTGGGCCTGGCGCTGGAGGTGGTGCTCGACAGCGGCTCACCGCACGCCGTGGCGCTGAGCCAGACGCTGCTGCGGGCCACCCGCGAGCTGATCCGCGGCCAGGTCGAGGACCTGCAGTTCGAGCAGCGCGCCGAGGTGACGCTGGACGAGTGCCTGCGGATGGTGGCCGGCAAGACCGGCGCGCTGATCGCCGCCAGCGCCGGCATGGGGGCGCTGGCCGCCGGGGCCCCGCCGGCCACCGTCGCGGCGCTCACCCGCTACGGCGACCACCTGGGCACCGCCTTCCAGCTGGTGGACGACCTGCTCGGCATCTGGGGCGAGCCGGCGGTCACCGGCAAACCGGTGCTCAACGACCTGCGCTCGCGCAAGAAGTCCCTGCCGGTCGCCTACGCGCTGTCCCAGCGCTGCGACGGGCGGGACGAGCTGGCCGACTGGCTGCGCACCCCGCCCGCACCGGCCGGCGACGCCGCCGGTCCCGCCGAGGAGGCCGGGCTGCGCCGCGCCGCCGAGCTGGTCGAGGCCTGCGGCGCCCGCGCCTGGACCGCCGCCGAGGCCCGCCGGCAGGTGGACGCCGCCCGCGCGGCGCTGGACGAGGTCGACCTGCGGCCCGTCCCGCGGGCCGAGCTCGACGCGCTCGCCGACTTCGTCGTGGGCCGGGAGCACTGATGAGCCTGCTCACCGATGCGCGGACGCCCGGTGAGCTGGGCGGCCCGGCCCGCGCCACCGAGGCCCTGCACCGGGCGGTGGCCCACCTGCGCTCGCTGCAGGACCCCGCCGGCTGGTGGAAGGGCGAGCTCGAGACCAACGTGACCATGGACGCCGAGGACCTGCTGCTGCGCGAGTTCCTCGGCATCCGCGGCGAGCAGGAGACCACCGAGGCGGCCCGCTGGATCCGCTCCCAGCAGCGGGCCGACGGCTCGTGGGGCACCTTCGCCGGCGGGCCGGCCGACCTGTCGGTCACCGTCGAGGCGTGGGTGGCGCTCCGGCTGGCCGGCGACGCCCCGGACGCCGAGCACATGCGCCGGGCCGCCGGGGTGGTGCAGTCCCTCGGCGGGGTCGAGCGGGCTCGGGTGTTCACCCGCATCTGGCTGGCGCTGGTGGGGCTGTGGTCCTGGGACGACCTGCCGGTGATGCCGCCGGAGCTGGTGCTGCTGCCGGCGTCGGTGCCGCTGAACGTCTACGACTGGGGCTGCTGGGCGCGCGGCACGATCGTCCCGCTGACCGTCGTCGGGTCGCTGCGGCCCTCCCGCCCGGTCGCCTTCGGCATCGACGAGCTGCGCAGCGGCGCCCGCCCGCCCCGCTTCGACCCGGCCTGGACGTGGACCGGCGCGTTCCAGCGGCTGGACCGGGTGCTGCACCACTACGAGCGCCGACCGGTGCGCTGGCTGCGCCGGCACGCGGTGGCCGCGGCGCTGGAGTGGGTCGTCGCCCGGCAGGAGGCCGACGGCGGGTGGGGCGGCATCCAGCCCCCGTGGGTCTACTCGCTGCTGGCGCTGCACCTCTCCGGCTACCCGCTCGACCACCCGGTGATGAGGGCGGGGCTCGCCGGCCTGGCGGGCTTCATCGTCCGCGAGGAGACGCCGGACGGCGTCGTCCGCCGGCTGGAGGCCTGCCAGTCGCCGGTCTGGGACACCGGCCTCGCCGTCGTCGCCCTGCTGGACGCCGGCGCCCCCGCCGACGACCCGGCCGTGCTCGCCGCCGCCGACTGGCTGCTCGCCGAGGAGGTGCGGGTGCCCGGCGACTGGGCGGTGCGCCGGCCGGACCTGGCGCCGGGCGGCTGGGCGTTCGAGTTCGCCAACGACGTCTACCCCGACACCGACGACAGCGCCGAGGTCGTGCTGGCGCTGCGCCGGGTCGACCACCCCGAGCCCGACCGGGTGCGCGGCGCGCTGGACCGCGGCCTGGCGTGGGTGCGCGGCATGCAGAGCCGGGACGGCGGGTGGGGCGCCTTCGACGCGGACAACACCGGCGCGATGCCCGCCCGGCTGCCGTTCTGCGACTTCGGCAACCTCACCGACCCGCCGTCGGCCGACGTCACCGCGCACGTGGTGGAGATGCTCGCCGCCGAGGGCCTGGCCGGCACCGAGGACTGCCGCCGCGGCGTGCAGTGGCTGCTGGACGCGCAGGAGGCCGAGGGGTCCTGGTACGGCCGGTGGGGCGCCAACCACCTGTACGGCACCGGGGCCGTCGTCCCGGCGCTGGTCGCCGCGGGGCTGCCGGCCGACCACCCGGCGGTCCGCCGCGCGGTGGCCTGGCTGGAGGCGCACCAGAACGCCGACGGCGGCTGGGGTGAGGACCTGCGCTCCTACACCGACCCAGCGTGGATCGGCCGCGGCGACTCGACCGCCTCCCAGACGGCCTGGGCCCTGCTGGCCCTGCACGCCGCGGGGGAGCGCGGGCCGGCGGTCGACCGCGGCGTCCGGTGGCTGGTGGACACCCAGCGGCCCGACGGCACCTGGGACGAGCCGCAGTTCACCGGCACCGGCTTCCCCGGCTTCTTCTACATCAACTACCACCTCTACCGGCTGGTCTGGCCGGTGCAGGCGCTGGGCCGGGTGCTCGGGGTGGCGGCATGACCACCCCGGTGGTGGCCACCCCGCTGCGCGTCGAGCACGCCGCGCTCGCCGGGCGGGTGCCCGGCGCCCGGGTGCTGCGCACCGGGATGGGCCCGGCCCGGTCGGCCGCCGCCGACCTGTCCGGCGCCTCCGCGGTGCTGGTCGCCGGCGTGGCCGGGGCGCTGGACCCGGCGCTGGAGCCGGGCGACCTGGTGGTGGCCGCGGAGCTCCGCGGGCCGGACGGCGCGGTCACCCCGTGCCCGGCGGCGCCGCTGCTGGCCGCGGCGCTGCGCCGGCGGGGCCTGCGGGTGCACGTCGGGCCGCTGGCCACCGTGGACGGGGTGGTCACCGGCCGGCGCCGGGCCGAGCTCGCCGCGACCGGCGCGCTGGCGGTCGACACGGAGTCCGCGGCGCTCGCCGCCGGGGCCGGCGTGCCGGTGTCCGCCGTCCGGGCGGTCGTCGACACCCCGCGGCACCCGCTGGTCTCCCCGGGCACCCCGGCCCGCGGGCTCCGCGCGCTGGCCGCGCTGCGCCGGGCCGCCCCGGCGCTCGCCGAGTGGGCCGCCGCCGCCGGCGACCGCGAGGTGCGGCTGGCGAACCCGCGGTCGTTCTGCGCCGGCGTCGAGCGCGCCGTGCAGGCCGTCGAGCGGGAGCTCGACCGCGCGGAGGCGCCGGTGTACGTCCGCCGGCAGATCGTGCACAACGCCCACGTGGTGGCCGGCCTCGAGGCCCGCGGCGCGGTGTTCGTGCAGGAGGTCGACGAGGTCCCGGCCGGGGGCACCGTCGTCCTCGCCGCGCACGGCGTCGCCCCGCAGGTGCGCGCCGACGCCGCACGGCGGCAGCTCGCCGTCGTCGACGCCACCTGCCCTCTCGTGACCAAGGTGCACAGCGAGGTGCGCCGGTACGGCGGGCGCGGCGACACCGTCTTCCTGATCGGCCACGCCGACCACGAGGAGGTGGTCGGCACCCGCGGCGAGGCGCCGGCCGCGGTGGTCGTCGTGGCGGACGCCGCGGCGGCCGAGCGGGTGCAGCCGGCCGATCCCGACCGGGTCGCCTACGTCATGCAGACCACGCTCGCCGTCGACGAGGCCGAGGAGGTCGCCGCGGTGCTGCGCCGCCGGTTCCCCGCGCTGTCGGCGCCGCGCAGCGACGACATCTGCTACGCCACCACCAACCGGCAGCGCGCCGTCCGGGAGGTGGCGGCGGCCAGCGACCTGGTGCTGGTCGTCGGGTCGGCGAACTCGTCGAACTCCGTCCGGCTGGCCGAGGTCGTCGAGGCCGACGGCGTCCGCGCCCACCTCGTCGACGACGCCGGGCAGGTCGACCTGCGCTGGCTCGCCGGCGCCCGCCGCGTCGGCGTCACCGCCGGCGCCTCCGCTCCGCCGCACCTCGTCGACGCGCTGGTCGGCGCGCTGCGGGGTCTGGGGGACGTCTCGGTGAGCAGCGCCGACGGTGCTCGCGAGGACGTCTCGTTCGCCCTGCCCCGGGAGGCAGCCCGCCCGGGGAACCGTCCTGAGGAGATGAACTGACATGGCCATGCCGATGCGCCAGACCGTGCGGCTGGGCACGTACGTGATGAAGCAGAAGATCATGCGGCGGGAGAAGTACCCGCTGCTGGTCGAGCTCGAGCCGCTGTTCGCCTGCAACCTCAAGTGCGTCGGCTGCGGCAAGATCCAGCAGCCGCACACCCTGCTCAAGCAGCGGATGCCGGTCGAGCAGGCGGTCGGGGCGATCGAGGAGAGCGGCGCGCCGATGGTCTCCATCGCCGGCGGCGAGCCCCTGATGCACCCGCAGATCGACGAGATCGTCCGCCAGCTGCTCGACCGCGGGAAGATCGTCTTCCTGTGCACCAACGCGCTGCTGATCCCCAAGCACCTGCACAAGTTCACCCCGCACAAGAACTTCTCCTGGATGGTGCACATCGACGGGCTGCGCGAGCGGCACGACCACTCGGTGAGCAAGGCCGGCGTGTTCGACCTGGCGGTCTCGGCCATCCAGCAGGTCAAGGACGCCGGGTTCCGGGTCATGACCAACACGACGTTCTTCGACACCGACACCCCGCAGGACGTCATCGACGTGCTCGACTACCTCAACGACGAGCTCGGCGTGGACAACATGCAGATCTCGCCCGGGTACGCCTACGAGAAGGCGCCCGACCAGGAGCACTGGCTGGGCGTCGAGCAGACCCGCGAGCTGTTCAAGAAGGCGTTCGGCGAGGGCCGCCGCAAGAAGTGGCGGCTCAACCACTCGCCGATGTTCCTCGACTTCCTCGAGGGCCGGGTCGACCTGCAGTGCACGCCGTGGGGCATCCCGTCGTACTCGCTGCTGGGCTGGCAGAAGCCCTGCTACCTGCTCGACGACGGTCACGTGAGCACCTACAAGGAGCTCATCGAGACCACCGACTGGGACTCCTACGGCCGCGGCCGCGACGAGCGCTGCAGCAACTGCATGGCGCACTGCGGCTACGAGCCCTCGGCGGTGCTGGCGACGATCGGGTCGTTGAAGGAGTCGCTGCGCGCCGCGAGCTCGGTGTGACCGGGTTGCTCGCGCAGGTCGGGTGCCCGGCCGACCTGCGCGCGCTGGACGCCGACCAGCTGGCCGACCTCGCCGCCGAGGTCCGCCGCACGCTGGTCGAGACCGTCTCGCGCACCGGCGGGCACCTGGGGCCGAGCCTCGGCGTGGTCGAGCTGACCCTGGCGCTGCACCGGGTCTTCGACTCGCCGCGGCACCCGGTCGTCTGGGACACCGGCCACCAGTCCTACGTGCACAAGCTGGTCACGGGCCGGGCGCACGCCTTCGGCACGCTGCGCCAGCCCGGCGGCGTCTCCGGGTACCCGTGCCGCGCCGAGAGCGAGCACGACTGGGTGGAGAACAGCCACGCCTCCACCAGCCTGAGCTACGCCGACGGCCTGGCCCGGGCTGCCGTGCTGCGCGGTGAGGACGACGCGTGCGTGGTCGCCGTGGTCGGCGACGGCGCGCTCACCGGCGGGATGTGCTGGGAGGCGCTCAACAACCTCGGTGCGGGGCCGCGGCGCCCCGTCGTCGTGGTGCTCAACGACAACGGCCGCTCCTACGCACCGACCGCCGGTGGGCTGCCCGCGCACCTGGCCGCGCTGCCCGGCGGCTCGGTGTTCGAGGCGCTGGGGCTGGCCTACCTCGGGCCGGTCGACGGGCACGACCTCGCCGAGCTGGAGGACGCGCTCACCGAGGCCCGCGACCTCCGCCGGCCGGTGGTGGTGCACGTGCGCACCAGCAAGGGGCGCGGCCACCAGCCCGCCGAGACCGACGAGCTGGACCGGCAGCACGCCGTCGCCCCGCCGCGCACCGGTCCGCAGCGCCCGTCCTGGACGTCGGTGCTCGCCGCGGAGCTGGTCGAGGTGGGCTCCCGCCGCCGGGACGTCGTCGCGCTCACCGCGGCGATGCTCGAGCCGACCGGGCTGGCCCCGTTCGCCCGCGCGTTCCCCGACCGGGTGGTCGACGTCGGGATCGCCGAGCAGCACGCCGTCACCGCCGCCGCGGGGATGGCGATGGGCGGCCTGCACCCGGTGGTGGCGCTGTACGCCACGTTCCTCAACCGGGCGTTCGACCAGGTGCTGCTGGACGTCGCGCTGCACCGGCTGCCGGTGACCTTCGTGCTCGACCGGGCCGGCGTGACCGGCAGCGACGGCCCCAGCCACAACGGCATGTGGGACCTCTCGGTGCTCGGCGTCGTCCCCGGCATGCGGGTGGCCGCCCCGCGCGATGCCGCGCGGCTGCGCGAGCTGCTCGGCGAGGCGGTCGCCGAGGACGGCGGGCCGACCGCGCTGCGGTTCCCGAAGGGGAGCCCCGGCCGCGACCTGCCCGCGGTCGGCCGGATCGGTGGCGCCGACGTGCTGACCGCCGACCGCGCGGCCGACGTGCTGCTGCTGCCGGTGGGGCCGATGGCCGAGCCGGCGCTGCGCGCGGCGGAGCTGCTGCGGGCCGCCGGTGTGGGGGCCACGGTGGCCGACCCGCGGTGGGTGCTGCCGGTCGACCCGGCGCTGGTGGCGGCCGCGGGCGGGCACCGGCTGGTCGTGACGGTGGAGGACAACGGGGTGGCCGGCGGGTTCGGCGACGCGGTGGGCCGGGCGCTGCGGGCCGCCGCCGCGCCGGCCGAGCTGCTCACCCTGGGCCTGGCGCAGGACTTCCTGCCGGTCGGCGTCCGCGACCAGCTGCTGGCTGAGCAGGGGTTGTCGGCGGAGCGGATCGCCGAGGCGGTGCTGGCCCGGCTGGACCCACCGTCCCGCGTCCGCGCCCTCGCGTGAGGCGGGTCTAGGAGAAGCGGCGGGCGAGGGCGCGGTAGGTGGCGGGCGCGGTGGCCGCGAGCCGCGCGGGCACGGTGAGCCAGCGCGGCCGGATCGTGCGGGCCCGGCCGGTGCGCAGCACGTCGAGCACGGTTCCAGCGACCCGGTCGGCGGGCACCGGCCGGGGCACCCGCCGGTCGTAGGGCAGCCCCCGGGTGGCGAAGAACCCGGTCTCGACCACCCCGGGGAGCACCGTCGACACCCGCACCCGGGCGGGCCGCAGCTCCTCGCCGAGCAACGGCGCGAACGCCTCCACGGCGGCCTTGGTCGCGCTGTACACGCTCTCGCCGGGCACCCCGACCGCGGCGGCGATCGAGGAGAGGAAGACGACCGCGCCGGACCACGCCGGGTCCGCGGCGGCCTGGTCGGCCATCACCTCGGCGGTGGCGCGGGCCAGCAGCAGCTGGCTGCGGACGTTCACGTCGACCAGCTCGGCGATCCGGTCGACGGTCATCTCCGCGACCGGCCCGGCGTGCCCGACGCCGGCGTTGGCGACCACGGCGTCCAGCCGGCCGTGCCGCTCCACGGTGCGGGCGACCAGCCGGGCCGGCAGGTGCGGGTCGCACAGGTCGCCGGGCAGCGCGGTGGCGCCCAGCGGTCCGGCCACGGCGGCCAGCGCCGCGGCGTCCCGGCCGCTCACCACCACGTGCGCGCCGGCGGCGGCCAGCGCCCGGGCGGTGGCCGCCCCGATGCCGCGGCTCGCGCCGGTGACCAGGACGACCGCTCCCGCCAGCTGCATGGCCCCACCTTGCCGCAGCGGGCCCCGGACGCGACGACGGCCGCCCCCGGGTCGGGGACGGCCGTCGTGGCGGGGTGCGGCTACGCGGTGGGGACGTCCGCCGGGGTGGGGAGGTGCGCCGGGCGCAGCCGCAGCTGCACGCCGTTGCGGCGCAGCGCACGCCAGCCCCAGAACGTGCAGACCGCGACGGTGAGCACGGTGAGCAGCGGGCTGAAGACGCCGCGGGAGAGCAGACCGGCGTTCACGCTGTTGTGCAGGAACGCCAGGCTCATCCCGGCGTCGACGAGCCGGCCGAGGCCCCAGAGCAGGGCGACCTGGACGAACATCGTCCGGACCGGCTTGCGGTCGATGACGTGGTGCGGCACGTGCACGAAGTCGCGAGCCAGCTTGAGGGTGATCGGCCGGCCGATCAGCGCGCTGCCCACGAACAGCAGCGCCATCACCGCCGAGCCGAGGGCCGGCTGGATCAGGTAGACGAAGGCGCTGGAGGTGGCCAGCGCGATGGCCGCGCGGCCGGAGAGCATGCTCACCGCCAGCAGCATGGTGCCGGGCATCTGCCGGCCGCGGAACCAGCGGACGGCGACCGCCAGGTAGCACCAGCCCAGCGCAGCGCCCATGGCCGCCCACAGCCCCGCGGTGGGCAGCAGCACCGCCAGCAGCACGGTCGGGACGACGACCGTCTCCAGCAGGAGGCGCACGGCCCGCAGGATCGTCCGCTTGACGCCGACGATCTCGATGACCAGTTCCTGGTCGACCGGCGGGGCCTTGGTCAGCGCGGTCGACCCGCTGCGGGCGGCCTCCGCCTCGACCAGCGGCGCCACCAGTGCGGCATCGGCCGGGTGCGGGCCGGGCACGGGGGTGGCGCTGCGGGAGTGCTTGGGGAAGAAGCTCACGCGTGGTTCCTCGCTCGAGGTCGACAGGCCAGGGTCAGGGGGACCGCGTCCTGCCGATGGTGGCACGCAATCTTCAAGATCGGGCAGTGCTCACAGCTTCAGGGGCCACGTCTCGGTGGATGGTCGGGGAGTGGGCGAGTCCCACCGCTCCCAGGAACAACAGGAGCCCCGACGATGCCACTGCAGCAAGAGTGCCCACTCCGGTCGGCGGTTGAACATGGAATGCGAGGACGCCGAACAGGTAGCTCACGAGCGGGTTGGTGACCGACATCGCAGCCACCGCGACGGGCAGCGCGCCGGCGGCGTACGCCTGCTGCCCCAGCAGCAACCCCAGCACCGTCGACACCGCGAGCGTGTAGCCCGGCCAGTCGGTCGCGGTGGCGACCACCCCGCGCTCGAGCAGGTCGGTCGTCGTCAGCTTGATCAGCATCGCGCTGGCCGCGAAGCAGATGCCGGCACCCGCGCCGACGATCGCCGAGTGCGCGGTGGGCTCCCGGCCGCGGGCCACTGCGAGCAGCAGCAGGACGACGCCCAGGCTCACCACGAGGCACAGCAGCACCTCGCCGCGCTCCGCGCCCCCGTCGGTCGGAGCGGCGCCGCGCACCGAGAGGAACACCGCGATGCCCGCGCACATCGACAGCACCGCCAGCCAGTCGCGGCGCAGCGGGGCCCGCCGGCTCCAGATCGACATCAGCGGCAGGGTGAACAGCAGCTGGGTGGTCATCAGCGGCTGGACGAGCGCGACCGACCCGAGGTGCAGCGCCAGCGCCTGCACGAAGAAGCCCAGCAGGTTGGTGACCCAGCCGATCAGCCAGATCGGCTGGCGCAGCAACCGGCGGACCAGCAGCAGCACCGGCAGCAGCCGGGTGACCGCGCCGCCGTGCTCGGGGTGGTGCAGCCCGCCGGCCACGACCACCCGGGAGGCGTGCTGCTGGAAGGTGGCCGAGGTCGCGAACAGCAGCGCCGCCAGCAGGGCGGTGAGGGAGGCGACGACCATCGCGGTCAGTCTGCCGTGAGCGCGGCGTCCTGTGCACCGGTGCCGCACCGGTGCGTGGACCGGGTGCGGCCGACCCCCTCGACACGCCGCGGCGCGCGGCCCAGGGTGGGGGTGCAGGCCGGCGGCGGAGGAGGAGGTCCCGTGGACCAGGGGCAGCAGCAGCGCATCGCGACCGGGCAGGGCTTCTTCGCGGCGCTGGACCAGAGCGGGGGCAGCACGCCGGGGGCGTTGCGGCTCTACGGCGTCCGGGACGACGAGTGGTCCGGGGACGCGGAGATGTTCGACCTCGTGCACCGGATGCGCGAGCGGGTGCTGACCAGCCCGGTGTTCGACGGCCGCCGCGTGCTCGGCGTGATCCTGTTCGAGCAGACGATGGAGCGTCAGGTCGACGGGCTGCCGGCGGCGCGGTACCTGGCCGAGCGCAAGGGGATCGTGCCGTTCCTCAAGGTCGACCGCGGCCTCGCCGCCGACGCCGACGGCGTGCAGCTGATGAAGCCGATCGAGGACCTCGACGCGCTGCTGGCGAGCGCGACCGCCCACGGCGTGTTCGGCACCAAGATGCGCTCGGTGGTGCACCTGGCCGACCCAGGCGGCGTCGCCGAGCTGCTGGACCAGCAGTTCGAGGTGGGGGCGCGGATCGCCGGCGCGGGGCTGGTGCCGATCCTGGAACCGGAGGTCGAGATCACCAGCCCGGAGCGGGCCGAGGCCGACCGGTTGCTGCTCGACGGGCTGCTGGCCCGGCTGGACGACGTCCCGGCGCCGGTGCTGCTGAAGCTCTCGCTGCCGGCCGTCGACGGCTCCTGGACGCCGCTGGTCGAGGACCCCCGGGTGCTGCGGGTGCTCGCGCTGTCCGGTGGCTACGCGCGGGCCGAGGCGGTCGAGCGGCTGGCCCGCAACCCCGGGGTGATCGCCAGCTTCTCCCGGGCGCTGCTCGAGGGGCTGGCCGCCCAGCAGCCGGCGGCGGAGTTCGACCGGACGCTGGACGGCGCGGTCGAGGCGATCTACCGGGCGTCGCTGACCTGACCTACGGTCGGCGCCATGGCTGACGACCAGGACGTGCTCGACGGCGTCGACCCGGCGGTGGGCCCCAGCGGCACCGGCTGCGCGGAGTGCGAGGCCCACGGCGGCTGGTGGTTCCACCTGCGCCGGTGCGCCGCGTGCGGCCACGTGGGGTGCTGCGACTCCTCGCCCGCGCAGCACGCGACCGGGCACGCCCGGACCACCGGCCACCGGTTCGTGCAGAGCTTCGAGCCCGGCGAGGAGTGGTTCTGGGACTACTCGACCGAGCGGCTGTTCGACACCGGGCCGCAGCTGGCCGCACCGACGTCCCACCCGGCCGACCAGCCGGCGCCGGGACCGGCCGGCCGGGTGCCGGGCGACTGGGTACAGCGACTGCACCGCTGATCACCGGCCCGGTCAAGCCGCTGCCCGACGTGGTCGGGCCCGGCCTCGACGTGCTGTTCTGCGGCATCAACCCGTCGTTGACGTCGGCGGCCCGCGGCCACCACTTCGCCCGGCCCGGCAACCGGTTCTGGCCGGCCCTGCACCGGGCCGGGCTCACCCCGCGGCTGCTCACCCCGGACGAGGACAGGGAGCTGCTCGGCTACGGGCTGGGCAGCACGAACCTCGTCGACCGGCCCACCCGCACCGCCGCCGAGCTGACGCCGGAGGAGCTGGCCGGCGGGCTCGCCGCGCTGGGGGAGCTGGTGGCGCGGTTCCGGCCTCGGCGGGTCGCCGTCCTGGGGATCACCGCGTGGCGGCAGGCCGCCGGCCGGCCCAGGGCGGTCCTCGGGGTGCAGCCGGAGCGGATCGGCGGCGCCGAGACGTGGGCGGTGCCCAACCCCAGCGGCCTCAACGCCCACCACCAGCTGGCCGACCTGGCCGACTGGTACGCCCGGCTCCGCCCCTGACCGCCCAGGCGGTTAGCGGGCGGTCGATCGGGCAGGTACCCGGGCAGTGCGCGGGCGGAGGCCTGCCCGCACGGCCCACGACCGGCGTTCCGGAGGAGACCGATGAAGGCGATGACCTACCGCGGCCCGTACAAGATCAGGGTGGCGGAGAAGGAGATGCCCCGCATCGAGCACTCCAACGACGCGATCGTGCGGGTGACCCTGGCGGCGATCTGCGGCTCCGACCTGCACCTCTACCACGGGCTGATGCCGGACACCCGGGTCGGCCACACCTTCGGCCACGAGTTCATCGGCGTCGTCGAGCAGGTCGGTCCGTCGGTGCAGAACCTGCAGGTCGGCGACAAGGTGATGGTGCCGTTCAACGTCTTCTGCGGCTCGTGCTGGTTCTGCGCCCGCGGCCTGTACTCCAACTGCCACAACGTGAACCCCAACGCCACCGCCGTCGGTGGCATCTACGGCTACTCGCACACCACCGGCGGCTACGACGGCGGCCAGGCCGAGTACGTCCGGGTGCCGTTCGCCGACGTCGGCCCGGTGAAGATCCCGGACTGGATGCACGACGAGGACGCCGTCCTGCTCACCGACGCCTCGGCCACCGGCTACTTCGGCGCCCAGCTCGGCGAGATCGTCGAGGGCGACACGGTCGTCGTCCTGGGTGCCGGGCCGGTCGGGCTGATCGCCGCCCAGTCCGCGTGGCTGATGGGCGCCGGCCGGGTGATCGTCGTCGACCACCTGGAGAACCGGCTGGAGAAAGCCCGGGAGATGGCCTACGCGGAGACCATCAACTACGACGAGCACGCGGACGTCGTGGTCGAGCTGAAGAAGCAGACCGACTACCTGGGTGCGGACGTCGTCATCGAGGCGGTCGGCGCCGAGGCCGACGGCAACGCCCTCATGCACGTCACCGGCACCAAGCTGAAGCTGCAGGGCGGCTCGCCGGTCGCGCTCAACTGGGCCATCGACGGCGCCCGCAAGGGCGGCACCGTCTCCGTCGTCGGCGCCTACGGCCCCGTGCCCAACGCGGTCAAGTTCGGTGACGCGCTGAACAAGGGCCTGACGCTGCGGATGAACCAGACGCCGGTCAAGCGGCAGTGGCCGCGGATGTTCGAGCACGTGCGCAACGGCCACCTCACCCCGCGGGCGATGGTCACCCACCGGTTCCCGCTCGACGACATCGCCGAGGCCTACCACGTGTTCTCGGCCAAGCTCGACGGCTGCATCAAGCCGCTGATCCTGCCCAGCGCGGCCTGAGGAGGAGACCACCGTGACCGAGTCCGACGTCCCCAGCGCCTACGTCCGCGACAAGCGCACCCCACCGCCCACCCGCGAGGAGCTCCGGGCCCGCATCCCCGGCTGGGGCGCGGACCTCGACCCCGCCGACCGGCCGTCGTCCCCGAAGCTGCAGTACCCCGCCGACACCGGCGCCCACTGGGACTTCCCGGAGCGGCAGCCCGGCGCCGAGGGCCGCGAGCGCTCCATCGAGCACGCCTTCGTGACGCCGGTGTTCGGCACGGCGCAGCCGCTGCACGGGGCGTCCGGCGCGATCCGCCGGCTGGCCTACGCCCGGTTCAGCGAGGGCCGGCTCGCCCACTGGATGCTGCTCATCGTCGGCGACCGGGTCGACTCCTGGGGCAGCCAGCTGAGCTCGCTGCTCAGCGGCCACCCGGACAACCCGATCACCGAGACCGGGGTGCGCACCGAGCTGACGCACGACGGGGCCGGCTCCCGGACGGGCCGCTCCGACGCCCGCCACCAGGTGGTCGACCCGGTCCTGGTCGCCGGCCCGTACGTTGCCGCCGCGGGCGCCGCGGTGCTCGGCGTCCGCGCGCTGGTCCGCGCCGTCCGCCGCTGAAACCGGTCGCCGGTCACGGGCGGCGGCGCTAGCGTCGCCGCCCGTGACCGCACGCACCTACCGGGTCGTCGTCCGCGGCGTCTTCGACGGCCTGGACGACGACACCCGCACCGCCCTGCTCGCCACGGCAGCCGACCACGACATCTTCGCCTCCCGGTTCACCGAGGAGGGCACGCTGACCTACGACGAGCAGCTGTCGGCGTTCAGCCACCGGGTGGTCGTGCGGGTCGACCCCGGACCCGACGAGGAGGCGCTCGCCGCCACGGCCGGGGAGCTGTCGGCGCTGGCCGCGCTCGAGCGGCTCGGCGTCGGGCACCGGCGGCTGCGCTCCAGCGTCACCAGCACCGACGACGTCACGATCCGCCGGCGGTGACCCGGGTGCGGTGATCAAGGCGCGGTGATCAGGCGCTGCGGCGGTGCTCCGCGGCGAGCGTCGCGGCCTCCGGTGAGACCAGCCCCAGCTGTGCCGGCAGCGGCCGGCTGACCAGGTTCACCAGCCAGTCGGCGGCCACCCGCACCCGGTTGCCCATCGCCGGCACCGCGTACAGGTGGTAGCCCTTGGTGACCAGCTTGGCCGGCAGCCCGGTGAGCGGCACGCCCAGCGGCCGGGCCACCGACGCCGTCCCGCCGAGGTCGGCGACCAGCCCGAGGTCGCGGTGCCGGTACGGCCGCGCCGTCCCCAAGCCCAGGCTCGCGGCGACGTTCCGGCCGATGGCCGTCCCCTGGCGCTGCGCGTGCTGCGCGGTGGGCGGGTAGTCGGCGCCCTTCCGGCTGTACCGGTCCTTCGCGGCGGCCGAGTCGCCGGCGGCCCACACGTGCTCGCGCAGCCGCAGCTGGTCGTCGACCTCCAGCCGGCCCCGCCGGGTGGGCAGGCCGAGCTGGGCGACCAGCGGGGGCGGGGTGACGCCGACGGTCCACACCACGGTGTGCGCCGGCAGGGTGGTGCCGTCGGTGAACGTCACCGAGTCGGCGCGGATCTCGCTGAGCGAGGTGCCCAGCCGGACGTCCATCCCGCGCCGGCGCACCACGTCCAGCGCTGCCCGGCCCAGCCGCGGCCCGAGCTCGGGCAGCACCTGCTCGGCGAGGTCGACGAGCAGCCAGTGCACGTCCTCGCGGCGCAGCCGGGGGAAGCGGTCCAGCTGCTCCAGGGTGGTGTGCTGCAGCTGGGCGGCGGTCTCGGTGCCCGCGTAGCCGGCGCCCACGACGACGAACGTCGCGCGCGCCGCCCGCTCCGCCGGGTCGTCGGTGGCGTCGGCGAGCTCCAGCTGCCGCAGCACGTGGTCGTGCAGCGCCTGGGCCTCGCGGGCGGTCTTCAGGCCGATGGCGTGCTCACCGAGGCCGGGGGTGTCGAAGGTGCGGGTGACGCTGCCGGTGGTGAGCACCAGCCGGTCCCAGGCCAGCTGCCGTTCGCCGTCGGTCTCGGAGGTGATGGTCACCGTGCGCCCGTCCAGGTCGACGTCCCCGACGACCGCCTGGAGGGCGCGGGTGCGGTGCAGCACGCTGCGCAGCGGGACGGCGATGCGCTGCGGGTCGAGCCGGCCGGCCGCGACCTCCGGCAGCAGGGGTGAGTAGCAGAGGTGGTCGGTCGCGCTGACCAGGGTGAGGTCGGCGGCCTCCGGGGGCACCAGCCGCTCCAGGGTGCGGGCGGCGAAGGTGCCGGCGAACCCGCTGCCGACGACGAGCACGCGGGGCCGCTGGGCGGGGGGACGGGAGCTGGTCATGCGGGTTCCTCCGGGGACGCCGGGACGGTCCTGCCCGACCCTGCCGTGTCCCGGCCCGCAGCGGAACCGGTGCGCCCGCGCCGCGGGGATCAGCGGGCAGCGCCGGCCGCCTGGGTGCCGGAGAAGGCGAGGCTCAGCGTGCTGCTCTTGCCCATGAAGCCGTTGTCGGCGGTGGTCGGCAGGCTGAGGGTGACCATGAGGTGGTCGGACCTGCCGGCGGTGAGGCTGCTCAGCCCGGCCAGCTGCTTGCCGGCGGCCACGGCCGGGCCGTTGTACAGCGCGGTCGGGGCCGCGCAGGCGTAGGTCGCGCCGCCGGTGGCGAGCTTCGTCTCGGTCCAGCTGGTGGCGCAGGACTGGACGGACAGCTGCAGGCCGTTGGTCCGGTCGGTGTCCAGCACGCTGGAGACCGGGGCGGTGGTGGTCATGGAGATGCCGGCGAAGCCCAGGTTGCCGGTGTTGACCAGGTCGTAGGTCCGGCTCAGCGAGTCGCCGGGCACGAAGCCGGCCGCGGTCAGCGGCAGCGCGGCGGTGCTGTTCGCGGCGTTCAGGTCGATGGCCAGCGTGCCGGTGGCCACCTGCGCGTCGACCGGCGTGGTGCTGTCGGTGAACGTGCCGAAGGTGCCCAGCCCGGCGACCGCGGCGGCGGCACCGAGCACGCCGAGCGAGCCGAGGATCTTGCGGGTGGTGCGGGCCTTGGCGGTCTTCGTGGCGGTCACGGTGCGTCTCCCACTCGGGTTCCTGGACCGCCGGGTGCTCCCGGCGACAGGGACGACGGTGCCGGGGCAACCGCACGGCAGCGCCCAGCCCAGCGCAAGAAACCCGCAAGGCTCACGACATCGCGGTGCTCCCCGCGGGCCGGTGCCCGTCGGCGATCGCCCGGACGACGTCCCCGGCGACCGTCTCGTGCTCGAGCAGCTGCTCGGTGAGCGCGTCCAGCGCGTCCCGGTGGGTGGTGAGCAGCTCCACCGCCCGGGCCTCCGCCTCCCGCAGCAGCCGGGCGACCTCGGTGTCGATGACCCGCTGCGTCTCCTGGCTGTAGGGCCGGTCGCCGCCCGGCCGGCCGCCGAGGAACTGCGGCCCGTCGTTGCCGTAGCCGACCGGGCCGAGCCGGGGGGAGAGGCCGAACTCGGTGACCATCCGGGCGGCCAGGTCGGTCGCGCCGGAGAGGTCGTTCGAGGCGCCGGTCGACCCCTGGCCGAACACCACCAGCTCCGCGGCCCGGCCGCCGAGCCGGATGGCCAGCGTGGTGGTCATCTGCTCCTCGGAGTACAGGTGCCGCTCCTCCTCGGGCACCTGCTCGGTCACGCCCAGCGCCATCCCGCTGGGCAGGATGGTGACCCGGTCGACCGGGTCGGCGGCGGGGGAGAAGGCCGCGACCAGGGCGTGGCCGGACTCGTGCACCGCCACGCTGTGCTTCTCGCTCTCCAGCAGGAAGTTCGACCCCTGCCGCTGGCCGAGGATGATCCGGTCTCGGGCGGTGGACAGGTCGGCCGCGGTGAGCTCGGTGCGCCCGTCCCGGACGGCGACGATCGCCGCCTCGTTCATCAGGTTGGCGAGGTCCGCGCCGGAGAAGCCGGGGGTGGCCCGCGCCGTGGCGGTCAGGTCGACGTCCGGGGCGAGGTGCTTGCCCGTGGCGTGCACCCCGAGGATCGCCGCCCGCTCGGGCTGGGTGGGCAGCGGCACGGTGACCTGCCGGTCGAACCGGCCCGGCCGCAGCAGCGCCGGGTCCAGCGACTCGGGGCGGTTGGTCGCCGCGATGACGACGACGCCGGTGGCCGGGTCGAAGCCGTCCATCTCGGCCAGCAGCTGGTTGAGGGTCTGCTCGCGCTCGTCGTTGGTGGACAGCCCCGCGCCGCGGCGCTGCCCGATCGCGTCGATCTCGTCGATGAAGATGATCGACGGTGCCCGCTTGCGGGCCTCGGCGAACAGGTCGCGCACCCGGGAGGCGCCGACCCCGACGAACAGCTCGACGAAGCCGGAGCCGGTGATGGAGAAGAACGGCACCGACGCCTCGCCGGCCACCGCCCGGGCCAGCAGCGTCTTGCCGGTGCCGGGCGGGCCGGCCATCAGCACACCGCGCGGGCCCACCGCGCCCGCGGCGGCGTACTTCTCGCCGCTGCGCAGGAAGTCGACGACCTCGGTGACGTCGCGCTTCACGCCCTCGTAGCCGGCGACGTCGGCGAAGGTGGTGCTCGGCCGGTCCTCGTCGACGACCTTCGCCCGCGACCGGCCCACGCCCGGGATGCCGCCCAGCCCGCCGGCGATGCCCCGGCGGGCGGCCCGGCCGAGGTACAGGAAGAACGCCAGGAACAGCACGAACGGCAGCAGCGACAGCAGCGTCGCCAGCCAGCCGCCGCTGGCCCCGGTCGCCCGGAAGTGCGGGACGACGTCCGGGTCGCGCACCTGGTCCAGGAACGTCGCGTCGACGCCCTGCAGCCCGGTCGGGTAGTGGGAGGTGAAGTCCTCGCCGCTGCGGAAGGAGGACCGGTAGGTGCCGCTGATCTGCCCGTCGGCGGTGAGCACCAGCGTCTCGACGTGCCGGTCGGCCACCTGCCGGCTCAGCGTGCCGTAGTCCACCTCCCGCGCCTGGCCGGCCATGCCGGGGGCGAACAGCAGCACCACCGTGAGCAGCACCCCGGCCGGGATGAGCCAGCGGCGCCAGCCCGGCGGGGGCGGGGGAGCGGGTGGGGCCGGGCGGTCCTTGGGCGGTGCGGGACTGGCCTTGGTGGTCATCGGGCTCCTCGGGCGGACGGCGGACGGGCGTCCGGTGCGGTCTGGGACTGCTGCGCTGGCACCAGGGCCCCGGTCATTCCAAGGCCCCGGTCACTCCAGGACCTCCCGGACGTCGAGCACCCCGCCCGCCGCGTCGAACTCCGCGCGGGCGGCCTCCCGCAGGTCCGCGTCGGCGAGCACGTCGAGCGCGGTCAGCGCCAGGCCGACCGCGCCGTCGAGCACCGCCCGGTCACCGGCCGGGGAGGCGGCGGCCGCGGCGAACTGGGTGGTGTGCATGGAGGTCTCCGGGCCGGCGATGGCGATCATCGGGTGGATCGCCGGCACCCGGACGCTCACGTTGCCCAGGTCGGTGGACCCGGCCAGCGACGCCGGGGTCACCCCGGGCGGCAGCGCGGTGCGCCCGCGGCGGGCCTGGGCCCTGGTCCAGCGGGCGGCGAGCTCCAGGTTCGCCCGGATCGGCAGGTAGGCCGGCAGCTCGTCCCAGACCAGCTCGTACCCGCAGCCGGTGGTCGCCGCCGCGGCGATCATGATCGCCTCCATCCGCCGGGACAGGTCGGCGAGCGTCTCCGGGGTCGCCGACCGGACGTAGTACAGCGCGCTGGCGGTCTCCGGGACGACGTTCGGCCGCTGCCCACCGTCGGTGATCACCCCGTGCACCCGGTCGGTGTCCGGGACGTGCTGCCGCAGCATCGCCACGCCCTGGTAGCCGGCGACCACGGCGTCCAGCGCGTTGCGGCCCATGAACGGCTGGGCCGAGGCGTGCGCCGCGATGCCGGTGTAGCGGACCCGCAGCTGCCGCCGGCCGAGGAAGGGCTGGACGGCCGCGTCGTAGGAGAACGGGTGCAGCATCACGACCGCGTCCACCCCGTCGAAGGCGCCGGCGCGGGCCATCAGCTCCTTGCCGCCGCCGCCCTCCTCGGCGGGGGTGCCCAGCAGCAGCGCCGTCCCGGGCAGCGCGCCGTCGGCGAGGACGGCGGCCAGGCCGAGGAACGCGCCGACCGCGGCCGAGCAGATGATGTTGTGCCCGCAGCCGTGCCCGATGCCCGGCAGCGCGTCGTACTCGGCCAGCACCGCCACCGTCGGGCCGCCGGACCCGGCGCTGGCCCGCAGCGCCGTCGGCAGCCCGTGCGCGCCGACCTCGGCGGTCAGCCCGTGCCCGGCCAGCAGGTCGGCGACGGCCTGCACCGACCGGTGCTCGGCGTACCCCTCCTCGGGGTGGGCGTGCAGGTCGTGGCTGAGCGCCAGCAGCTCCGGGCCGGCCGCCTCGACCGCCGCCTCCGCGCGGGCCAGCAGCTCCTCCGGTGCGCCGGCGAAGTCCGACCGCAGCGGTTCGGCGGCGGCGGCCAGCCGCTCGGTCTGCGCGCGCAGCTGGTCCAGGTGGTGGGTGTCGACGGAGCGGGGCGACCGCTCACCGGTGGCGCCGTCCGCGGTCATGGGTCGTGTCTACCGGGGGCGGCGCCCGGCCGCACCCCTCCGCGGCACCGGTCAGCTCCCGCCGGCCGCGTTCCCCTCGAAGCGCGCCGGCACGGGCTGCCGCCGGACGTCCGGCCGCTGGGCCGGGATGCGCGTGGGCGACGGGGGCACTCCGGCCGGGTCGGCCCGGCCCCACTCGTGCTCCACGTCGGCGATCAGCGCCTCCAGGTAGGACCGCAGCTGGGTGCGCACCGCCGAGCCGAACGCCTTGAGGTAGGCCACCTGCTCCTGCAGCAGCTCCGCGTCGGGGTGCTCCCCGCCGCCACCCGCCCCCGGAGCCGGTCCGACCACCCGGGTCGCGGCCTCCTGCGCGGCCTGGATGATCGCGCCGGCCTTCTCCCGGGCCGCGGCCAGCTGCTCCTCGTACTGGGTGCGCGCGGTGCTGGTCATCTGCCGGCTGACCTCCTCCGCCTCGGCCACGTAGCGGTCGGCGGTCTGCTGGGCGGTCATCAGGATGCCGACGGCCTGGTCGCTCGGCGACACCGGCGCCGGCGCGCTGTCGACCCGCTGCTGCAGCTCCTCGACCCGGTCCTGCAGCTGCTGGTTCTCGGTGGTCAGCCGGCCGAGCTCCCCGGCGACGACCGAGAGGAAGTCGTCGACCTCGGTGGTCACGTAGCCGGGGTGGAGCATCGTCGCCTGGGTGAACGTGACGGCGTCGACGTCGGCGGGGCTGAGCCGCCGCCCGTCGTCCGCGGGCTGCTCGTGGGCGCTCATCGGGTTCCCTCTCCGTTGACGTCCGGTGCTGGTCTGCTGGGGGCGTACACCTCGGTGCGCACCCGGTCTGCCGGCAGGCCGGAGGCGGCCAGCCGGGCGACGGTGTCCTCGACGGTGGGGCCGTTGCCGGCGACGTAGACGTCGCGGCTGCTCCACGGTCCGTGCCGGACGACGACCTCGCCGACGTCGCCGTGCTCGAGCCCGGACTCCTTGTCGTGCGAGACGGCGCGGGTGACCGTGAGCCAGCGGTGCTCCTGCTCGAGCCGGCGCAGGTCGGCCTCGTCGTACAGGTCGTGCTCGGTGCGCACCCCGAGGTACAGGTCGACCCGCCGTGCCGGGCCCTGCCGGGCCACCTGGTCGACGATCGCCTTGACCGGCGCGAGGCCGGTGCCGCCGGCGACCAGCAGCAGGTCGCGGTCGGAGTCGGGGTCCAGGCGCAGCCCGCCCACCGGCGGCCCGAGCCGGACGACGTCGCCGACGGCGAGGCCGCGCACCAGCGCCGTGCTCACCGGCCCGCCGTCGCGCGCCTTGACGTGCAGCTCGACGGTGCGGTCCGGCCGTGGGGCGTTGGCGGGGGAGTACCAGCGCCACAGCTTCGGCCGCAGGTCGGTCTCCACCGACAACGACTGCCCGGGCGCGTACTCCAGCGGCTGCTCGGTGACCAGCCGCAGCACGGCGACGTCCAGGGTCCGCCGCTCGTGGGCCACCACCTCGGCGTCCCACCACGGCGGGGTGCCCTCGTCGGCGTCGGCGGCCTCGACCATCACCTGCGCGACCAGCTCGTAGGCCTCGGTCCAGCTCGCGGCCACCGCGTCGTCCCACGCGGGGTCGAAGTGCGCCAGCGTGGCCAGCAGGCTCGCCCCGACGGCCGGGTAGTGCGCGGCCACGGTGCCGAACTTGCGGTGGTCGCGGCCCAGCTGCTGCAGGACCGGCACCAGCCCCTCCAGGTCGTCGACCCGGGCCACCACCTCACCCAGCGCGGCGAACAGCCGGTCCCGCTGGTGCGCCATCGACACCGGGAACAGCTCCCGGGTCTCCGGGTGCGTGAGGAACAGGTGCGAGTAGAACCAGAGCGGCGCCTCGTCCCCGTGGGCGGCGGCCTTCGCGAAGGTGGCGCGCATCGCCGGGATGTCCATGCGGTCCCCTGGCCGGCGTCCGGGTCAGCCCGCGGCGGCGGGCTCGGCCACGATCTCGTCGCGGTGCGCGCTCAGCGCCGCCCCCACCGCGGCGATGTCGTCGTCGCCGACGCCCAGCGCGGTCAGCGTGCCGACGAGGTGGCCCACGACCCGGTCGAAGTCCGCCGCGGTGATGCCCAGCCCGGCGTGGCCGGTGGCGAGGTCGCGGCCGGAGTACCCGGCGGGGCCGCCGGTGACCTGCACCAGGAGGGCGGCCTGGTGCCGGCGCAGCTGCGGCAGGTCGGCGTCGGCGAAGTAGTGCTCGAGCTGCGGGTCGGCGACGACGCGCTCGTAGAAGTCGTCGACGGCGGTCCGGATCCCGACCTCCCGGCCGAGGCGTTCGTACAGCGACATCAGGTCTCCCGTCCTCCCCCGTGAGCGGCACGTTCCCCGGACCGCTCACCGAGTGTGACGGCAGCGACACGGTCCCTCGGCAGTGTCGGCGCAGGTCCGGGCACCCGCCACCCGGGGACGGCACTCCTCGGCGTGTACGGAAGGTGGCCTCCGACCGGGTGCCGCGCGACCTGTCCGCGGGTGGCCCTTGACACACCCGGCGGCGTCCCAGGAGTCTTCCGCCACGCGGCGGCCGGCCGCGGCCCGCCGGGGAGAGGGACGCCGATGACCGCAGCCGCACACCGCACCGGGACCAGTGGCGGGGAGGCCGCCGTGCAGGTCGACGTGCTGGTCGTGGGCTCGGGGCCGGCAGGGGCGGCGGCCGCGCTGTTCCTGGCCAGCTACGGCACCAGCACGCTCGTGGTGACCAAGTACGGCCGGCTGTCGGACACGCCCCGCGCGCACATCACCAACCAGCGGACGATGGAGACGCTGCGGGACGTGGGCCTGGAGGAGGCCCTGCTGCGGGTGGCGACGCCCTGGCACCAGATGGGCAACACCACCTTCTGCACCAGCCTGGCCGGTGAGGAGCTCGGCCGGATCCCGTCCTGGGGGACCGACACCGTGCGGCACGCCGACTACGAGCTGGCCAGCCCCTGCACGATGGTCGACGCGCCGCAGACGATCACCGAGCCGGTGCTGATGAAGGCCGCCCAGGAGCGCGGCGCCCGGATCCGGTTCGACACCGAGTACCTCGGCCACGTGCAGGACGACGACGGCGTCACCACCACCGTGCGCGACCGGCTCACCGGCGCCGAGTACACGATCCGCTCCCGCTACCTGGTGGGGGCGGACGGCGCCCGCAGCCGGGTGGCCGCCGACCTGGACCTGCCCTTCGAGGGCCCGGGCGCGGTCGCCGGCGCGCTGAGCATCGTGTTCGAGGCCGACCTCACCCACCTGGTGGCGCACCGGCCCTCGGTCCTCTACTGGATGCTCCAGCCGGGCGCGGAGAAGGAGGGCGTCGGCCTCGGCGTGCTCCGGATGATCAAGCCGTGGACCGAGTGGATGCTGATGTGGGGCTACGAGGTGGCCGCCGGCCCGCCCACCCTCAGCGACGACGTCGTCCGGGAGCTGGCCGTGGCCCTGGTCGGCACCGACGACTTCGAGATGCGCGTGACCTCGGCGTCCCCGTGGACGGTGAACCACCACTTCGCCACCACGCTGTCCCGCGGCCGGGTGTTCTGCGCCGGCGACGCGGTGCACCGGCACCCGCCGACGAACGGGCTGGGCTCGAACACCTCGATCCAGGACGCCTACAACCTGGCCTGGAAGCTCAGCGCCGTCGTCGCCGGCACGGCGGCGCCCTCGCTGCTGGACAGCTACGACGCCGAGCGCGCGCCGATCGCCCGGCAGATCGTCGAGCGCGCCAACCAGAGCATCGCCGACACCGGCAAGATCCTCACCGCGCTCGACCTCACCGACACCACCGACGTCGCGGCCCTGGAGCGACAGCTCGCGCTGCGCAAGGCGCCCGGGCCGGAGGGGGAGAAGATCCGCACCGCGCTGCGCGAGGCGATCGCCTACAAGGCGCACGAGTTCGACGCGCACGGTGTCGAGCACAACCAGCGCTACCGGTCCGCGGCCGTGGTGCCCGACGGCACCCCGATGCCGGAGTGGCGGCGCGACCCGGAGCTCTACGCCCAGCCCACCACCTGGCCCGGTGCCAAGCTGCCGCACACCTGGGTGACCCGCGCCGGGCACCGGGTGTCGACGCTGGACCTGGCCGGCCGCGGCCGCTTCGCCGTGGTCACCGGCGTGGGCGGTGACCCGTGGCTGGCGGCCGCGCGGGCGGCGGGGGAGCGGTTCGGGCTGGAGATCACCGAGGTGGCGATCGGCCCCGGGCTGCCCTTCGACGACCCGTACGGCACCTGGGCGGAGCTGCGCGAGACCGGCGACGCCGGGGTCCTGCTGGTGCGCCCGGACCTCCACGTCGCCGCCCGGCACCAGCAGGCGCCGGAGTCCGCGGCGGCGGCCGAGGAGTGGCTCACCGCAGCGCTCGCCCAGGTGCTCGGCCGCTGACCGGCGGTCAGCCGCCGAGCAGCCCGGGCCCGGCCGAGCCCGCCGGGTACTCCAGCAGCGGGACGGTGCCGGCCCGCCACGCGGCCAGGACCGGGTCGACCACCTGCCAGGAGGCCTCGGCCTCGGCAGCGCTGACCGAGGTGCGGTCGCCGCCGCCGAGCACGTCGGCGAGCACCCGGCGGTAGGCGTCGAGCTCGCCGCCCTGCCCGCCGTCCTCGTTGAGCCCCAGCCACAGCCGGTCGGGGGCGGTGCGCCGGCCGACGGGGAGGTCGCCGGGCAGCGGGGCGCGCAGGTGCAGCGCCACGCCGGTCCGGCCGCCGTCCAGGCCCTTGCCGGCGCGCAGCACGAACCGGGTGCCGGCCCAGCGCGGGGTGTCGATGCGCAGCACCAGCTCCGCGTACGTCTCGGTGCCGCGGGCCGGGTCGACGCCGTCCTCGGTCGCGTAGTCCGGCACCCGCCGGCCGTCGGGCAGCGTGCCGGCGGTGTACCGGGCCCGCCGGGTGCACGCGCCGGGGTCGTCGGGGTGCTCCAGCCGCACGGCCCGCAGCAGGTCGAGCTTCGCGCGGTGCAGGTCGACGGCGTCCGCCGTCCCGGGCAGCTCCATGGTGGCCAGGGTGAGCACCTGCAGCACGTGGTTCTGGACGACGTCGCGGACGGTGCCGGTGCGGTCGTAGAACGCAGCCCGGCCCTCCAGGCCGAGCCCCTCCTCCCACAGCAGGTCGACCTGGGCAAGGTGCGCGGCGTCCCAGAGGCCGGCGAGCGGGCCGCCCGGCGCGCGGGCGTCGAGCAGCGCCTGCGCCGCGGGCATGCCCAGCGCGTGGTCGACCCGGAACGCCGCGGGCTCGCTGCCGGCGACCTCGGCCAGCAGCGCGTTGAGCGCCCGCGCGGAGGCGAGGTCGGCACCGAACGGCTTCTCCACCGCGATCCGGCTGCCGGCCGGCAGGCCCGCGGCGCGCAGCGCGGTCAGCGCGGGCGGGAACGCCGCCGGGGGCAGGGCCAGGTAGACCGCGATCGGCGCGCCCTCCTCCCCGGCGGCGGCGCGCACCGCGGCGGCGACGGTCGCCGGGTCGGTGAGGTCGACCGGCCGGCCGCGCAGCCGGCCCAGCAGCGCCGCGCGGGCGTCCGCCGGGACCCCGGCGGCGGCCAGCCGCGGGTCGACCGCGGCGCGCAGACCGGCGTCGTCGAGGGGTGCCGGCGCGGCGCCGACGACCTGCACCGGGTCGGGGAGCCCGGCGAGGGCCGGCAGCAGGAACCGGCCGGCGAGGTCGCCGGTGGCGCCCAGCAGCAGCAGTCGGGACAGGGCGGGGGAGGCGGGGGAGGCGTCCATGTCCGGGTCAGTCTCCCCGGCCCGCTGCGGGCCCGGACTGCCAGGTTGTTCACAGGTGGTGGCGGTGGACAACCGCCTCGGGCGTGCGGCATGATCGTCGGCAGTAGGGGAGTACCCCTCCGCGGACGTCTCGTCAGTACGGCTCGGTTCGACCGGGCCCGGGGCGCCGGCCCGGCCGCTGGCCTGGTGGGGGAGACCTGCCGACCGTTCACGGGTTGGAGGCACCCCCATGTCCGCTGCAGACACCATCACCAGCACCGCTCCCACCAGCACCGCTCCCACCAGCACCGCGCCGGCTCCCGAGCGCGAGGGCTGGGAGGCCCCGTCGTGGGAGCAGGTGGTGCGGGAGCACTCGGCGCGGGTGTACCGGCTGGCGTACCGGTTGTCGGGGAACCAGCAGGACGCGGAGGACCT
>NZ_JBFAOG010000027.1:0-28257 GCF_040659695.1 Modestobacter sp. NPDC049651
CGGCCGGCGGCCGCTGCGGGCCGCCGTCCGGCGGATGCCGCGCAGCACCGCCCGGGTGCCCGGGTGCTCCGACACCGCGACGGATCCACTCCGACTACAGCGAGGCGCGGACCGCCTGGGCCCAGCCGTCGCCCATCGCGCCGTCGGTGACGGTCACGTTGGGCAGTGCCGCGATCGCCCCCGCCATCCCGTCGACCGCGGCGCCGTTGGCGGTGATGAACAGCCGGCCCACCGCCGGGGCCATCTCCAGGTCGCTCATGCTGTCGCCCACCGCCACCGCGTCGGCCGGGTCGAGGCCGCGGCGGGCGAGGTCCCAGCGGATCGCGGCGCCCTTGGAGATCCCGCGCGGCATCAGGTGGTAGACGTGCGGGGGCAGCGCGGCGTCGTCCAGCGTCATGTCCGCGGTCGCCGGCACCGCGCCGTTGTCCTTGACGGTCAGCCACTCCCAGCCCTGCGCGGCCAGCCAGCGGTCGGCGGCGGCGGTGTCGACCCGGCCGCGCAGCATCGCGTCGCCGGTGTGGGTGGCGTGCCAGGGGGCGTGCCACTCCAGCCGGCCGCGGTGCGCGGCGGTCAGCGCCTCGACGACGCCCAGCTCGGCGAGCACCTCCACCGGCGTCCGGCCGGCGTGCTCGTCGGGCAGGTCGCCGGTGAGCAGCTGGGTCCGCCGGCCGTGGTCCCAGGCGACCAGCGAGCCGAGCTCGGCGATGACGCCGTCCGCGGCGAAGATCCGCCCGGCCTCCTGGAGCTGGGCGTACGTCCGGCCGGAGACGAGCACCAGCGGGACGTCGGCCCGGTGCAGCTCGAGCAGCGCGCCGGCGGGGGAGTCGGTGAGGTCCCGGGACGCGGAGTGCCAGAACGAGCCGCGGGGACCGACCATCGTGCCGTCGAGGTCGGTGTAGACGATGCGGGTGGCCACGGGGTCATCGTGGCCGTTCCGGACCGCGGCTCCCCGCCCGGGTAGAGTCCTGGCCGTTCCACTCATCCAGAGGGGCAGAGGGACACGGCCCGATGAAGCCCCGGCAACCGCCGCCCGCGCACCTGCGCGGGCGGGAGGTGCCAATTCCGTCCCGCGCGGCTCGACGGCCCGACGCGGGGAAGATGAGGAGGTAGTCGTCGCATGACACTGACCGCTCCCGGCTCTGCGCAGGCCGATTCCGCGGCCGGCGGCCCGGTCCCGCCGAACCCCGCCCGCGGCCTGGTCTGCCGCAACTGCGGCGCCACCTTCGGACTCATCGCCGAGCACGCCTGCGCGGAGTGCTTCGGCCCGCTCGAGGTCGACTACGACAAGGACCTGCTGGCCGCGGTCACCCGCGAGCAGATCGAGGCGGGCCCGCAGAACATCTGGCGCTACGCCGCGCTGCTGCCGGTCGGGCAGGACCCGGCCGACCGGGTCACCCTCGACCCGGGCATGACGCCGCTGGTCCGCGCCGACCGGCTGGCCGCCGAGCTGGGGCTGACCGGCGGGCTGTGGGTGAAGGACGACTCGGCCAACCCCACGCACTCGTTCAAGGACCGCGTCGTCAGCCTGGCCGCCACCGCGGCCAAGGGCTTCGGCTACGCCAAGATCGCCTGCGCCTCCACGGGTAACCTGGCCAACTCGGTCGCCGCGCACGCCGCCCGGATGGGGCTGCCCTCGTTCGTCTTCGTGCCCAGCGACCTCGAGCCCGGGAAGATCACCCAGTCGGCGGTCTACGGCCAGGCGCTGGTCGCCGTCGACGGCTCCTACGACGACGTCAACCGGCTGACCAGCGAGCTCGCCGAGACCGACGAGTTCGAGGACACCGCGTTCGTCAACCAGAACGTCCGGCCCTACTACGCCGAGGGCTCCAAGACCGTCGGCTACGAGATCGCCGAGCAGCTCGGCTGGCGGATCCCGGCCCAGGTGGTCATCCCGATGGCGTCCGGCTCGCTGCTGACCAAGGTCGACAAGGCGTGGCGCGAGCTGGTGGCCGCCGGGATCGTCGAGGACACCGGGTGGACCGTCTTCGGCGCGCAGTCGGCCGGCTGCGACCCGATCGCGACCGCGTTCGAGAACGGCTGGGACGTCGTCAAGCCGGTCAAGCCCACCGGCATCGCGAAGTCGCTGAACATCGGCAACCCCGCCGACGGGCCCTACGCGCTGGACGCCATCCGGCGCACCGGGGGCTCGGTCGGCCGGGTGGGCGACGCGGAGATCGTGCAGGGCATCCGCGACCTGGCCCGCACGACGGGCGTGTTCGCCGAGACCGCCGGCGGCGTCACCACCGCGGTGCTGCGCCAGCTGGTCGAGGACGGCCGGCTCGACCCGGCCAAGGAGACCGTCGTCCTCAACACCGGCGAGGGGCTCAAGACGCTCGACCCGCTGCTGCCGGTCGTCGGCCCGAGCCACACGGTGAAGCCGTCGCTGAGGTCGCTGCGCGAGGCCGGGCTCATCTCCTGAGGTCAGGGCGGCGCGCGGCGTGACGACACGCCGTACCACAATCGGCTGAAGCGTGCGTTCCAGGCCCGTGACCTGCGACACCCCTTCCTGTACCGTTCCGCGCGGTTCGAGTTCCACGTTCGTGTTCGGCGGGCGGAAGAGCACGACACCCGACCCCTCGGACGCAGAGGGGGCGACCGAACGCACGGAACGTGGAGCAGACACGTGGCACAGGGCACCGTGAAGTGGTTCAACGCCGAGAAGGGCTTCGGCTTCATCGCCGTCGACGGCGGCCAGGACGTCTTCGTCCACTACTCGGCCATCCAGATGGACGGGTACAAGAGCCTCGAAGAGGGCCAGCGGGTCACCTTCGAGGTCGTCCAGGGTGAGAAGGGGCCGCAGGCGGACGCCGTCCGCAGCGCCTGAACCACACCTGGTCGGTGCGGCCCGGCTCCTTCGGGAGCCGGGCCGCACTGCGTTCCGAGGGTCGGGAACAGCCCGGCCGCACCCCCCGTTCTTGCACTCACAAGGGTCGAGTGCCAGACTTCGTGTTGGCACTCGGAGCACCCGAGTGCCAACCAGGTCGGAACGGTGAGGCACTGGTCGCGGGCCGCAGGAGGCCCTGACGCCGGTGTCGTCCGTCGCGGGCGCCGGACCTGACCGAGCCAGCGATCCATGCATGGAGGACATCACCACATGGCCAAGATGATCGCCTTCGAGGAAGAGGCGCGCCGCGGCCTCGAGCGGGGCATGAACACCCTCGCCGACGCCGTCAAGGTGACGCTCGGTCCCCGGGGCCGCAACGTCGTCCTCGAGAAGAAGTGGGGCGCGCCCACCATCACCAACGATGGTGTGAGCATCGCCAAGGAGATCGAGCTCGAGGACCCGTGGGAGAAGATCGGGGCCGAGCTCGTCAAGGAGGTCGCGAAGAAGACCGACGACGTCGCGGGTGACGGCACCACCACCGCCACCGTGCTGGCCCAGGCCCTCGTCCGCGAGGGTCTGCGCAACGTCGCCGCCGGCGCGAACCCGATGGCCCTGAAGAAGGGCATCGAGAAGGCCGTCGCCTCGGTCTCCGAGTACCTCCTCTCGACGGCCAAGGACGTCGAGACCAAGGAGCAGATCGCCGCCACCGCGTCGATCTCCGCCGCTGACCCGGCCATCGGCGAGCTCATCGCCGAGGCCATGGACAAGGTCGGCAAGGAAGGTGTCATCACCGTCGAGGAGAGCAACACCTTCGGCCTCGAGCTCGAGCTCACCGAGGGCATGCGCTTCGACAAGGGTCACCTGTCGGCGTACTTCGTCACCGACACCGACCGCATGGAGACCGTGCTCGACGACCCGTACATCCTGGTCGTCAACAGCAAGATCTCTTCGGTCAAGGACCTGCTCCCGCTGCTGGAGAAGGTCATGCAGTCGGGCAAGCCGCTCGCGATCATCGCCGAGGACGTCGAGGGTGAGGCCCTCGCGACCCTCGTCGTGAACAAGATCCGCGGCACCTTCAAGTCGGTCGCCGTCAAGGCCCCCGGCTTCGGCGACCGTCGCAAGGCCATGCTCGGCGACATCGCGATCCTCACCGGTGGTCAGGTCATCAGCGAGGAGGTCGGTCTCAAGCTGGAGAACGCCGACGTCTCGCTGCTCGGCCGGGCGCGCAAGTTCGTCACCACCAAGGACGAGACGACCATCATCGAGGGCGCCGGTGACGCCGACCAGATCCAGGGTCGCGTCAACCAGATCCGCGCCGAGATCGAGAAGTCGGACTCGGACTACGACCGCGAGAAGCTGCAGGAGCGCCTGGCCAAGCTGGCCGGTGGCGTCGCCGTCATCAAGGCGGGTGCCGCGACCGAGGTCGAGCTCAAGGAGCGCAAGCACCGCATCGAGGACGCGGTGCGCAACGCCAAGGCCGCCGTCGAGGAGGGCATCGTCGCCGGTGGTGGCGTCGCCCTGGCGCAGGCCACCACCGTCGCGTTCGAGAAGCTCGAGCTCGAGGGTGACGAGGCGACCGGTGCCAACATCGTGCGCGTCGCGCTCGAGGCGCCGCTGAAGCAGATCGCCATCAACGCCGGCCTCGAGGGTGGCGTCGTGGCGGAGAAGGTCCGCAACTCGGAGACCGGCTGGGGCCTCAACGCCGCCACCGGCGAGTACGTGGACCTGGTCGCCGGCGGGATCATCGACCCCGCCAAGGTGACCCGCTCGGCGCTGCAGAACGCCGCTTCCATCGCGGCGCTGTTCCTCACCACCGAGGCGGTCGTCGCCGACAAGCCGGAGAAGTCCGCTCCGGCCATGCCGGGTGGCGACGGCGGCATGGGCGGCATGGACTTCTGAGTCCCGCCGCTCCTCGCTGAGGAGCACTGCACCACCAGCAGGTCAGCACCACCAGCAGGTCAGCACCACCAGCACTGCTCGGCAGGGGCGGTCCCGCATCGCGGGGCCGCCCCTGTCGGCGTTCGCTGATCACCCGCCGGGGGAGAAGACGCAGAACTCGTTGCCCTCGGGGTCGGCGAGCACGTCCCAGTCGATCGCGCCGCTGTCCGGTTCGTCGTCCGGCCCGGCGTCGCGCCGCCGCACCACCGTGGCGCCCAGCGCCAGCAGCGCCTCGGTGTCGCCGACGACGTCGTGGTGCACCCGGTTCTTGACGGCCTTCGGCTCTGGCACCGGGACGACCCAGATGAGCGGCCCGGCGCCCGACGGGTCGACGATCGGCACCGGCCAGCCGGTCGGCCGCACCCACTTCTCCTCATCGGGCTCGAGCTCGTCGCGGCGGCGGTAGCCCATCGCCGCGCACCACCAGTCGGCCAGCGCCTGGTGGTCGCGGGCGTCGATGCAGAGGTCCTTGAACCGGGCGGGGGTGCCGGCCGGGGAGTCGATCATGACGCCGCAGGGTAGGCCGGACGGCGTGACCGTGGTGATCGGGACGTCGGGGTGGCAGTACCGCGACTGGCGCGGGCGCTTCTACCCGCCGGCGCTCGCCCAGCGCCGCTGGCTGGAGCACCACGCCGCGCACTTCGCCACCGTCGAGAGCAACAACGCCTTCTACCGGCTGCCCGAGCGGACGACGTTCGAGGCGTGGCGGGACCGCACCCCGCCGGACTACCGCTGGGCGGTCAAGGCCTCCCGCTTCCTCACCCACCTCAAGCGGCTGCGCGAGCCGGCCGAGCCGGTCGCCCGGCTGATGGACCGGGTGGCCGGGCTGGGCGACCGGCTGGACGCCGTCCTGCTGCAGCTGCCGCCCACGCTGCAGGCGGACCCCGACCTGCTCAGCGAGTGCCTGGCGCAGTTCCCGGCCGGCACCCGGGTGGCGGTGGAGCCGCGGCACCCCAGCTGGTGGACCGACGACGTCCGCACGCTGCTGGAGCGGTACGAGGCGGCGCTGTGCTGGGCCGACCGGGGCGAGCAGCCGGTGGCCCCGCTGTGGCGCACCGCCGAGTGGGGCTACCTGCGCCTGCACGTGGGCGTCGACGGTCCGGCAGGGGGCAGCTGGGCCTACCGGCCGGAGACGCTGCAGGCGTGGGCCGGCCGGCTGGCCGAGACGTACGGCGAGGACCAGGTGCTCGTCTACTTCAACAACGACCCCGGCGGTGCGGCGGTCACCGACGCCGTCGTGTTCGCCGGTGCGGTCCGGGCGGCCGGCGGCACGCACACCCGGGTGCCGACGGCGGCCGAGGCGACGGGGGCCGCCTGGCCGCCCGCCCCGCCACCGCGGAGGCCCCGGGCCGCGGCGTGAGAGATTGACCGCGATGAGCAGACTGATCGCGGTCGAGGGCGGGGACGGCGTCGGCAAGGCGACCACCGCGCGGTGCGTGGCCCGGGTGCTGGCCGACCGGGGCGAGCGGGTGGTGGCCGAGGCGTTCCCGCGGTACGCGGGCCCCTACGGCGCGAGCCTGGCCGCGGCGCTGCGCCGTCCGGACGCCACCACCAGCGGGTCGCTGTTCTTCGAGCGGGCGCTGCTGTTCGCGCTGGACCGCAGCGACTTCGCCGCCGGCCTGCCCGACGACGCGGTGGTGGTCGCCGACCGGTGGACGGCGTCCAACGCCGCGTACCTCTGCGCGCTGACCCGCAGCGACGAGCCGGCCCGCTGGGTCGAGGACCTCGAGTACGGCCGGCTGGCCCTGCCGCGGCCGGACCTCACCCTGCACGTCACCACGTCCCGCGGGCTGCAGGCCGAGCGCATCGCCACCCGCGCGGACACCGACGCCGGCCGCGCCACCGACCGGTTCGAGGAGGACCTGCCGCTGCAGGCCCGGGTCGTGCGCGCCTACGAGCGGTTCGCCGCCGAGGGCTTCGGCGGCCGCTGGGTGACCCTCGCCAACGACGGCACGATCGGCGACCTCGAGGCGGCGGTGGCCGCCGTCGTCTAGAGGACCGACGGGTCCTCGGCGAACGTGACGCCCAGCTGGCCGGCGGCGTCCTCCAGCACCCGCTGGACGGCGAGCGTGTCGGCCAGCGGCATGACGGCGCTCTCGCCCCGCCCGGCGCGCAGGCAGCCGGTGACCTCGGCCAGCTCGTGGCTGTACCCGCCACCGGTCTGCGGCAGGGTGATCTCCTCCGGGTCGGCGCCGGCCCGGTGCAGCACGATCGTCTGCGGGTGGTGGAAGCGGGGGAGCACGTCGATCCAGCCCGCCGTCCCGAAGACCCGGGCCTGGCCGGGCAGGCCGTTGCGCAGCGAGGTCAGCAGCGACGCCGAGCGGCCGTCGGCCCAGCCGAGCAGCAGCGCCGCCTCGGCGTCCACGCCGGTCGGGAACGTCGACCCGGTGGCGCGCACGGTGTCGGGGGTGCCGAGCACCATCTGCGCGAACGAGACGACGTAGACGCCGAGGTCGAGCAGCGCGCCGCCGCCCAGCTCCTTGGCGAACAGCCGGTCGGTGGGGTCGAACTCGCGCTGCACGCCCAGGTCGGCCTGCACCGACCGCACCTCGCCGATCGCGCCGTCGGCGATCAGCTCGCGCAGCCGGACGACGGCCGGCTGGAACCGCGTCCACATCGCCTCCATCACGAAGACGCCGGTCTCGTGGGCCAGGTCGACGACCTCCTGCGCGCCCGCGACGGTGGCGGTGAACGCCTTCTCCACCAGCAGCGCCTTCCCGGCGCGCAGCGCGCCGAGGGCGATCGCGTGGTGCTGCGGGTGCGGGGTGGCGACGTAGAGGACGTCGACGTCCGGGTCGGCCAGGATCGCCGCGTAGGAGCCGTGCGCGCGCCCGATGCCGTGCCGGTCGGCGAAGGCGCGGGCCCGGTCGCTGGAGCGGGAGGCGACGGCGACGACCGAGGCGCCGTCGACGTGCGCGAGGTCCCTGGTGACGTTCTCCGCGATGCGGCCCGGCCCGACGACGCCCCAGCGGATCTCCTCGCTCATGCCCCTGACCGTAGCGGCGGGCAAGATGAGCCGGTGACCGTGCTGATCGACACCCCCGTCTGGCCGTGGCGGGGGAGGCGCTGGTCGCACCTGGTCAGCGACACCGACTACGACGAGCTGCACGCCTTCGTCGCCGCGCACCTCGAGATCCCGCGGCGGGCCTTCCAGGGCGACCACTACGACGTGCCGGAGGACCTCTACGCCGTCTGCGTCGCGGCGGGTGCCGAGCCGGTGGGCGCGCGGGAGCTGCTGCGCCGGCTGGTGGCCGCGGGCCTCCGGCTCAAGAAGAACGCGCGCGCAGCAGGCTGAGCTCGGCGGTCAGGTTGGCCCGCGCCCGCGCCGTCCACGCCTCGGCGGTCGTCGGCAGCCGGTAGAGGGCGGGCAGCGCGAGCAGCTGCTCGAGCACCGCGATCCGGCCGGTGGTGAACTCCTCGTCGGAGTAGTGCGCGTACTCCTCGCGGACGGCGGAGGCGTAGCCGGCGTAGGCCTGCGGCGGGCTGGCCAGCACCGCCAGGTCGGCGTCGCAGAGCACCGCGCCGTTCGCGTCGCCGTCCGCCGGGTCGTGGCCGGCGGTGAGCAGCACCAGCCGGACGACCTCCTCGACGGTGTCCTCGGCGACGAGCCCGCGCAGCCCGGCCCGCGCGCGCTCGGCGCTGACCTCCTCGTTGTCGCTGCGCAGCGGGTCGTAGACCACGTCGTGGTACCAGGCGGCCAGCGCGACGGCGGCCGGGTCGGCGGCGTGCCCGGCCAGCTCCCCGACGATGCCGAGGACGGCGGCCAGGTGGGTGAGGTCGTGGTAGCGGCGGTGCGGCTGCGACCACGCGTCGAGGACGGCGGCCCACTCGGTGCGCGAGGTGTCCGACCCGCCGGCCAGCTCGGCCCAGGCGGCGAAGTCGACGGTGGTCACGCCACCCCGCAGGTGCGCAGGGCCAGCAGCGCCAGCGACCGGGCGGACAGCAGGACGTCGGCGACCGGCACCTGCTCCCGCGGGGCGTGCGCCAGGCGCAGGTCGCCAGGACCGTGGTGCAGCGTCGGGATGCCGGCGGCGGCGTAGATGCGCAGGTCGGTGCCGGCGGTGAGGGAGCGCTCGGGGGGCAGCTCCCCGCCGGCGTCGACCACCGCCCGCTGCACGGCCGGCAGCAGCGGGGAGCCGGCCGGGAGCTGCCCGCTGGCGAACTCCCCGCCGACCCACTCGACCTGCGCCGGGTGGTCGGCCAGCCACGGGTGCGCGGCGCAGGCGGCGGCCACGCAGGCCTCGAACGCCGCCCGGGCGGCCGCGACCGGCTCGCCGAGCTGGACGCCGTACCGGCCCTCGGCGACCAGCCGGTCGGGCACGGTGCTCGCCCAGTCGCCGGCCCGCACCCGGCCGATCGAGAGCCCGTAGGGGTAGGGGTGGTCGCCGAACCGGGCCCGGTCGGCCGGCTGGCGGCCGGCCTCGAAGGCGCGCAGCGCGGCGTGCACGTGCTCGAACAGCTCCACCGTGCTCACGCCGAGGTGCCGGTTGCCGCCGTGCGCGGCCAGGCCGGTCAGGGTGAGCCGGAAGGTCAGCGCGCCGGCGTGCGCGGTCATCACCGCCCCCGCGGTCGGCTCGGGGATGACGCAGGCGTCGCCCCGGTGCCCCCGCTGCAGGGTGGCCCAGGCGCCGAGGCCGCCGTCCTCCTCGCCCATGACGCTGTGCACCGCCAGCGGCCGGGCCAGCCGCACGTCCGCCGTCCGCAGGGCCTGCAGGGCGCCGAGCGCGGCGACCAGGCCGCCCTTCATGTCGCAGGTGCCGCGGCCGTGCACCGCGCCGTCGGCGAGGCGGGGGGTGAAGGGGTCGTGCGGCCACAGCGCCGGGTCCCCGGCCGGGACGACGTCGCTGTGCCCGCACAGCACCAGCGCCGGGTCGCCGTCCGCCTGGCCGGGCAGGGTGCCGACCACGCCCCACGCCTCGTCGCGGTCGACCTCCTGACCGGGGGCGTCGGGCGCGGTGGCCGCGGCGGCGAGGTCGATCGACCAGCGGTCGACGTCCGTGCCGAGCTCGTCGAGCCAGCCGGCGACGAGGTGCTGCGCGTCGGACTCCGCGGCCGTGCCGCCGACCGACGGCACGGCGACCAGCGCGGTCAGCCGGTCGAGCACCCACGCCCGGTCGACGGCGTCGAGCACCGCGGACTCGGTGCTGGTCAGGCCGTCGGTGCCGGTCGGGGTGGCCACGGGCGGGAGTGTGGCACGCGCGGGTGACGACGATCGCCCGGCCGCCCCCGGGTGTGCGCCGGGGGACCACGGGTACCGTGGGTGGTGTCCGGGCCGGGCGACCTGTGTCCCCGGGCTCCACTTGATAACTGCCGCTGGGGAACACCGCTCCGACCTCGGTCGGGGGTCTGGAGCTCCAGATGTGCAAACCGCCGCGAGGCGACCAGCGCCCGGCTCGGACCCACCCGACGACGAAGGCCCCCGACCATCCGGTCGGGGGCCTTCGCCGTGTGCGTCAGTCTTCCGTCTGGCCCAGCAGCCAGCCGTGCTCGCCGGCCAGCTCGTTGGCGGCCGACGGGCCCCACGAGCCGGGCGCGTAGGAGTGCACCTCGGGCCGGTCGTCGAGCACCGGCTGCAGCGCCCGCCAGGTCTGGGCGAGGCCCTCGCTGGTGGTGAACAGCGACCGGTCGCCGACCAGCACGTCGTGGATCAGCGAGACGTACGGCGGCAGCGGGTCACCGCCGGGGATCTTCGACAGGTCCAGCGACACCCGGGCCGGGGCCATCGCGAGGTCCGGGCCGGGCTTCTTGGCCATCACGTCGATGTCCACGGAGCCCGCGCCGGCCAGCGACAGGGAGACCACGTTGCCGTTGGCCGGGACGTCGTCCACCGGGCCCTTCGGGCGGTGCAGGATCAGGCTGACCCGCTGCTGCTTGGTGGCCATCCGCTTGCCGGTGCGCAGCAGGAACGGCACCCCGCGCCAGCGGCCGGAGTCGATGCACAGCCGGGCGGCGACGAACGTGTCGGTGTCGCTGTCGTCCGGGACGCCGTCCAGTTCGCGGTAGCCGTCGAACTGGCCGAGCACGACGTCCTCGGGGGCCAGCGGCCGGAACTTGGACAGCACCGACTCGCGGGCGGCGAGGATGTCGGTCGCGCTGAAGCTGACCGGCGGCTCCATGGCGACCTCGGCGGCGACCTGGAACAGGTGGGTGACCAGCATGTCCAGGGTGGCGCCGGTGGCGTCGTAGAACTCGGCGCGGTCGGCGACGTCGAGGTCCTCGGGGACGTCGATCTGCACCTGGGCGACGTGCTCGCGGCTCCAGATGTGCTCGAACAGGCCGTTGGCGAACCGCAGCGCGTGCAGGTCCTGGGTGCCCTCCTTGCCGAGGAAGTGGTCGATGCGGAAGACCTGCTCCTCCTTCAGCACCGAGTGCACGACCTCGTCGAGCTCGCGGAAGCCCTCGGGGGAGTCGCCGAACGGCTTCTCGAACACGACCCGGGCACCCTCGGCGAGCCCGTGGGCGCCGAGGGCCTTCGCGTAGCCGGTGAACGCCTTGGGCGGCAGCGACAGGTAGGCGACCAGCTGGGCGTCGTCACCGATCTCGGCGCGCGCCTTGGCCACGACGTCGAGCAGCTGACCGGGGTCGTCCTCGGTGAACCCGCCGCCGGCGAAGTGCAGCCGGCCGGCGAACTCGTCCCAGGGCCCCTCGTCGGGTGACGGGCCGAACTCCGCGAGGGCGTCGTGCACGTGCTCGACGAACTCCTCGTCGGTGCGCTCACCGCGGCCGCTGCCGATCAGCCGCCAGTCCCCGGGGAGGAGGCCGTGCTGGGCCAGCTGGAAGAACGCCGGCAGGACCATCCGGCGGGCGAGGTCGCCGGTCGCGCCGAAGAGCACGAAGATCGTCGGGTTCAGTTCGTTCGTCGTCCCGTTGTCGGACACGGTGTTCCTCTCGAGCGCTGCTGCCCGCCGGGCGGGCACGTCTACGGGGCCTGCGGCCCCCGGTGGCGCAACCCCGGCCGCGGTGCCCCTCTTCCCGGGGCCCGCGCGGAGCGGCTGGAACCCGGCGCTGGTGTCCCTGCCCCCATTGTCGCGGCGGGCGCGCCGGAACACGAGTCCGGCGCCGCCTGAGGGCCCTCAGACGCGGCCCGCCACCGGTCCGCCGGCCAGGACTGGGCGTTCGCCCGATGCCGGGCCGGGGGCCTCAGGACGACGGTCGTCCTCACCACCACGACGGAGGAGACGGCCATGGACATGCGGTACCCCAACCCGGCGCTCGAGGCGGAGCTGGCCTGGCGGCACGAGCTGATCCGGGACGCCGCCCGGCGCGGCACCCGGCGCGGGTCCTGGTTCGGCGCCCGCCGGCGCGTCTCCTGAGCGTCCACCCGCTGGCCGCCCACCGGCCGGGCGCGCCACCCGGCGCTCCCGGACCGTCGGTGGCCCGTGCCACGATCGGACCCGTGCCGCGCTGGGACGACGCCCCGCTCGTCGGCCGGGCCACCGAGCTCGGCCGGCTGCTGGGGCACGTCGACCGCGCGGCCGGCGGGCGCCCCTCGGCCGTGCTCCTGGCCGGTGACGCCGGCGTCGGCAAGAGCCGGCTGCTGGAGGAGCTGACCCGGCAGGCCGGGGAGCGCGGGGTGCGGGTGCTGACCGGCCACTGCGTCGACCTGGGCGACGTCGGGCTGCCCTACCTGCCGTTCGTCGACCTGGTGCGCCCGCTGGCCACCGACCCCGGCAGGCTCGCCGGGTCACCGGCGCTGTCGGCGCTGCTCGGCGGGGCGGCGCCGAGCGCTCCCGAGCGGCCGGCGGGGGAGGCGATCGACCTGGGCCGGCCGCTGCAGCGCGGCGCCGCCCGGCTGGTGGTCGAGGACGGGCGGCTGCAGCTGTTCGAGTCGGTCGCGGACCTGCTCGGCGACCTCGCGGCGGAGCAGCCGCTGCTGGTGGTGCTGGAGGACCTGCACTGGGCCGACCGGTCCAGCCGCGACCTGCTGCGCTACCTGCTGGCCCGGCTGGTCGACGAGCGCGGCGCGCTGCCGATCGCCATCGTGGCCTCCTACCGCGCCGACGACCTGCACCGCCGGCACCCGCTGCGGCCGCTGCTGGCCGAGCTGGTCCGGCTGCCCGGTGTGGAGCGCTGGACGCTGGACCCGCTGCCGGACGACGACATGGCCGAGCTGGTGCGCGGGCTCGCCGCCGGGGTGCCGGCCGGCACCGTCGAGCGCGTCGTCGCCCGCGTGGAGGGCAACGCGTTCTACGCGGAGGAGCTGGTGGCCGCCGGCTTGTCCGGTGACAGCCTGCCGGGGGAGCTGTCCGACGTCCTGCTGGCCCGCGTCGACCAGCTGGGCCCGGCCGCGCAGCGGGTGCTGCGGGTGGCCGCGGTGGCCGGCCGGCAGGTGCGCCACGAGCTGCTCGCGCCGCTGGCCGGGCTGGCGCCGGCCGAGCTGGAGCCGGCGCTGGCCGAGGCGGTGCACCACCACCTGCTGGTGGTCGCCGACGACGGCCGCTACCGCTTCCGGCACGCCCTGCTGCGGGAGGCCGTGCTGGGTGACCTGCTGCCCGGGGAGCGGGTGCGGCTGCACGCGGCGGTCGCCGCGCACCTGGCCGAGCACCCGGAGGCGGGCACCGCGGCCGAGCTCGCGCTGCACGCCCGGGAGAGCAACGACCTGCCCGGCGCGTTCACCGCGTCGCTGGCCGCCGCCGCGCAGGCCGGCCGGGCCGGGGCGCCGGCCGAGGAGCTGCAGCACCTGGAGGCGGCGCTCGCGCTGTGGGCGGCCGTGCCGGACGCCGCCGGGCTGGCGGGCCGGTCGCACGCCGAGCTGCTGTGCGAGACGTCCGCCGCGGCCCGCACGGCCGGGGAGCTGCACCGCGCGGTGGCGCTGCTGCGCGAGGCGCTGGCCGTGCTGGGCCCGGACGGCGACCGGCTGGCCCGCGCCCGGGCGCACTACGCGATCGCCCAGGCGCTGTTCCGCATCGAGGACCAGGTGGCCGCGCACCGGGAGAGCCGGGTGGCGATGGACCTGGTGCCCGCGGAGCCGCCGTCGCCGGAGCGGGCCTGGGCCGCGGCCACCCACGCGCGCACCTGCTTCGCGCTGGGGCTGGTCGCCGAGGCCGAGGCCGCCGCCGAGGAGGCGCTGGCCACGGCCGACGCGCTGGGCCTGGACGCCGCGTGGGCCGACACCGCGGTCTCGCTGGCGCGGATGCGCGAGGGGGAGAGCCCGGCGGCGGTGCGCGTCCAGCTGGACGAGGCGCTGGTCCGGGCCCGCCGGTCCGGTGACGCGGACATCGAGATGCGCGTGGTGTTCAACCTGGCGAACACCGCCTACGAGCACGGGGACGTGCGGGAGGCCCTCGGCTGGTCGACCACCGGCCTGGCCCGGGCGCGCGAGCTGGCCGCCGAGTGGGCGTTCTACTCCGCGGAGCTGCGCCACCTGGACGTGGTGGCCCGCTACGTCACCGGCGACTGGGACGGCAGCCTCGCCTCGGCCGACCAGCTGGCCCGGGTGCCGGAGATGGCCGCGCACGTGCGGGCGGCGGCGCTGCTGGTGCTGGTCGGCCGCGGCGACCCGGCGGCGGCCGACCGGCTGGCCTGGGCCGCGGCGCTGACCGACCGGCTGGAGGCGCACGTCCTGCTGCTCCTCGCGACGGTCGTGCCGGAGATCGAGCTGGCCGCCCAGGCCGGCGACCCGGCCACCGCCGCGACCCGCGCGCAGTGGGCGCTGGACCGGCTGGTCGAGTACTGGGACGTCGACCGGCTCGCGTCGCTGCGCATCGTCGCGAGCGCGCTGGCGCCGATGAGCGATGCCGCCGGCGCCGCCCGGCTGACCGGTGACGGGGAGCCGGCCGGCCGGTGGGCCGCGGTGGCCGGGCCGCTGCTGGCGATGGCCCGCGAGGCGGTCGCCACCTACACCGAGTCCGGCGCCGTGATGGGCCGCGAAGGGCGGGCCTGGCTGCTGCGGATGGAGGCCGAGGCCGCCCGGCTGCAGGGCGAGGCCACGCCGGTGATGTGGCGCGAGGTCGTCGAGGCATTCGGGTACGGCCACGTGTACGAGCAGGCGCGCTCCCGGGTGCGGCTGGCCGACGCGCTGCTGGCCGCCGACGACCGGGCCGGCGCCGCCGCGGAGCTGCGGGCGGCGCACGAGGTCGCCGTCCGGCTGGGGGCCCGGCCGCTGCGCGCCGCGGTCGAGGCGCTGGCCCGCCGCGGCCGGGTCGAGCTCCCGGGGGTGCGCACCGTCGCCCCGGATGCCGTGCTCACCCCGCGGGAGGCGGAGGTGCTGGCGCTGCTGGCCCGCGGGCGCACCAACCGCCAGGTCGGGGCCGAGCTGTTCATCAGCGACAAGACGGCCAGCGTGCACGTCAGCAACATCCTGGCCAAGCTCGGCGCCGCCAGCCGCGCCGAGGCGGTCGCCATCGCCGCCGCCCGCGGCCTCCTCACCCCGTCGACGAGCTGATCGACGGGGGAGAGCAGGAACGGCCCCTCAGAGCATCGTGCGGAGGCGCTCCCGGCGGGCACGGAGCACCTCGACCGACGCGGACGCCGACGGCGGCCCGGGCACCGACTGGCGCAGCTGGGTGTGCACCACGGCCTGCGGCTGCGAGGTCTTCGCGGCGATCCGGTTCACCAGCCGGTTGATCTCCCGGCGCAGCTCCGCGACGTCCCGCCAGCCGCGGCCGGCCTCGTCCTCGTCGGGGTGGTCCTCGACGACCATGAAGTCGTCGGCGTCGGGCAGCCGCCGCGCGGCCTCGACCCGCATGCGCAGCTCGTCGTCCCGCTTGGCCAGCAGCGACGCCGTCTGCTCGGGCGTGAGCAGCCCGGGGATCCCGAGGAACTCCTCCTCCTCGGTGCCCAGCGGCACCGCGCCGCTGCCCTCGCCGGTGTGCGCCGTCCCGGAGTGCAGCACGTGCGCGAAGCGGGCGTCCGCCTCCAGCGCCTCCCACTCCTTGGCCGCGCCCTCCCGCGGCTCGCGGGGCGGCAGGTCCAGCTCCTCGAGATCCTGGTCGGGCTGGCTCTTCGGCGGCGGGATGACGTGGTTGCGCTGCTCCTCCATGGAGGCGGCCAGCGTGAGCAGCGGCCGCACCGCGGGCAGGAACACGGTCGCCGACTCGTGCGACGCGCGGGCGCGGACCACGCGGCCGACGGCCTGGGCGAAGAACAGCGGGGTGCGGTAGGAGGTCATCCACGCCAGGACGGCGGCGCGCGGGACGTCGACGCCCTCGGACACCATCCGCACGCAGACCGCGATCCGGGCGCCGCCCTTGTTGAACTTCTCGATCTTCTTCGACGCCTTCGGGTCGTCGGAGAGGATCAGCTCCGGCGCCTTCCCGGTGACCCGGCGGACGATCTTCGCGTACTCGCGGGCGTCGTCCTGGTCCGAGGCGAGCACCAGGCCGGCGGCGTCGGGCATGCCGCCCTCCTCGCGCAGGTGCGTGATCCGGTCGTCCATCGCCGCGATGACGTGCGGCACCCACTGGCCCTTGGGGTCCAGCGCGGTGCGCCAGGCCTGCATCTCCACGGACTTGGTGCCGGCCTCGGTGAGGGAGGCGGCGACCACCTCGCCGGCGGAGTTCCGCCAGCGCGAGGTGCCGGTGTAGGCGGCGAAGACGACGGGGCGGACGACGTTGTCGGCCAGCGCCTCCTTGTAGCCGTAGGTGAAGTCGGCGACCGACATGAGCCCGCCCTGGCCCTCGAAGCCGTCCTCGACGTACTTCACGAACGGGATCCGCTCGTCGGCCTTGGTGCGGAACGGGGTACCGGTCAGGCACAGCCGGCGGGCGGCCATGCCGAACGCCTCGGCGGCCGCCTCGCCCCAGGAGAGGCCGTCACCGGCGTGGTGCACCTCGTCCAGGATGACCAGCGACTTCACCGCGGTGGCGCGGGCGGCGTGCAGCATCGGCTTGCCCGCGACCTGCGCGTACGTCGTCACGTAGCCCTGCGTGCCGGCGCGCACCGGGCCGACCGCGTTGGTGAGCCCCGGGTCGAGCACGATGCCCATCCGGTCGGCGGCGTCGGCCCACTGCAGGCGCAGGTGGTCGGTCGGGCAGACCACGACCACCCGGGCGACCTCGCGCCGGGCGAGCAGCCGCGCGGCCAGCGTCAGGGCGAAGGTGGTCTTCCCGGCGCCCGGGGTCGCGGTGACCAGGAAGTCCTTCGGCGAGCTCTCCTCGTACTGGGAGAGGGCGGTCTGCTGCCACGCCCGGAGCGGTCGGCTGGTCGTCTGCGGGGCCCGGGCCGCCGCCTGTGTTGCAGTCGCCATGTCGTCGCCCATTCTGGACGGCGGGACGGCAACACGCCCAACAGGGGGCCTCCCGCGTGCCCCGCCCGCAGCGCCGTATAGGGGCCCGCCGACGAGCCGCTGACCTGCAGGTTCCCCAGTCAAGAGGCCGGGCTGTGGGAAGAGTCATCCCCGTGCCGGACCGACTCGTCACGTCCCGCCCGCCCGCGGGGCCACAGCCGGAACCGTGGCCCCGCGGGAGGCGGGTCAGGGCAGCCCGGGGAGCAGCTTGTCCAGCGTCACCGGCAGCGAGCGCACCCGGACGCCGGTCGCGTGGTGGACGGCGTTGACGACGGCGGCCGCGGTGCCGGTGATGCCGATCTCGCCGATGCCCTTGCTGCCCATCGCGTTCACGTACGGGTCGTGCTCGTCGAGCCAGTGCGCCTCGATCGAGCCGACGTCGGCGTTGACGGTGATGTGGTACTCGGCGAGGTCGTGGTTGGCGACCTGGCCGATCCGGGTGTCGAAGACGCTGTTCTCGTGCAGCGCCATGGACATCCCCATGGTCATGCCGCCGATCAGCTGCGACCGCGCCGTCCGCGGGTTGATGATCCGCCCCGCAGCGAACACGCCGAGCAGCCGGGGCAGCCGGATCTCGCCGGTGTCGGCGTTCACCCGCACCTCGGCGAACTGGGCGCCGAAGGCGTAGGCGGAGTGCTCCTCGTCGCTCGACGCCTGGTCGACGTCGCCGGTCGCCTCGTCGCCGGGCTGCGGGTCGGTGCCGAACTTGCTGCGGAACTCACGCGCCGCGACGGTGATCGCCGAGCCCCAGGTGTTGGTGCCCGACGAGCCGCCGGCCACCGAGGCGATCGGGTAGCGGGTGTCGCCGATCCGCACCTCGACGTCGTCGACGTCCACGCCGAGCGCGTCGGCGGCGATCTGCGGCAGCACCGTCCAGGCGCCGGTGCCGAGGTCCGCGGCGCCGATCTCGGTGACGTAGCGGCCGTCCTCGAAGCGGATGGCGGCGGTCGACTGCGCCTGGCGCATGGTCGGGTAGACCGAGGACGCGACGCCGTACCCGACGAACCAGTCGCCCTCGCGGCGGCGCCCGGGGCCGCGGTCGGCCCAGCCGAACCGCTGCGCGCCCTCGCGGAGGCACTCGACCAGGTGCCGGCTGGACCACGGCTGCTTGGTCTCCGGGTCGACGTCGGGCTCGTTGATGATGCGCAGCTGCACCGGGTCGATGCCCAGCTCCTCGGCGAGCTCGTCGAGCGCCACCTCGGGGCCGAACATGCCCGGGCACTCGCCGGGCGCGCGCATCCACGAGGGGATCGGCACGTCGAGGGCGGCCAGCCGGTGCGTCGTCCGCCGGGTGGGGGAGGCGTACGTCATCCGGGTCGGCACCCCGGTCTGCTCCGCGAACTCCTTGATCTTCGACGTCTGCTCGACCACGTCCAGCGCGATGGCCTGCAGCCGGCCGGACCGGTCGGCGCCGAGCTGCATCCGCTGGATGGTGGGCGTGCGGTAGCCGGCGAGGAAGAACATCTGCTGCCGGGTGAGCGCGAGCTTCACCGGGCGGCCGGGCAGCGCGCGGGCGGCCATCGTGACGAGCATGACGTTGGCGTGCGGGGTGCCCTTCGACCCGAAGCCGCCGCCGACGTACGGGCAGACGACCCGCACCTGCTCCTCCTCGAGGCCGAACACCTCGCTGACGGCGGCGCGGTCGGGGTGCACGCCCTGGGTGGAGTCCCAGAGGGTGAGCGGGACGTCGGCGGCCGGGTCCCAGAGCGCGGTCGTGGCGTGCGGCTCGATCGGGTTGTTGTGCAGCATCTGCGTCTCGTAGACGTGGTCGACCGTCACCGCCGCCGAGCGCAGCGCCGCCTCGACGTCGCCCTCCTCGGTGTCCGTCTCGTACGACGGGTTGATCTTCTCCGGCTTGTAGAGGTCGGGCCGGTCGCTGCGCAGCTCGCTGTCGTGCGGCTGCTCGTCGTAGGTGACGGTGATCGAGTCGGCCGCCTGCCGGGCCAGCTCGGAGGTCTCGGCGACCACCACGCCGATCAGCTGACCGCGGAAGGCGACGTCCGGCGACTGCAGGACGGCGAACTCCGCGTCGTCCGTGGAGGCGAGCCGTTCCGCATCGAAGGGCGTGAGGACGACGAGCACCCCGTCGAGCGCCTCCGCGGCGGCGGTGTCCATCGCCGTCACCCGGCCGCGGGCGACGGTCGCCTGCACCGGGTGGGCGAACGCCGGGTGCTCGACCGGCGTCTCGTAGGCGTAGGTGGCGGTGCCGCGCACCTTCTGCTCGCCGTCCCGGCGGACCAGCGCCTGCCCGATCGCGCGGGGTTCGAGGAGATCGGTCATCGGGTGCCTCCGGTGAGCTCGCGCAGGGTGGCGACGGCGGTGCGGGCGACGAGCGGGATCTTGAAGCCGTTGCCGCCGCCCTCGCCGGGCTGCGGCTGGGCGGCGGCGAGCTCGGCGTCCATCGCGGCACGGACGGCGTCGTCGGTGAGCTGCTGGCCGCGCAGCACCTCCTCGGCGCGGGTGGCCCGCCACGGCTTGTGCGCGACGCCGCCGAGGGCGATGCGCACGCTGCTGTTCTCAGGACCGTCGCCGCTGACCACGGCCGCGACGCTGACCAGCGCGAACGCGTAGGACGCCCGGTCGCGGACCTTGCGGTAGGCGCTGCGGGTGCCGGCGGGGAGGGCCGGGAGGTCGATCGCGGTGACCAGCTCGCCGTGGGCCAGGGTGGTGTCCTTCGACGGGTCGTCGCCGGGCAGCCTGTGCAGCTCGGTGAACGGGATGGTGCGGGCGCCGTCGGGGCCCTCGACCTGCACCAGCGCGTCGAGCGCGGCCAGCGCCACGGCCATGTCGGAGGGGTGGCTGGCGATGCAGGTCTCCGGTGCGGTCGGGTCGGGCAGCGCGGCCGTCGTCCCCAGGACCGCGTGGTAGCGGGTGTAGCCGCCGACGGCGGAGCACCCCGACCCCGGTTCGCGCTTGTTGCAGGGCGTGGTGACGTCCTGGAAGTAGACGCAGCGGGTGCGCTGCAGCGGGTTGCCGCCGGTGGTGGCCATGTTGCGGAGCTGGCCGGTGGCGCCGGCGAGCAGCGCCTGGGCGAGCACCGGGTACCGCTCGCGGACGCGGCGGTCGGCGGCGACCTCGCTGTTGGTGGAGGCGGCGCCGAGGCGCAGGCCGCCGTCCGGGAGGTCGGTGATCTCGCGGGAGGTGAGGGTGCGGACGTCGACGACGAGGTCGGGGGTGGCGACGCCGAGCTTGAGGTGGTCGACGAGGTTGGTGCCGCCGGCGAGGAAGACCGAGTTGGGCTCGGCGGCGGCGTCGCGGACCGCCTCGGCGACGTTCCCGGGGGAGGCGTAGGCGAAGGGCTTCATCGCGCGCTGCCTGCGTCCTGGACCGCGGGGGTGATGTGCTCGTAGGCGCCGCAGCGGCAGAGGTTGCCGCTCATCCGCTCGGAGACCTCGTCGCGGGAGAGCTCGACGTCGCCGGTGAGGTCCTCGGTCACGTGGCTGGGCCAGCCGCGGTCGACCTCCTGCAGGACGCCGACCGCCGAGCAGATCTGCCCGGGGGTGCAGTAGCCGCACTGGAAGGCGTCGCGCTCGAGGAAGGCCCGCTGGACCGGGTGCAGCTCGCCGTCGCGGGCGAGGCCGTCGGCGGTGGTGACCTCCGCGCCGTCGTGGGCGACCGCGAGGGCCAGGCAGCTCAGCGACCGCTCGCCGTCCAGCAGGACCGTGCAGGCCCCGCACTGGCCGTGGTCGCATCCCTTCTTCGGGCTGGTGTTGCCGAGCCGCTCGCGCATCAGGTCGAGCAGCGTGGTGCGGGTGTCGACGGTCAGCTGGTGCTGCTCGCCGTCCACGCGCAGGGTGATCTCCGCGTCCATGCCGCGCAGGTGCCCGCCGTGACGGTTGCGCCAAACCACCTCGTGCGAGGCTCGCCGGGTGACCTCGGTGCGCTGGCTGACCTCTCCCGACGACGTGCCCCCGGCGCTGCGGGCGGAGCTGACCGCGGTGTGGCGGGACGTCGCCAACGCCGGGGGAGCGGTCGGGTTCGCCCAGCAGCTCCCCGTGTCCGACGACGTGGTCCGCCCGGTGCTGGACGCGACGGTCGAGGCGCCGGGCAACCAGCTGCTCGTCGCCGAGCGGGACGGGGAGGTCGCCGGGTGGCTGGTGCTCACGACCAACCAGGAGCCGGTGTTCGCCCACTGGGCGGGGGTCGGCCGCGTCATGACGTCGCTGGCGGCGCGCGGCACCGGCGCGGCGCGGGCGCTGATGACCGAGGTGGCCCGGGCGGCCAGGGACGACCTCGGCCTGGACTGGTTGCGGATCACGGTGCGCGGCGGCGCAGGCTTGGAGCCGTTCTACGAGCAGTTCGGCTGGCAGGTCACCGGCCGCTGGCCCGGCGCCGTGGCGGTGACCCCCGACGACCGCCGCGACGAGGTGCTGATGAGCCTGGCACTCCGGTCAGTCGGCGGGCTCGTCGACCCAGTCGGGGCCGTTGACCTCGCCGGGGCCGGCCAGGTCGGCGGAGTCGATGATCGTGTACGCGTAGCCCTGCTCGGCGAGGAACCGCTGGCGGTGCGCGGCGTACTCGGCGTCCAGGGTGTCGCGGCTGACCACGGTGTAGAAGTGCGCCTGCCGGCCGTCGGCCTTGGGCCGCAGCACGCGTCCCAGCCGCTGCGCCTCCTCCTGCCGGGACCCGAAGGTGCCCGACACCTGGACGGCGACGGCGGCCTCGGGGAGGTCGATGGAGAAGTTGGCGACCTTGGAGACGACGAGCGTCTTGATCTCGCCGGCGCGGAAGGCGTCGAAGAGCCGCTCGCGCTCCTTGTTGCGCGTCTTGCCCTCGATCACCGGGGCGTCCAGGGCGCGGCCGAGCTCGTCGAGCTGGTCGAGGTAGGCGCCGATGACCAGCTTCTGCTCGTCGGGGTGCCGGTCGAGGATGCGGCGGATCGCCGGCATCTTCGACGTCGCGGTGGCCGCGATCCGGTACCGCTCCTCGGGCTCGGCGACCGCGTAGGTCATCCGCTCCTCGTCGTCGAGCGCGACGCGGACCTCGACGCACTCGGCCGGGGCGATGTAGCCCTGCGCCTCGATGTCGCGCCACGGGGCGTCGTACCGCTTGGGGCCGATGAGCGAGAAGACGTCGTCCTCGCGGCCGTCCTCGCGCACCAGCGTGGCGGTGAGCCCGAGCCGACGGCGGGACTGCAGGTCGGCGGTGAGCCGGAAGATCGGGGCGGGGAGCAGGTGGACCTCGTCGTAGACGATGAGGCCCCAGTCCTGCGCGTCGAACAGGTCGAGGTGCTTGTACTCACCGCCGCGGCGGGTGGTGATCACCTGGTAGGTGGCGATGGTGACCGGGCGGATCTCCTTGCGCTCGCCGGAGTACTCGCCGATCTCCTCCTCGGTCAGGGAGGTGCGGTTGACCAGCTCGCGCTTCCACTGCCGGCCGGAGACGGTGTTGGTGACCAGGATCAGCGTGGTCGCCTTGGCCTCGGCCATCGCCGCCGCGCCCACCAGCGTCTTGCCGGCGCCGCAGGGGAGGACGACGACGCCCGAGCCGCCCTGCCAGAAGCCCTCGACGGCGGCCTGCTGGTAGTCGCGCAGCTGCCACCCCTCCTGGTCCAGGAAGATCGGGTGGGCCTGGCCGTCGACGTAGCCGGCGAGGTCCTCGGCGGGCCAGCCGACCTTGAGCAGCGCCTGCTTGAGCCGGCCGCGCTCGGACGGGTGGACGACGACGGTGTCCTCGTCGATCCGCTCGCCCAGCATCGGGGCGACCTTCTTGCTGCGGACCACTTCGGCGAGCACGGCCTTGTCGGTGGTGGTGAGCACCAGGCCGTGCACCGGGTTGTTGGCCAGGGTGAGCCGGCCGTAGCGGTCCATCGTGTCCGCGACGTCGACCAGGAGGGCGTGCGGCACCGGGTAGCGGGAGTAGCGCACCAGGGCGTCGACGACCTGCTCGGCGTCGTGGCCGGCCGCGCGGGCGTTCCACAGCGCGAGCGGCGTCACCCGGTAGGTGTGCACGTGCTCGGGCGAGCGCTCGAGCTCGGCGAACGGCGCGATGGCCGCCCGGCACTCACGGGCCAGCGGGTGGTCGACCTCGAGCAGCAGGGTCTTGTCCGACTGGACGATGAGCGGGCCGTCGTTCACGCGCACTCTTCCTTCGGTTCGGCGAGCGGGGGAGGCGCGCAGACGAGTCGCGCGCCGGACTGCCAAAGGTAACGCCGCCCGGGGACGGGTCCTTCCGCTCCGGCCGGGCTCGTCGACGTGACCTGCGCGGCTGCGCGGGGGTCCGGCCGCTCGGCCCGGTGCGTCAGCGGCGGCCGAAGGCGGCGTAGGCGAGCGGTCCGAACGGCTGGACGACGCAGCCGAGCGCCCACAGCACCTTGCGGCCGCGGACCTGCCCGGCCGGTCGCCGGGCGAGGTCGGTGAGCGCTGCCGCCGTCATCGCCAGCTCGGCGGCACCGCCCACGACGATGGCGGACCGCTGCGCACGGGTGAGTTCGCTCCAACTCGTCTTCTGTCGGGCCATGGCCGGACTCTAGGCCGCGTCGGTGCGCCGACCGGCCCCGTCCGCCCGCGGCCCGGCACTGACCTCGCATCAGAACGGCGGCGGGTCGTCGAGCGGCGGCGGGGGGTGCCGGCCCGGACCCCGGCTCGGGCGGTGGGGCGGGTGCCCGGACGCGCATGCCCGGTGGCCGGGTGGTGCGCGTGACCCCGGACGGGGTGGTGACGGTGAGCATGCCGTCGGGTGTCATGGTGAACCGCCAGCCGGGGGCGAAGGTCTTGAGCCGGTGGTGCGACCGGCAGAGGCAGCACAGGTTGGTGCAGTCGGTGCGTCCGCCGCAGGAGTGGGCGAGGACGTGGTCCAGGTCCGCCCAGCCGACGCGTTGGCCGCAGTTGGGGAACCGGCAGCGCCGGTCGCGGGTGGTGACGAACGCCCGCTGCTTGGCGGTGGGCCCGTAGGCCTCGGTCTCCGGCGGCGGCCCGAGCACCGCGCACCCGCAGGCGGTGTCCTCACCCGGGTGGTCGGGGCAACCGCGGCGGACCAGTCGCTCCAGCTCCGCCGCAGTCACGGTGGCCAGGAGATCCCCGTCAGGGCCGGTGATCGCGAAGCTCAGCGACCCACCCTCCGGTGCGGTCAGCCCCAGCGCACCGACCCGGGCGAGCAGTTCCCGCAGGTGGGCGGCGGTGATCACCAGCCCGTTGACCTCCCCCGGGGTGCTGCGGCGATCCTCGAGCGCCGCCAGATCGGCCATGACGGTGAGACGAACGGTGACCGCCGCCACCCCGTCACCGCGCAGCCGGCGGAACCACGCGGCGTACACCTCGGTGCGGATGACTCCGATCGGCCGCTTGTCCCCGGCCCGTTTGGCCGCCTGCGCCAGCTCGTCGATGAACGCGTAGTCGACCACCGCCTCATCGGTCGGCAGGTCCGCTACCAGCTGGGTCCGGCCGTCCAGCGGGGAGGGACGCAGCGTCACATCGGCGGTCTCGGCGGCCCGCTTCCGGCGTTCGGCCGCGGACACCGGGTCGAGCTCCTGCAACAGCGTGGTCGCCCGCTTCTCCAGCGCCCACGCCGACAGGTCGCGAGCGAGGGGCAGCAGCGCGTCCTCGACCCGGCCGGCGACGTCGGGGGTCGCGTGCTCCAGCACCTCGGCGAGCACGATCGCCCGTCGGTCGTCCAGCTCGCCGCGCTGCAACAGGGCGAACGTCGCCGGCAGCTTGTCCCGCCAGGTCAACGCATGCGCGAGCCGGTGCGCCGCGGTGCCCCGGCCCACGTTGAGCACCATCGACAGCTCGGCGGTGAAGAACTCACTCACCCCCTCGGCGGCGTCGGGCAGCCACCCCGGCCGCCGGGCACCCGGGTGCTCCGGCGGTGGATCGGCCGAGGCCGGCCGCTGCCCGGCCAGCTGCAGCACCAGGTCCGCCTCGTACGCGGTGTCCACCGCCCGGCGGGCCTGCAGCCGCTGCAACTCCGCGGCCGCCTCCTCCGGCGACAACCACGCAGCCGGCAACCGGGTCGGCTCGACCGGATGGTCGACCACCCAGTCGACGAGCACCCCTTCGAGAGTGCTCGACCCCGCCGTCCGCGTCATGGGTCGAACATACGATCGACCACCGACAATTCCGGGGTCGCCGGACCGACCAGGCGGAGCGCGCCACCGCTACGGTCCCCGCATGCTCGACCACCTCGGGGTCCAGGTCGCCGATGTCGAGGCGTCCCTGGCCTTCTACCTGCAGGTCTTCGGCCCGTTGGGCGTCCAGGAGTCACGGCGCATCCCGGTCGGCGACACCTCGATCGTCGGCCTCGCCGGCCCGGACGGGATCCCCGACTTCTGGCTCAGCCCGGCGCCGCACGGGGAGACGCGCGAGCTGCACGTCGGCTTCGCCGCCCCGGACCGGGCCGCGGTCGACGCCGTCCACGCGGCGGCCGTGGCGGCCGGCGTCGAGGTGCTGCACGCACCCCGGGAGTGGCCGGAGTACCACCCGGGCTACTACGGGGTGTTCCTCCGCGACCCCGACGGCCACAACGTCGAGGCCGTCCACCACGGCTTCCCCGGCTGAGCCGGAGTCAGCGGGCGGCGTCGTCCGGGTCGACCAGCGCCACCGAGGTGATCCGGTGGACGGCGAACGTGCGGGTCTCGCCGCGCCCCTCGTCGAACCCCTGCAGGAAGCCGCCCACCAGCGACACCGGCTGCACGATGCGCTGGCTGCCGCTGCCCTGCGCGTCGACGTAGCCCAGCCAGATCGGCAGGCTGTCGCGCACCGCCCGGGACAGCAGCTCCAGCGTGTTCGCCGTCGTCACGCCGGGCACCTGCCGCACGGGCTCGGTGCGGCGGGCGGCGAGCGCGGCGTCGCCGGCGCGGATCTCGCGGACCGTGGCCGCGACGTCGTCCGGCGACATCGGCCGCGGACCGGCCGGGGCGGTGCCCCCGGGGCGGCGACCCAGCGCCCGCGCGGGCTGCGCGGGCCGGGTCAGCACGGCGCCGCCCGCGTTCTCCCCGGCCGGGGCGTACCCGGCGGCGCGCAGCACGCCGAGCACCTCCTCCGGCGGCAGGCCGCTGATCAGCACCCCCGGCGCCAGCCGGCGCAGCTCGGCCCCCGCGGTGCGCCGGTCGCCGAGCACCTGCGACACCAGCCCGTGGTCGTCGGAGCGCACGTAGCACTCGATCGCGCCCACCCGGAGCCGGCCGTGCTGCCGCGCCACGTCGTCCACCAGGTAGTCCAGCGACTGCGGCACCGGGGTGCGCGACGCCCGGGCGAAGAAGTCGTGCAGGTCGGCGGCCGACCAGCCGGCGTCCAGCGCCCGGCGGACGCTCGACTCGGTGACCCGGTAGACCGTCGCGCCGCCGGAGGACTCGACGTCCGCGACCACGGCGAGGGTCCCGGCCAGGTCGGCGACCAGCGGACCGGGCGCGACCAGGGTGAGGTCCGGCTGGGCGAGCACGTGGTCGAGCGGCTCGGGAAGCAGCCCGCGCATGCCGTCGGAGGCGCCGTCCTCACCGTCGGCCAGCAGCCCGCGGCCGCCGGTCGAGAGCACCCCGGCCACGGCGATGCCGAGCCGTTCGGCCTCCGCGAGCAGCGCCGGCACCGGCGCCAGCCGGTCGGCACGCCGCGGCGTGCGCCAGCGCAGCAGTGCGACCAGCTCGTCGGCGAGCAGGCCCTGCCCGGGCGGGAACTCGGCGAGCACGTCCAGCGCCGAGCGGCGCAGGGCCGGGGCGGTCTGCCGGACGACGTCGGGGGACAGCACGTTGACCGCCTTGCCGGCGACGTCGCGCTGGCCGACCAGCGAGATCAGCCGGGGCGTGGTCAGCCAGCCGTCGGCGAGCACCGCCCAGCGGTCGGGGAGGTCCTGCTCGCGCCAGGCGTCGTAGCCGCGGGTGGGCAGCCACTCGTCGCGCTGGGCGCCACCGACGTCCAGCAGCCCGGCGGCGTGCGCGACCTCGACCAGGAAGGCGACGTCGTCCTCACCGACCCGCAGCTCCTTGGCCAGCCGCTTCTGGTCCCGGACGCCGAGCCCGCCGCTGCGGAGCAGCCCGGCCGGCTCCTCCTCCAGCGCGGTCAGCAGGTCGCTGACCCGGCCGAGCACCTCCAGCGCGGCGCCGGCGGCCTGCCGGTCGACGACGGCGGGGTCGCGCTGGGTGAGCGCCGGCTCCGGGCGCGACCGGGGCGGGCCGAGCGGGGAGTCACCGCGCAGGGCCAGCCCCAGCTCCCGGGGGAGCTCGACGTTGATCGCGTCGATCCGCGCCAGCAGGCCGGCCTGCAGCAGCCGGCGGGCCGGACCGGTCGAGCCGGACGTCGAGTCGGGCAGGTGGCCGACCGGGCGCTCGCCGGCCAGCCGCTCCAGCACCCCCCGCTCGTCGTCGGGCAGCGCGGCGAGGACCGCCGGGAGGTCGGCGGGCAGCTTCAGCCGCAGGTCCGCGGCCCGGCGGCCCAGGCCCGCGGGGTAGCGGACGGCGCGGCGCACCGGCTCGGGGGCGTGCAGCTCGTCGTCGCCCCACAGCAGCGCGCGGGCCTGCAGCGTCTCGACGGCCTCGTCGACCACCTCGACGGGCACCTCCGGCAGCAGCCCGGGCAGGTCGGCGCGCGGGAGCCCGTCGGTGGCCGACAGCAGCACGGCGTCGAGCACCTGCAGCGTGGCGGCGTCCAGCTCGTCGAGCGCGCGGTCGACCGACACCGGGACGGCGAGGCGGGTGGCCAGGCCCACGACGTCGGAGGGGGCGGGGCGGGCGACGTCCGGACGGGCCGCGAGCAGCGCACCCAGCTGCTCGTCCGAGCGGGTGCGCAGCCAGGCGGCCAGGCTGGTGGGGGCGTCCGGAGGCATCCGGATCACGTTACGTCCCGCCCCGGCCACGCGCCCCGGGCGGTGGGGGAGCCCGGGAACCGACCCCGTCGGGCGACACGTTGCGGGAGATGCTGCGTGTCCGGAGAGGCCGGCACGGGAAGATGAGCAGCGATGCACCCGGCGTCCCCGCCGGACCGCACCCGAACTGGAGGCGAGATGGCCAAGTCCAAGGAGAAGCACGCGCACCTGGTGGAACCCACCTGGGGTCGCGAGACCAACGGTGAGCCGCCGGTGACCGAGCTGGTCAGCGAGATGGCGGGCGGGCTGTCGCCGTTCGGCGAGGACCACGAGTTCCCGCTGCCGCCGTCCCGGCTGCGCTACGCGCACCCCACGGACAAGCCCAACCGCGCCGGCTACATGGCGGGCGAGGGCCGCTGACCCGCGGAGGAGTGGATCCGCGACTTCGGCACCGGCTACACCTCGATCGGGCAGCTCCGGTCGATCCCCGTGGACACGGTGAAGATCGACCGCAGCTTCGTCGCGGCGGACGACC
>NZ_JBFAOG010000028.1:0-15456 GCF_040659695.1 Modestobacter sp. NPDC049651
CTGCTGCCTGGTGGGCAGCAGAGCACCAGCGCCGTTCCCGCCACCCGTAGGGGTGAACCACCCGGCCCGGGGGTCGAGGGGCGGGCTGGCGCGCCCGATCACCCGGGCATGAGGGAAGCGCGACCGTCCGACGGCCACCGCCGGTACCTGCCCGGGTGGTGGTGGCGGGGCGGTGAGGCGATCGGCTACGGCCGGCTGCTGGGGTCTGCGTCCCTGCTGAGCACCGCCGCCGCGCTGACGGTGCTGCGGCCCGCGGGCGTCGACTGGACCGCCCTCACCGCGGTCGGCGGCTTCCACCTCGTCGCGCTGGCGCTGAGCTTCAGCCTGCCCTGGCGCCGCTGGTCGACGTGGGCGCTGCTCGCGTTCCCGCTCGCCTCGCTGCTGGCGATCACCCTGGCCGCCCTCGCCGTCCCGGCGCTGGCCGGCGCCATGTCCGGGTTCTTCGTGCTGTCCTTCGCCTACGCCGGGCTGTACCTCCCGGCACGCGGCGGGCTGGTGCTGCTGGTGCCCGCGATCGCCGCCTACGCGGGCCAGTCGGTCGTGGTGACACCGCAGGTGTGGGTGCGGACCTTCTTCGTCGCCGCCGCCTGGATCGCCCTCGCCGAGCTGCTCAACCGGCTGCAGCTCCGGCACGCGGTCCTCGTCCGGCAGTTGCGCGCGGACGCGCAGATCGACCCGCTGACCGGCCTGGCCAACCGCCGCGGCATGGAACGGTTCCTCGCCCAGGCCGAGCCGGGCGACCTGCTGGTCGTGTTCGACCTCGACAACTTCAAGCGGCTCAACGACGAGCAGGGGCACGCCTTCGGCGACGAGGTGCTGCGCACCTTCGGCCGGCTGCTGCTGAACGAGCTGCGCACCCGCGACCACGCCGCCCGCTCCGGCGGCGAGGAGATGGTCGCGCTGCTGCGCTGCCGCGAGCTGGACCGGTGCGGCGAGACGTTCATCCGGCGGCTGCGGGCGGCGCTGGTCCGCGAGGGCCTCGGCGTCACGTTCTCCGCCGGGCTGGCGCAGCTGCGCCCCGGCCAGACGGTCACCGAGGCGCTGGAGGACGCCGACCGGGCGACCTACTGCGCCAAGCACGCCGGCCGCGACCAGGTCTGGCTGGCCGGCGAGCCCCGGCAGGGCGTGCCCGACGTGCCCCTCGCGCGGCACGGCGAGCCGGTCGGCCGGGTCCTCATGGCGGGCTGATCCCCCCGGGGAGCCGCGCCTCCCCCGAGCGCGTGCCCGCAGCGGCTACGGTCGCCGGCCGAGACCAGGAGGACGACGTGCGCCAGGACGACCCCCAGCCGAGTGGCCCACCGCCGGGCTGGGCCCCGCCCGGGTACGGCCCACCGCCGGGCTACGGACCGCCCCCGGGCTACGGGCCCCCGCCCGGCTCCGGACCGCCCCCGGGCTACGGGCCCCCGCCGTGGGCCTGGCGGCGACCCACCAACTCGCTGGCGATCCTGTCGCTCGTGCTGGCCTTCGTCTTCGCCCCGGCCGGCCTGGTGCTGGGCATCGTCGCCCGCCGGCAGATCAGGCAGACGCACGAGGAGGGCGACGGTCTCGCGCTGGCCGGCATCGTCATCGGCTCGATCGCGACCGGCCTGTATGCGGCGCTGATCGTCTTCTACGTGGTGCTCATCGCCACGGTCACCAACGGCTCCTTCAACTGACCCCGCTGTGGTTGTTCGCGGAAAACCACGGGTGGTTGTTCGCGGAAAACCACGGGGGGGGGGGGGACGGGGTCACAGCGGGTCGGCCTCCGGCGCGGGACGGCCGGCCCGGATGACCAGCCCGACCCCGACCAGCACCGCGGCCATGCCCGGCAGCGCCAGCAGCGGGGGCACCTGGCCGAGCAGGAACAGCGCCACGACGAGCGCCCCGGGCACCTCCAGCAGGATCACCAGGCCCACCACGGTCGGCCCGACCGAGGAGAGCACCTGGTTGAGCAGGGTGTGGCCGAGCAGCTGCGCGCAGAAGGTGATCGCCGCGATCAGCCACCAGTCGCGGGCGCTGAACCCGCCCAGCGGCACCCCGGCGACCATCGCGGCCACCGCGGTGGCCACGGCGCAGGTCGAGTAGCAGACGACGGCGTAGGCCGACGTGCTCAGCCGCTGCCGGGCCCGCGCGCCGGCGAGCATGTAGCCGCCGGCGCAGATGGCGCCGAGCAGGGCCAGCCCGTCACCGGCCAGCGCCTCCCACGACACGGTGACGTCGACGCCGGCGATCAGCGCCGTGCCCACGACGGCCAGCGCCAGCCCCCACCACACCGCGCCGGGCAGCCGCACGCCGGAGACCCGCGCGGCGAGCGCCGTCCAGACCGGCGTGGAGGTGACCAGCGCCGTCGACGCGGCGACCGATGTCATGTTGAGGCTGGGCAGCCAGGAGGCGAAGTGCGCGGCGAGGAACAGCCCCGCGAGCACCGAGCTGGCCAGGTCGCGGGGCCGCAGCCCGGCGAACGCCCGGCGCTCGCGCAGCGCCAGCACCGGCAGCAGCGCGGCGGCGCCGGCCGCGTTGCGCCAGAAGGCGATGGCCAGCACGGGTGCGGCGGCGAGCGCGGTCAGCGGGCCGGAGAAGGACACCCCGACGACCGCGATGGCCATGAGGAGGACCTCCTGGCTGCCCGGCCGGGCCAGCGCCCAGGCCGGCTGCGTCACCTGCGTCGAGGTCACCGCGGGACGCGGATGGTGCCGCTGGCGACCGGCCGGACGGCGCCGGCGACGCTGACCTCCGTCACCGCGCCGTCGCGCACGGTGACCCGGCCGGCGAGCTCGGACGGCCGGCCCACGGCCGCGCCCTGGGTGAGCAGGTAGTCGGTGGTGCCCTCGCCGGCCAGCCCCTCGGCGGCCAGCCACAGCCCGGTGCCGAGCGCGGCCGAGCCGGTGGCGGGGTCCTCGGTGAAGTCCAGCCCGGCGGCGAACACCCGCACCGTGCCGGTGGCGGTCGCGGGGTCCCGGACGAGCAGCGAGATCCCGCCCTCCACCCCGGGCAGCAGCGCTTCCAGGGCCGCGGCGTCGGGCACCGCCCGCTCCAGCGCCCCGGGGCGCACCTCGAGCTGGGCGAAGTCGATGCCGCAGCCGACCAGGTGCGCCGGGCGGCCGGTCAGGTCGCCGGCGGTGAGGCCGACGGCCGCGGCCAGCGCCGCCGGGTCGGGGCCCGGGCGCACCGACGTCGTCCCGCCGGACAGCCGCGCGCCCTCGTCGTCGACCTCGACCTCGACGACGCCTGCGCCGCACTCCTGGCGGACGACGCCGGCGGGCAGCCGGCCGAGCCGGACCAGGGTGTGCGCCGTGCCGACGCTGGGGTGCCCGGCGAACGGCAGCTCGGTGCGCGGGGTGAAGATCCGCACCCGGTAGTCGGCCTTCGGACCGGCGGCCGCACCAGGGTGGTCGGCGGTGTCGTCGGTGGGGGCGCTGACGAAGGTCGACTCCGAGTAGCCGAACTCGGCGGCCAGCGCCTGGCACTGCTGCTCGGTCAGGTCGTCGGCGTCCAGGACGACGGCGAGCTGGTTGCCGCTGAACGGGTGCGGCGCGAACACGTCCACGACCTCGAAGGAGAGCTGGTCGGGTACACGCTCGTCAGGGGGCAGGGCCGTCACGGCGGCGACGGTAGCCTCGCCCCGTGACGACGGTGACGCGGGCCTATGTCTCCCGGCTCGCCGGGCTCACCGTCTTCGACCCGAACGGCGACCGGGTCGGCAAGGTGCGCGACGTGGTCATCGCGCTGCGGGTGGGCAGCGCTCCCCCGCGGGCGCTCGGCCTGATCGTGGAGGTCGTCGCCCGGCGGCGGATCTTCTGCCCGATGGGCCGGGTCACCGGCATCGACGCCACCTCGGTGACGCTGGCCTCGGGCACGGTGAACCTCAAGCGGTTCGAGCAGCGGGCCGGCGAGACGCTGGTGCTGGGCGAGCTGCTGGACCGGTCGGTGACGATCCGCGAGTCCGGGCGGCCGGCGACCGTCGTCGACGCCGCGATCGAGCAGACCCGCACCGGCGACTGGGAGATCGTGAAGCTCGCCGTCCAGGAGCCCGGCCGGCTGGGCCGCCGCGGCCAGCTGCACCAGGTCGAGTGGCCCGACGTGACCGGGCTGGCGCTGCCGCAGACCGGGCAGAGCGCCGAGACGCTGATCGCCACCTACCGCGACCTCAACGCCGCCGACGTCGCCCACGCGCTGCAGGACCTGCCGATCAAGCGCCGGCACGAGGTCGCCGAGGCGCTGGACGACGAGCGGCTGGCCGACGTGCTCGGCGAGCTGCCCGAGGCGGAGCAGATCACCATCCTGGGCACGCTGACCGAGCACCGCGCGGCCGACGTGCTGGAGGAGATGGACCCGGACGACGCCGCGGACCTGCTGGCCGAGCTGTCGAACATCGACCGCAACCGGCTGCTGGAGCTGATGGAGCCCGGCGAGGCCGAGCCGGTGCGCCAGCTGCTCAAGTACTCCGAGGACACCGCCGGCGGCATCATGACCAGCGAGCCGGTGATCCTCGCGCCGGACGCCACGATCGCCGAGGCGCTGGCCCGCATCCGGGCGCCCGAGCTCACCCCGTCGCTGGCCAGCCAGGTCTACGTCTGCCGGCCGCCGTCGGCCACCCCCACCGGCCGCTACCTGGGCCTCGCGCACTTCCAGCGACTGCTGCGCGAACCACCCTTCGGGCTGGTCAGCGGGGTGCTGGACGACCTGGAGCCGCTGCGCACCGACGCGCCGCTGGCCGAGGTGACCCGCTACTTCGCCACCTACAACCTGGTCGCCGCGCCCGTCGTCGACGAGCAGGGCCGGCTGGTGGGCGCGGTCAGCGTCGACGACGTGCTCGACCACCTGCTGCCCGAGGACTGGCGCGAGCGGGCCCGTCGTGGCTGACCCGGAGCGCCGCGACGACCGCCGCGCGGACCTCCGGCTGGACCAGCCGCGCGGCACCCGCCGGATCGGCGGCTTCCTGCGGCTGGACCCCGACGCGGTCGGCCGGGTCGCCGAGGGCATCGCCCGCTTCCTGGGCACCGGCCGCTTCCTCGCCGTCCAGACGATCATCGTGGTCGTCTGGATCACGCTGAACGTGGCGGCGGTGCGGCTGCAGTGGGACCCCTACCCGTTCATCCTGCTCAACCTGGCCTTCTCCACCCAGGCCGCCTACGCCGCGCCGCTGATCCTGCTCGCGCAGAACCGGCAGACCGACCGCGACCGGGTGCAGGCCGAGGAGGACCGCGCCCGGGCGGCGCAGACCCGCGCCGACACCGAGTACCTGGCGCGCGAGCTGGCCTCGCTGCGGGTGTCGATCGGCGAGCTGGCCACCCGCGACTTCATCCGGGGCGAGCTGAACCGGCTGCAGACCGACGTCGCCGACGACGCCGTCCGGCGGGAGCGGAAGGCCACCCGCAAGCGCCGGGAGGGCGAGGGGGCCACCGACCCCGCGCGCTGAGCGGCGGCCGCGTGAGACCGACTGCACACTGAGCAACCTTGCACACTGTGCAGTGAAAGCCCCATCCTCGTCCCGTGACCGAACGAGGGCTGCGCGAGCGCAAGAAGGCCGACACCCGCGCCGCGCTCGCCACCGCCACCCTCCGGCTGGCCGTCGAGCAGGGCTGGGAGCACGTCACCGTGGAGGCGATCGCCGGCGCCGCCTCCGTCTCCTACCGGACGTTCTTCAACCACTTCTCCTCCAAGGAGGAGGCGCTGCTGCAGCCCTGGACGGCGGACCGCCCCGGGCTCGCCGACCGGCTGCGCGCCCAGCCCGCCGACCTCACCGTGCTCGACGCCGTGCGGGCCGCCCTCCGGAGCGACGTCACCGAGCTCGAGCAGCGCCCCGCCGAGCTGCACCAGCGGATGACCGTGGTCATGGGCAACCCGTCCCTGCTGCCCCGGCTCATCGAGATGGGCGCCGCTGACGAGCGGGAGATCGCGACCGCCGTCGCCGAGCGGGCCGGGCTGGACGCCGACGCCGACCTGCTGCCCGGGCTGGTGGCCGCCGTCGTGTCGTCCGTCGTCCGGGTGTGCTGCTGGCGCTGGCACGCCCAGGACGGCGCCACCCCGCTGTCCACGCTGGTCGACGAGGCCCTGGACGCCGTCCAGGCCGGTCTGCCCACGCGCTGAACCCCACCCGCACGCACGAACAGGAGCACCATGACCGCGACCACCGACGCCGGCACCCCCGGCGCGGAGGCACCTCCCGCCGCGCCCGCGGCCGCGATGAGCCGGCGGGAGGTCCTCTCGGCGCTGTCCGGCCTGATGATGGGGATCTTCGTGTCGATCCTCGCCGCGACCGTCGTCTCCAACGCCCTGCCGACGATCATCGCCGACCTGGGCGGCAGCCAGTCCGTCTACACCTGGGTCGTCACCGCCGAGCTGCTCGCGATGACCGTGACCGTGCCGCTGTGGGGCAAGCTGTCGGACCTGGTCAACCAGAAGCTGCTGGTCCAGCTGTCGCTGGCGCTGTTCGTCGCCGGCTCGCTGCTGGCCGGGCTCTCGCACGACACGACGATGCTGATCGTCTCCCGGGTCATCCAGGGCGTCGGCGCCGGCGGCCTCACCGCGCTGGTGCAGGTCGTGATGGCGGCGATGATCCCGCCGCGCGAGCTGGGCCGCTACGCCGGCATCTTCGGCGCCGTCTTCGCCGTCGCCACCGTCGCCGGGCCGCTGATCGGCGGCGTCATCGTCGACACCTCGTGGCTGGGCTGGCGCTGGTGCTTCTTCATGGGCGTGCCGTTCGCCCTCGCCGCGATCCTGCTGCTGCAGAAGACGCTGAAGCTGCGCACCGTCAAGCGCTCCGGCGTGCGCATCGACTGGCTGGGCGCGCTGCTCATCACCGCCGGCGTCAGCCTGCTGCTGATCTGGGTGACCCTGGCCGGCGACCGCTACGACTGGCTGTCCGGCACGACCGCGCTGATGGTCGGCGGCGCGCTGGTGCTGCTCGCGCTGGCGGTGCTGGTCGAGTCCAGGGCCGCCGAGCCGGTCATCCCGCTGAGCCTGTTCCGCAACCGCACGGTCACGCTCACCGTCGTCGCGAGCGCCCTGGTGGGTGTCGCGATGTTCGGCGGGACGGTCTTCCTCTCGCAGTACTTCCAGATCTCCCGCGGTTACTCCCCCACCGAGGCCGGGCTGCTGTCGCTGCCGATGATCGCGGGGCTGCTGGTCTCCTCCACGGTCGCCGGCCAGCTGATCACCAAGACCGGGCTCTGGAAGCGGTACCTGGTCGCCGGTGGCGCGCTCATGACCGTCGGCTTCGGCCTGCTGGCCACCATCGGCGCCGGGACGTCGATGTGGCTGATCGGCTCCTACATGGCCGTGCTCGGCGTCGGCGTCGGCATGCTCATGCAGAACCTGGTGCTCGCCGCGCAGAACGACGTCCCGGCGCGGGAGCTCGGCTCGGCCACCTCGGTGCTGTCGTTCTTCCGCAGCCTGGGCGGCACGATCGGGGTCAGCGCCCTGGGTGCCGTGCTCGCCAACCGGGTCGCCTCGGACCTGTCGGTGCTGGGCGGCTCGTCGTCCGGTGAGGGGTCCGCGGTGCCGGACGTCTCCACCCTGCCCGCGGAGGTGCGCGAGCTGGTGCAGAGCGCCTACGGCAACGCCACGGCCGAGCTGTTCCTCATCGCCACCCCGCTGGCCGCGCTCGCCCTGGTGGTCGTCCTCTTCGTCAAGGAGAAGGCGCTCAAGACCACCTCGGGTGCGGAGCGGATGGCCGAGGAGGCCGCCGCGGAGGGCCGGCTGCCGCTGGCCCACTGAGGTCCGGGCGCCGGGGCGCCGGTCACGTGAGGACGTGCACCAGCGCCCCGGCCGTCCCGGCCAGCACGAGCACGACGATGAACGGCGCCCGCAACGCGAGCGCCAGGGCCGCCACCGCGAGCCCGACCAGCCGGCCGTCGACCACCAGCTCCTGGTCCGAGGTGGCCACCTGCACCGCGACCAGCGCCCCGAGCAGCGCCGCGGGCACGAACTCCACCACCCGGGTGACCAGCGGGTGCTGCACCCACGCCGCGGGCACCGACAGCCCGGCGAGCTTCAGCAGGTAGCAGCCCACCGAGCCGACCAGCACGACGGTCCAGAGCGTCCCGCTGCTCACGCCGCCGCCTCCCGCCGCGGGCGGCCGGCGAGCGCCACCGCGAAGACGGCGAGCACCACCTGGACCCCGGCCGGCACGAACGGGGTGAGCCCGAGCGCGATCACCGCGCCGCCCAGCGCCACCCGCCGGGACACCCGCGGCTCGGCCGCCGTCCGCCGCAGCCGCGGCCACAGCAGGGCGAGGAACGCCGCGGGCACCACCGAGTCCAGCGCCGCCTGCGCGGTCTCGCCCAGCCCGCCGGCCCCCAGCGCGCCGACCAGCGTCATCAGGTTCCAGCCGACGTAGACGGTCCCCCCGGTGGCCAGGAACGCCAGCCGGCCGAGCTCCCGGTCGGGGGCGGCCACCGCCATCGCCGTCGACTCGTCGATGACCAGCTGCGCCGTGGCGGCCCGCCGCACCGGGCCGCGCAGCGCCAGCACCGGCGCCAGCCGGACGCCGTAGACGGTGTTCCGGGTGCCCAGCAGCAGCGCGCTGCCCAGCGCCGCGAGCGCCCCACCGCCGGCCCCGAGCACGCCGACCAGGGCGAACTGGGAGGCGCCGGTGAACATCAGCGCCGACAGCGCCACCGCCTGCCAGGTGCTCAGCCCCGCACCGACGGCGGCCGCGCCGAACGCGATCCCGTAGAGCCCGACGGCGACGCCCAGGCCGATCGCGTCGCGCAGCGTCGCCCTGCGCCCGGCTCCCGTGCCCACGGGGCAGCACAGTAGGACGACGGCCGCCCGGCCCCGGCCCCGCCTCGCGGGCCGCGGCGCGGGTCACAGCCGCGGCCCCGGGGCGGGTCCCCGGCGCGCCGTACAGTGAGGGTCGCCCGCGCGCAGGCTCCTCCCGGGAGCCGCTCCCCGCAGGCCCCCCGCTCGAAGGAGACCCCACGCGCATGTCCGACACGCTGACCGGATCGCCGGCGCTCGATGCCGTCAAGGCGGCGCTGGACACCGTCCAGGACCCGGAGATCAACCGTCCGCTGCCCGAGCTGGGCATGATCAAGGACGTCCAGATCGGCGTCGCCGGCGACCCGGGCGCGGTGCGCGTCGAGGTGTACCTCACCGTCACCGGCTGCCCGATGCGCGACACCATCACCGACCGGGTCACCGAGGCCGTCACCCGCGTCCCGGGTGTGACCAGCGTGCAGGTCGGCCTGGACGTGATGAACGACGAGCAGCGTGCCGAGCTGCGCAAGACGGTGCGCGGCACGGACGCCGCCGACCCGGTCATCCCGTTCGCCCAGCCCGGCTCGCTGACCCGCGTCTACGCGGTCGCGTCCGGCAAGGGCGGGGTCGGCAAGAGCAGCGTGACGGTGAACCTGGCCGCCGCGCTGGCGAAGAAGGGCCTGTCGGTCGGCGTCGTGGACGCCGACATCTACGGCCACTCCGTGCCGCGGATGCTGGGCGTGGACGACAAGCCCACCCAGGTCGACAACATGATCATGCCGCCGCAGTCGTACGGCGTGAAGGTCATCTCGATCGGCATGTTCACCCCGGGCAACACCCCGGTCGTGTGGCGCGGGCCGATGCTGCACCGCGCGCTGCAGCAGTTCCTCGCCGACGTGTGGTGGGGCGACCTCGACGTGCTGCTGCTGGACCTCCCCCCGGGCACCGGCGACGTGGCGATCTCGATCGCCCAGCTGCTGCCGAACGCGGAGATCCTCGTGGTCACCACGCCGCAGATGGCCGCCGCCGAGGTGGCCGAGCGGGCCGGCTCGATCGCCAGCCAGACGCACCAGCAGGTGGTCGGCGTCATCGAGAACATGTCGTGGATGGAGCTGCCCGACGGCTCCCGCATGGAGGTCTTCGGCTCCGGTGGCGGCCAGGCCGTCTCCGACGCGCTGACCAAGACCCTCGGCGCCCGGGTGCCGCTGCTCGGCCAGATCCCGCTGGACACCCGGCTGCGGGAGGCCGGCGACGCCGGTGCGCCGATCGTGCTCGCCGAGCCGACCGCCCCGGCCGCCCAGGCGCTGACCGCGGTCGCCGACGGCCTCGCCGTCCGGCAGCGCGGCCTGTCCGGCATGAGCCTCGGGCTCACCCCCGTCCGCCGCTGAGCTGAACGGCGCGAGGCCCGGTCCCCACTCGGGGGCCGGGCCTCGCGCCGTTCTCAGGGGTCCTGCCCCACCGGCGGCACGCCGTACCCCAGTGCCCAGGCGCGCAGCAGCTGCTCCAGCGCCCGGCGCTGGTCGTCCGTGAGCGGCCGCAGCACCTCCCGCTCGGCGTCCAGGACCGCCACCAGCTGCGCCGCCGCGGCCGCCACCCCCGCCTCGGTGAGGCCGACGACGACCCGGCGCGCGTCCCCGGGCACCGGCCGCCGGTGCACGAGACCGGCCCGCGCCGCCCGCTCCACCCGCTGCGAGACCGCGCCGGTGGTGACCAGGCTCAGCCGCTGCAGCTCACCGACCGTCAGCTCGTAGGGGCGCCCGGCGCGGCGCAGGGTGGCGAGCAGGTCGAAGGTGGCCCGGTCGCTCCCCAGCCCGGCCAGCGCGGCGCCTCGGGCCTGCTCGACCCGGTGGACCAGCTCGACGGCCCGCCCGACGACGCCGATCGAACCGACGTCGACCCCGGGCAGCTCCGCCCGCCAGGCGGCCTGCACCTGGTCGATCCGGTCCGCCTCGCCGTCCAGCCGGTGCTCCACGAGCCGAGGGTAGGGCTGCCGGGCCGATCGTTCAGCGCTATACAGTCGGCGATGTGTCCTGGAGCACTCCGGGGCCCGCCCCATCGACGCGGATGACGGGAGAGCTCACGTGCAGCTCGGGATCATGGACCACATCGACGCCAACGGCAGCCCCGTCGGTGAGCAGTACGAGGAGCGGCTGCGGCTCACCGAGCTGTACGACCGGCTGGGCTTCCGCTGCTACCACCTGGCCGAGCACCACGGCACGCCGCTGGGCGTCGCCCCCTCGCCGAACCTCTTCCTGAGTGCCGTGGCGCAGCGGACCGAGCGGCTGCGGATGGGCACCTTCGTCACCACGCTCCCGCTGTACCACCCGGTGCGGCTGGTCGAGGAGATCGTGATGCTCGACCACCTCAGCGGCGGCCGGCTCGAGGTCGGCATGGGCCGCGGCATCTCCCCGATCGAGGTCGGCTACTACGGCATCGACCACGAGAGCACCCGGGCCCGGTTCAGCGAGTTCGTCGAGCTGCTGGTCAAGGGCCTCACCCAGCCGGTGCTCGACCACCACGGCGAGTACTACCAGGTCGACGGCGTGCCCATGGTGACCGCGCCGGTGCAGTCGCCGACGCCGCCGCTCTGGTACGGCATCGCCGACCCGGCGAAGGCCGCCTGGGCGGTCGACCTGGGTCTGAACGTCGCCGCACTGCTGGCCGCCGAGCAGGTCCGGCCGATCACCGACAGGTTCCGCGAGGAGTGGGCCGCCCGCGGCAAGCCGGCCGACCAGCTGCCGCTGACCGCCGTCACCCGCAACATGGTCGTCGCGCCCACGCGCGAGGAGGCGATGGACATCGCCAACCGGGCGTTCGTCCCCTGGCGGAGGAACACCGACTGGACCTGGCACAACGCGGGCCTCGAGTCGGCGTTCGAGAAGCGCACCGGCCGCACCTTCCAGGAGTGGCACGACAAGGGCGGCGCGTTCGCCGGCACCCCGGACGACGCGCTCGCCTACCTGCAGCACCAGGCCGAGATCGCCGGCATCGACTACGTCGCCGTCGACCTGGCGTTCGGCGACACCAGCTACGCGGAGTCGGCGCAGACCGCCGAGCTGCTGGCCAAGGAGGTCATGCCCGCGCTCGCCGAGCTGCCGCGGCCGGGCCGGTGACCGCCGGCGTCGAGGTCCGCCGCGACCTGGAGTTCGCCCGCCCGGACGGCGAGCCGCTGCTGCTGGACCTCCACCGGCCGGCCGGCGACGCGACCGTCCCGGTGTGCCTGTACCTGCACGGCGGCGGCTGGGCCCGCGGCACCCGCACCGACCGGGCCGCCGAGCGGCTCGAGCCGGTGGCGCGCGCCGGGGTGGCGGTGGCCTCGATCGACTACCGGCTCAGCGGCCGGGCGACGTTCCCGACGCAGCTGGACGACGTCCGCGCCGCCGTCCGCTGGCTGCGCCGCTGCGGCGCCGAGCACGGGCTGGCCACCGAGCGGATCGGCGCCTGGGGCGCGTCGGCCGGCGGTCACCTCGCCTCGCTGCTGGGCCTGCTGCCCGACGAGCAGGACGGCGACAGCTCGGTGCAGGCCGTGGTCGCCTTCTTCCCGCCCACCGACCTGCTGGCGCTGGCCGACGACCCGGCGGAGGGCCCGCCGCCCCCGTTCATGGCCGGGCGTCCCCCCGCCGTCCCGCCGTTCGAGGCCCAGCTGCTCGGGCTCGAGCGCGCCGCCGACGACCCGGAGCGGGCCCGCCAGGCCAGCCCGGTCAGCCACGTGCACGCCGGCGCGCCGCCGTTCCTGCTCGTGCACGGCGACCGCGACGGGTTGATCCCCGGCGTGCAGAGCCAGCGGTTCGCCGCGGCGCTCGCGGACGCCGGTGCGCCGGTGCAGCGGTGGGTGCTGTCCGGCGCCAACCACGAGGACCCCGGCTTCGACACCCCCGCCGGCGCCGGCCTGGTCGCCGGCTTCCTGCTCGGGGCGCTGAGCGGCTGACCTCGCGTTCCGTCCTGTCGTGAGGAGTGGAGCCCGGAGGGTTCCGCGATCGAGCGACGAAACGGCTCAGCGGAGCAGGTGACGGCACCTGGCCGCGGTGTGGTCCGGAGGACCACCGATCATGTCGCGTCGGCGTCGAAGGGCGGCGGGACGGCGGCGTCGCGCACCCGCGGCGGAGGCACGACCGAGGCGGCGGTCGCGCCGCTCGCCGTCCGGGTGGGCTGGTCGTCGGCGAGCAGCTGGTTCCGGATGAACGTCTTCGGGTGGTACTGGCGGATGTCCAGGTCGCGGAGCTGGTCGAAGTCGTCGCCGAGGTTCTCGTGCAGCTGCTCGCGCACGCCGGTCATCGCCTCGCGGACCTTCTTGATCCCCTGCGCGGCGTCCTTCGCCAGGCCCGGCAACCGGTCGGGCCCGAAGATGAACAGCGCCGCCAGCGCCAGGACGACGATCTCGCCCCAGCCGATCGAGTCGAACACGCTGCTCCTCCCGACACCGGCCCGTCCGCCGCCGTCGGGTCCAGGGTAGGTGCCCGCGCCGGGGGTGAGCGGACTAGGCGGTGCCGAGGGTGGCCGTCACCTCGCGGGAGCTGCCGCCGCGCACGACCTCCAGGCTGATGGTGTCGCCGGGCCGGTGGGCGTCGACGGCGACGGCGAGCTCCTCGGAGCTGCCGATCCGCTCGCCGTCCACCCCGATGACGACGTCCTGCTCCTGGATGCCGGCCTGCGCCGCGGGGCTGCCGGGCTCGACGTTCTGCACCAGGGCGCCGTCGCGCTGGCCATCGGTGACCGACCGGGTGTTGACCCCGAGCGATGCGTGCACCGCCTTGCCGTTGCTGATCAGCTGCTCGGCGATGCCGCGGACGGTGTCGATCGGGATGGCGAACCCGAGGCCGATCGACCCGCCGCCGGTGCCGGTGCCGCCGAGGGAGGCGATGGCGGTGTTGATGCCGATGACCGCTCCCGCGGCGTCGACCAGCGCGCCGCCGGAGTTGCCGGGGTTGATCGAGGCGTCGGTCTGCACGGCGTTGATGACCGCGTTGGTGTCGCTGCCCTCGCCGGACAGCCGCACCGGCCGGTGCAGCGCGCTGACGATGCCGCTGGTGACCGTGCCGGCCAGGCCCAGCGGCGAGCCGATGGCCACCACCGGGTCGCCGACCTGCAGGTCGTCGGACTCGCCGAGCGAGGCGGCGACCAGACCGGGCTTCTCCACCTTGAGGACGGCGACGTCGCTAGCCGGGTCGCGGCCCACGATCCGCGCCTCGGAGCCGCTGCCGTCGCTGAACACGGCGCGGATCTCGGCGCCGTCGACGCCGTCGGCGCCGGAGACGACGTGGTTGTTGGTGACGATGTAGCCGCCGTCGGCGTCGACGACCACGCCCGAGCCGGTGGCGCCGGCGTTGGACAGCTGGACCTCGACGGAGACGACCGCGGGCATCACCCGGGCGGCGATGTCGGAGACCGAGCCGGGCTCGCGGGCGGTGCCGGGCGAGACCTGGGACAGCTGGGTGCCGGGGGCGCGCAGCGGGTCCTCGTCGGCGGTGCGGCCGAGGAACCAGGCGGTGACGCCGCCGACGATGCCGACCAGCAGCAGGCAGGCGATCGCGAGCGCGGTGAACCGCACGGAGAGGTCGCGCAGCCGCAGCTTGCGCGGGCCGGCCGCCTCCACCGGCGCGGCGGCCGGCTCCTGGTCGTCGGGGTACTGCGCGGGTGCGCCCAGGCCCGCCGGCGAGTACGGGTCGCGCCACGGGTCGGCGGCGGCGTCCGGCTTCCACCACGGGCCGGTGGCCGTGCGCCGGGCCCTGCGCCGGCCACCCGGCGGCTCACCGAGCCCGGTGCTGCCCGGGCGCGGGGCGAACGCGCGCAGCACGGCCTCCGGGGGTGGCGGCGGTGCGGGGGCCGGCGGGGCGGTGGGCCGGTCGCCGGTGGAGAACGAGCCGGCGACGTCCCGGGGGCGGCTGAACGCCGCCCGCTGCTCGGGAGCGGGCGGCGGTGCCGGGGCGGGAGCCGGCGGTTGCGCCGACCGGGCCACGAAGGCGCCGGTGGCGCCGGCCGGCCGGGCCCAGCCGTGGGGGTCGTCGGGCGCAGCGGAGCCGTCGCGCGGGGCGGGACCGGTGCCGGGGGTCTCGCTCAGGGGGTGCCGCCGAGGATGTCGGAGGCGGCGCCGACGGTGAGCGTGCGCACCACCGGCGGGACGATGTCGGTGCCCTCGGTGCCGGCGTCGCGCACCGGGCCGGCGACCGACCCGGGCGGCGGCATCTCGTCGGCGGGGAGGTCGCCGGACGGCAGCGTCACCGCCAGCACGGCGACACCGAGGCCGAGGCCCGCGACGACGCCGGTGACCCCGCGGCGCAGCCAGCGGGCCTGGCCGGGACGCACGGGCGCGGACTGCGGGGTGAGCGGGACGGCGAACGCCCCGCCGGGCCCGCGGGAGGTGAGCTGGCCGGCGCCGAGGCTGAGGTCACCGAGCCCGCCGGAGGGCATGTCGGTGGTGAACGGGATCGCCTGCAGCCGGGACATCAGGTCACCGGGGACGGCGACGTCGGCGTCGCGCTGCAGCGCCGCCTTGGCCTCGCGCTGGGCCTGCACGGCCAGCCGGCACTGCAGGCAGCCGGTCAGGTGCCGGGCCGCGCGGCCGGCGGCACCGCCGGACAGCTCGCCGTCGACGAGCGCGGCGACGGCCTCCTGCGCGAGGTGGCTCTCGGGGATGCTCATGCCTGCTCCTCCCCCGCCGGCGCGGGGACCCGGTTGGGCGCGCGGTGGGCGAGCGCCTCGCGCAGCTGCACCCGGCCCCGGTGGATCCGGCTGCGCACCGTGCCCAGCTTGATCCCCAGCGTCGCGGCGATCTCC
>NZ_JBFAOG010000029.1:0-11799 GCF_040659695.1 Modestobacter sp. NPDC049651
GTTCAGGTGCGAGCACGGGCTGGTCGACGCCGCGATGGCCGCGGAGATGGCCCGGCTGGTGCCCGGCGGTCTGCCGGTGGTCGCGCCGGCTCAGGCGAGCGCGGCGTCCAGCTGGCGGAGCTCCTTCTTGAGCTCGGTGAGCTCGTCGCGCAGCCGGGCCGCCACCTCGAACTGCAGCTCGCGGGCCGCGGCCAGCATCTGCTCGTTCATCTGGGCGATCATGTCGGCCAGCTCGTTGCGCGGCAGGCCCTGGACGTCGATCGAGCCGGCCTTGCTCTTGGTCTTCGACGACAGCCCCGGCACCGGCGACTTGCCGCGGGACTGCTGCCGGCCGGACCCGCCGAGCAGCTCGGTGGCGCCCTCGGCCTCCTCGGCCGCCTGGTAGATGCCGTCGAGGATGTCGACGATCTTCTTCCGCAGCGGCTGCGGGTCGATGCCGCGCTCGGTGTTGTAGGCGATCTGCTTCTCCCGCCGCCGCGCCGTCTCGTCGATCGCCAGCGCCATGGACGGGGTGATCTTGTCGGCGTACATGTGCACCTGGCCGGAGACGTTGCGCGCGGCGCGGCCGATCGTCTGGATCAGCGAGGTGCCCGAGCGGAGGAAGCCCTCCTTGTCGGCGTCGAGGATGGCCACCAGCGACACCTCGGGCAGGTCGAGACCCTCGCGCAGCAGGTTGATGCCGACCAGCACGTCGAACTCGCCCTGCCGCAGCTCGCGCAGCAGCTCGACCCGGCGCAGCGTGTCGACCTCGGAGTGCAGGTACCGCACCTTGATGCCCAGCTCGAGCAGGTAGTCGGTGAGGTCCTCGGACATCTTCTTGGTCAGCGTGGTGACCAGGACGCGCTCGTCCTTCTCGGTGCGCAGCCGGATCTCGTGCACCAGGTCGTCGATCTGCCCCTTGGTCGGCTTCACCACGACCTCCGGGTCGACCAGGCCGGTCGGGCGGATCACCTGCTCGACCACGTCACCCTGCACCCGGCCCAGCTCGTAGGAGCCCGGGGTCGCCGACAGGTAGACGGTCTGCTTGATCCGGTCGGTGAACTCCTCCCACTTCAGCGGGCGGTTGTCCATCGCCGAGGGCAGCCGGAAGCCGTGGTCGACCAGCGTCCGCTTGCGGCTCATGTCGCCCTCGTACATGCCGCCGATCTGCGGCACCGTCACGTGCGACTCGTCGACGACCAGGAGGAAGTCGTCGGGGAAGTAGTCGATGAGGCAGGCGCCCGCGCTGCCCGGCGCCCGGCCGTCGATGTGCCGCGAGTAGTTCTCGATGCCGGAGCAGAAGCCGACCTGCCGGATCATCTCGATGTCGTAGGTCGTGCGCATGCGCAGCCGCTGGGACTCCAGCAGCTTGCCCTGCCGGTCGAGCTCGGCCAGCCGCTGCTCGAGCTCGGCCTCGATTGTCTTGATCGCCCGCTCCATGCGCTCGGGGCCGGCGACGTAGTGGCTGGCCGGGAACACGAACAGCTCCTGGACCTCGCGCACCACCTCGCCGGTCAGCGGGTGCAGGTAGTACAGCCGCTCGACCTCGTCGCCGAACATCTCGATCCGGACGGCGAGCTCCTCGTACACCGGGAAGACCTCGATCGTGTCGCCGCGCACCCGGAAGGTGCCGCGGGTGAACGCGAGGTCGTTGCGGGTGTACTGCTCGGTGACCAGGGTGCGGAGCAGGTCGTCGCGGTCGCGCTCCTCCCCCACCTTGATCTTCAGCGCGCGGTCGACGTACTCCGACGGCGTGCCCAGGCCGTAGATGCAGGACACGGTGGAGACCACCACGACGTCGCGGCGGGTGAGCAGGCTGTTGGTCGCCGAGTGCCGCAGCCGCTCGACCTCCTCGTTGATCGAGGAGTCCTTCTCGATGTAGGTGTCCGTCTGCGGGACGTACGCCTCGGGCTGGTAGTAGTCGTAGTACGAGACGAAGTACTCGACCGCGTTGTCGGGCAGCAGCTCGCGGAACTCGTTGGCCAGCTGCGCGGCCAGCGTCTTGTTCGGCGCCATGACCAGCGTGGGCCGCTGCACCTGCTCGATGAGCCAGGCGGTCGTCGCCGACTTGCCGGTGCCGGTGGCACCCAGGAGCACCGTGTCCTGCTCGCCGGCGTTCACCCGCTCGGCGAGGGCCTTGATCGCGGCGGGCTGGTCACCCGACGGCTGGAACTCGCTGACGACGCGGAACCTGCCCGTGGTGGGCCGGAGGTCGGTGGATGCGCGCACGGGACGACGGTACGACGGGGGTGTGACAGAACGGGTCCCGAGCGTCGTCGGGGACACGCGGGGGCGGGGTGACGAACTCGCCCGGACCCCCTTGTCGGCGCGCGGCGCGCCGCCTAGCGTCCTCCGCGCAGGAGCGAGGCCCGCCCACCGCCGGACCAGCGCCACCCGCCGCCCAGGGGAAGGGGTGGCGGACGAGGACGGACCGGCGCCGGACGGGCCCGCGCCTGGCTCGACCGGGGCACGCCCGCACCGCCTCGCCGGCGGCGCCGGACGACGCCCCTCGGGTCGGGCCACCCACGACGCCCTCCGCGGTCCGCCCGCGGGGGGCGTCGTCGTGTCCGGGTGCGCCGTCGTGTCCGGATGCGCCGTCGTGTCCGGGTGCGCCGTCGTGTCCGGGTGCGCCGTCACCGGCACCGCCAGCGGCCCCGCACCCGCCGTCCCTGCCAAGATCCACTCGGGATGGCCCACGCCGCGCGCCGTCCGCTGTGACCTCGGCGGAGGTCAGGTGTGCGGAGCGCCCGGAGCGGGCACTCCCGACCCGATCCGACCCCGCCGCCGCGCCCCGCTGCGGCGGCCGCCCCAGCTCCGGGGCTCAGTTGCAGGAGGAAGACCTTCCCCATGACCACGCAGGTGTGGCCCGGCTCCGACTACCCGCTCGGGGCCACCTACGACGGCACCGGCACCAACTTCGCCATCTACAGCGAGGTGGCCGAGAAGGTCGAGCTGTGCCTCTTCGACGAGGCCGGCAACGAGGAGCGGATCCGGCTCCCCGAGCGCGACGCCTTCGTCTGGCACGCCTTCCTCCCCGGCATCCAGCCCGGCCAGCGCTACGGCTACCGGGTGCACGGCCCGTACGAGCCCGAGCAGGGTCTGCGGTGCAACCCCAACAAGCTGCTGCTGGACCCCTACGCGAAGGCCGTCGACGGCCAGGTCGACTGGGACGAGTCGTGCTTCGGCTACCACTTCGACTCCGGCGAGCGGAACGACGAGGACTCGGCGGCGCACATGCCGAAGTCCGTTGTCGTCAACCCCTACTTCGACTGGGGCACCGACCGCCCGCCGAAGACCCCGTACCAGAAGTCGGTCATCTACGAGGCCCACGTCAAGGGCCTGACGATGACCCACCCGCGCATCCCCGAGGACATCCGCGGGACGTACGCCGCCGTGGCGCACCCGGCGATCATCGAGCACCTGCAGAGCCTGGGCATCACCGCGATCGAGCTCATGCCGGTGCACCAGTTCGTGCAGGACGACACGCTGCTGCAGAAGGGCCTGCGCAACTACTGGGGCTACAACACCATCGGCTTCTTCGCCCCGCACAACGAGTACGCCCAGAACACCGACGGCCAGCAGGTCCAGGAGTTCAAGGGCATGGTCCGGGCGCTGCACGAGGCCGGCATCGAGGTCATCCTCGACGTCGTCTACAACCACACGGCCGAGGGCAACCACATGGGCCCGACGCTGTCGTTCAAGGGCATCGACAACCGGACGTACTACCGGCTGGTCGAGGGCGACGAGCAGTACTACATGGACACCACGGGCACCGGGAACTCGCTCAACGTCCGCACCCCGCAGGCGCTGCAGCTGATCATGGACTCGCTGCGCTACTGGGTGACCGAGATGCACGTCGACGGCTTCCGCTTCGACCTCGCCTCCACCCTGGCCCGCCAGTTCCACGAGGTCGACCGGCTGTCGGCGTTCTTCGACCTGGTGCACCAGGACCCGATCGTCAGCCAGGTGAAGCTGATCGCCGAGCCGTGGGACATCGGCGACGGCGGCTACCAGGTCGGCAACTTCCCGGCGCTGTGGACCGAGTGGAACGGCAAGTACCGCGACACCGTCCGCGACTTCTGGCGGGGCGAGGACGCCACCATCGGCGAGTTCGCCGCGCGCATCTCCGGCTCGGCCGACCTGTACCAGCACTCCGGCCGGCGCCCGGTGGCCAGCATCAACTTCGTCACCGCGCACGACGGCTTCACCCTCAACGACCTGGTCTCCTACAACGAGAAGCACAACGAGGCCAACGGCGAGGGCAACAACGACGGCGAGAGCCACAACCGCAGCTGGAACTGCGGCGTCGAGGGCGAGACCGACGACCCGGAGATCCTGGAGCTGCGGGCGCAGCAGCGGCGCAACTTCATCGCCACGCTGATGCTCAGCCAGGGCGTGCCGATGCTGCTGCACGGCGACGAGCTGGGCCGCACCCAGCGGGGCAACAACAACGGCTACTGCCAGGACGACGAGATCACCTGGATCGACTGGGACGACGTCGACGAGGGCCTGCTCGAGTTCACCAAGCTCGTCACGAAGCTGCGGACCGACCACCCGACGTTCCGCCGCCGCCGGTTCTTCCACGGGCGCCCGGTGCGCCGCGAGGAGGGCGATCCGGTGCAGGACATCGCCTGGCTGACCCCCGCCGGTGAGCTCATGGACGACGACGACTGGGACGTCGGCTTCGCCAAGTCGCTGGCCATGTACCTCAACGGCCACGGCATCCGGGAGATGGACGAGCGCGGCGAGCCGGTGACCGACGACTGCTTCTACCTGGCGTTCAACGCCTCGCACGAGCCGATCGAGTTCACCCTGCCCTCCGACGAGTACGCGACCGGCTGGACCGTCGTCGTCGACTCCTCCGAGCTCGGCGAGGTGGACCCGCTGCAGGTGAAGGCCGGCGACAAGGTCACCCTCGAGGGCCGTTCGCTGATCGTGCTGCAGGCCGCGGAGTGACCGAGCGCGACCGCCGGGCGGTGCCGAACGGCACCTACCGGCTGCAGGTGACGGCCGACTTCACCCTCGACGACGCGGCGGCCGTGGCCGGCTACCTGGCGGACCTCGGCGTGAGCCACGCGTACTCCTCGCCGCTGCTGCGGTCGGAGGCGGGGAGCACGCACGGCTACGACACGACCGACCACGCCCACATCGACGAGCCCCGCGGCGGCCGCGAGGGCCTCGACCGGCTCGTGGCCCGGCTGCACGAGCACGGCCTCGGCCTGGTGCTGGACCTCGTGCCCAACCACATGGGCGTGAGCGACGCGCACGAGTCCGGCTGGTGGTGGGACGTGCTGCAGCACGGCCGCGGGTCGGCGCACGCGAGCGCCTTCGACATCGACTGGGACTTCGGTGGCGGCAAGGTCCGCATCCCCGTCCTGGGCAGCGCGGACGACGTGTCCGAGCTCAAGGTGGTCGGGGACGAGCTGCACTACTACGACAACCGCTTCCCGATCGCCCCCGGCACCGGCGAGGGGACGCCGCAGGAGGTGCACGCCCGGCAGCACTACGAGCTGGTCGACTGGCGGCGCGCCGACGACGAGCTCAACTACCGGCGGTTCTTCGCGATCAACACCCTGGCCGGCCTGCGGGTCGAGGACCCGGAGGTGTTCGAGGCGACGCACGCGCTGGTCCGGGAGCTGGTGGACGGCGGTGCGGTCGACGCCCTGCGCATCGACCACCCCGACGGCCTGGCCGACCCGAAGGGCTACCTCGAGCGGCTCGCGGCGGCCACCGGCGACCGGTGGACGGTCGTGGAGAAGATCCTCGAGCCCGGCGAGGAGCTGCCCGAGGGCTGGCAGACGGCCGGGACGACGGGCTACGACGCGCTGACCGAGGTGGACGACGTCCTGGTCGACCCCGCCGGTGAGGCGGCGCTGACCGAGCTGGACACCGAGCTCGCCGGCGGTCCGGTCGACTACGCGCAGCTGGTGCACGACTGCAAGCGCGAGGTCACCGACGGGATGCTCGGGTCCGAGGTGGCGCGGCTGCAGCGGATCGTCGGCGAGCTGCAGGGCGTGCCGGCCGAGCAGGTCCGGGAGGGCCTGGCCGAGCTGCTGGCGTCGTTCCCGGTCTACCGCAGCTACCTGCCCGACGGCCGCTCGTACCTGGACGAGACGGTCACCGCGGTGAAGGAGCGGCGGCCGGACCTCACCGCAGCGGTCGAGGCGCTGCACCCGCTGCTCGGCCAGGCCGGCTCGGAGCTGGCCACCCGGTTCGAGCAGACCTCGGGGCCGGTGATGGCCAAGGGCGTCGAGGACAGCGCCTACTACCGCTGGGCGCGGTTCGTGGCGCTCAACGAGGTGGGCGGCGACCCGGCGCGGTTCGGCTCGACGGTGGCGGAGTTCCACGAGGCGCAGCAGCGCCGCGCGGAGCGCCGTCCGGAGTCGATGACGACGCTGTCGACGCACGACACCAAGCGCAGCGAGGACGTGCGCGCCCGGCTGGCCGTGCTCGCCGAGCTGCCGACCGAGTGGGCGACGCTGGTGCGCGGCTGGGTCGACCGGCACCCGCTGGCCGACCGGTCGCTGGCGCACCTGGTGTGGCAGAACCTGGTGGGCGCCTGGCCGCTGTCGCGGGAGCGCGCGCACGCGTACGTGGAGAAGGCGGCGCGCGAGGCGGGCACCTCGACCACCTGGACCAACCCGGTGCAGGAGTTCGAGGACCAGCTGCACGCGCTGGTGGACGCCGCGTACGACGACCCCACCACGCACGCGGAGATCGAGGAGTTCGTCGCCCGGATCGCGCCGTTCGGGTGGTCGAACTCGCTGGCGCAGAAGCTGCTGCAGCTGACGATGCCCGGCGTCCCGGACGTCTACCAGGGCACCGAGCTGTGGGACTTCTCGCTGGTCGACCCGGACAACCGCCGCCCGGTCGACTACGACCGGCGCCGGGAGCTGCTCACGCGGCTCGACGGCGGCTGGGTGCCGCCGGTCGACGAGACGGGCGCGGCGAAGTTGCTGGTCGTCTCCCGCACGCTGCGGCACCGGCGGGACCACCCGGAGGCGTTCGCCGGCTACACGCCGGTCGAGGCCACCGGGACGGCGGCCGACTCTGTCGTGGCGTTCGACCGGGGCGGGGTGGTGACCGTCGCGACCCGCCGTCCGGTGCACGTGTCCGCGGGCGGTTGGGGTGACACCGCGATCGCGCTGCCGACCGGCGCGTGGCGCGACCTGCTCACCGGCACGCGGGTGGTCGCGGACGCGGACGGCGTCCGGACCGCCGAGCTGCTGGACCGGTTGCCGGTGGCGCTGCTCGTGCGCGCCTGACCTGACGCCCGCCGGATCCGAGGGGCGGCTGCCGACGACGGCAGCCGCCCCTCGGTCGTCCGTCCCCCCTGGTCGTCCGTCCCCCCGGGCGGTAGCGCACCGGAGGTCCTTGAATCGTCATGTCGACTCGTCGACACAGCGTCACGTCACATCGACGCACTGCCGAACTGGGGTCGGCGTGTCACAAGAAGGTCACGCCGACGCGCCGTCGTACTGCGACACACCGTTCGACCGTTGGCACTTCCTCACCTAGCGTTCCCCTCGCGTTCGGGCCTTCCTGGCCGAGCGCGGCGCCGGACCGCCAAACCCCGTCCACCGGCGACCTCAACCAGACCCTTTCCGGACGGGGGCGGGGGACCCACTTCCGACGCGCCGCCCAGCTGCGCCGCGCGTCTACGGGGTGAAGCCGCAGATCTGCGGCCGGGCACCGATCGCCCGAACCCGACAGCTCACCTCGCCGGCGGTGATCGGAGGAACCCACGCATGTCCAAGCACTCTGCGCCTCGTCACGCCCGCGCCCGTCGCGTCCTCCGCGGCGGCGCGGTCACCGTCGGGGCCGCCGCGGTCGGCCTCGGTGCCACCATCGGCGTCGGCACGACCGCGGCCTCGGCCGCTGAGCACGACTGGTCGGGTGTCGCCCAGTGCGAGTCCGGCGGCAACTGGAGCATCAACACCGGCAACGGGTACTACGGCGGTCTGCAGTTCTCGCAGAGCACCTGGGCCGGTTACGGCGGCACCGCGTACGCGGCGCGCGCCGACCTGGCCTCGCCGGCCCAGCAGATCGCGGTCGCCGAGAAGGTCCTGGCCGGCCAGGGCATCGGCGCCTGGCCCGTCTGCGGCAAGAAGCTGACCGGTGGCACCACCGCCGCGGCCGCTGCCGCCCCCGCGCCGAAGGCCGCCCCGGCCCCGGCTCCGGCCCCGAAGGCCGCGCCCGCCCCCCAGGCGGCGCCGGCTCCGAAGGCCGCCCCGGTCCAGGAGCGGCAGCCGGCCGCCAGCCGCGCCACCCGCCAGGCCCCGGCCGCTGCGGCGACCGGCAGCTACACGGTCCAGTCGGGTGACACCCTGGGCAAGATCGCTGCCAAGAACGGCACCTCGTGGCAGTCGCTCTACGCCAAGAACCGCGGCGTCGTCAGCAACCCCAACCTGATCTACGTGGGTCAGCTGCTCGCGGTCTGACCGCACCGCACGACCACCGGAACGGCCGGGCACCTGAGCACAGGGTGCCCGGCCGTTCGGCGTCCCAGGGTTGGCGGCCCGCCGGGCGGGCATGATCGGTCCGCTCCCCAGCCCGGTTCCGCTCATCCGACCCACCCCACCGCCCACGGAGGTCCTCCCCATGCCCGAGCCCGTCGAGTTCTCCGTCTGGGCCCCGTTGCCCGAGCGGGTCCGCCTGCAACTCGACGGGCAGGTGCACGACATGGAGCGGGACGACGAGGGCTGGTGGCGGGTCACCGTGCCGGCCGAGCCGGAGAGCGACTACGGCTTCCTGCTCGACGACAACGAGACGCCGCGGCCCGACCCGCGCTCGCGGCGCCAGCCGGACGGCGTCCACGGCCTGTCGCGGCGGTTCGACCCGTCGGCGTACGCGTGCAACGACCGCCCGTGGACCGGCCGGCCGCTGGCCGGCGGCGTCGTCTACGAGCTGCACATCGGCACGTTCACGCCCGAGGGCACGCTGGACGCCGCCATCGACCGGCTCGGGCACCTGGTCGACCTGGGCGTCGACTTCGTGGAGCTGCTGCCGGTCAACGCGTTCAACGGCACGCACAACTGGGGCTACGACGGCGTCGGGTGGTACGCCGTCCAGGAGACCTACGGCGGGCCGGCGGCCTACCAGCGGTTCGTCGACGCCTGCCACCAGCGCGGCCTCGGCGTCCTCCAGGACGTCGTCTACAACCACCTCGGGCCGTCGGGGAACTACCTGCCGGAGTTCTTCCCGATCTTCGCCGAGGGCGGGGCGAACACCTGGGGCAACTCGATCAACCTGTCGGGCCCGGACTCCGACGAGGTGCGCCGCTACATCCTGGACAACGTGCAGATGTGGCTGCGCGACATGCACGTCGACGGGCTGCGGCTGGACGCCGTCCACGCGCTGGTCGACGAGCGCGCGACGCACGTGCTCGAGGAGATGGCGATCGAGGTCGAGAAGCTGTCCGTGGCGCTCGGCCGGCCGCTGACGCTGATTGCCGAGAGCGACCTCAACGACCCCCGGCTGGTCACCCCGCGGGTGGCCGGCGGCACCGGCATCGACGCGCAGTGGAGCGACGACTTCCACCACTCGCTGCACACGCAGCTGACCGGCGAGGGGCAGGGCTACTACTCCGACTTCGCCGACGCCGGGCTCGAGGGGCTGGCGCGGGTGCTCACCGGCGCGTACTTCCACGCCGGTGACTGGTCCAGCTTCCGCCGCCGGCACCACGGCCGGCCGGTCGACACCGCGCAGCTGCCGGGCTGGAAGTTCCTCGGCTACCTGCAGGACCACGACCAGATCGGCAACCGCGCGGTCGGCGACCGGATCTCCGCCTCCCTCTCCCCCGGCCTGCTCGCCGTCGGCGCCACCCTGGTGCTGACCAGCCCGTTCACGCCGATGCTGTTCATGGGTGAGGAGTGGGGCGCCTCGACGCCGTGGCAGTTCTTCACCAGCCACCCGGAACCGGAGCTGGGCAAGGCCACCGCCGAGGGCCGGATCGGCGAGTTCGCGGCGCACGGCTGGGACGCCGACGTCGTGCCCGACCCGCAGGACCCGGAGACGTTCACCCGGTCCAAGCTCGACTGGTCCGAGCTCGCGCAGGAGCCGCACGCGCAGCTGCTGGACGTGCACAAGCAGCTGCTGGCGCTGCGCCGCGCGCACCCGGAGCTGACCGACCCGGACCTGTCCGTCGTCGGGGTCAGCTGGGACGACGACGAGCGCTGGCTGGTCATCGAGCGCGGCTCGCTGCGGGTGGTGGCCAACCTGGCCGGGCAGGACCGCGAGGTCGAGCTCGACGAGCCGGCGACCGGCGTGCTGTTCCGCAGCGGCGAGGACGAGCCGCGGCTGGCCGGCGCCACGGTGACCGTGCCCGCCGAGAGCGCGGTCGTCCTGACCACCCGCTGAACGTGACCGCGCTCCCCCGCGACCCCACCGGCCTGGCCGACGCCTACCGCGTCGCGCCGGGCCGGCACCTGCGGGTCAACTTCATCGAGGCCCTCGACGCGACGATCAGCGTCGAGGGGCGCAGCGGCGGGCTGGGCTCGGACGGCGACCGGCGGGTGTTCCGCACCCTCCGCGCGCTGGCCGACGCGGTGCTCGTCGGCGCGGGGACGGCGGCGGCCGAGGGGTACCGGCCGGTGCTCGCCGACTCCGCCGTCGGGCAGCTGCGCGTCACGCTCGGGCTGCCGCCGGTGATGCCGGTGGTCGTGGTGTCGCGGCGGGCGTCGCTCACCCCGGACGACCAGCTGGTCACCGGCGCCGTGGTGCCGACCGTGCTGGTCACCTGCGCGGCGGCCGAGCCCGACCGGCGGGCGGCGCTGGCCGACGCCGGCGTGCAGGTGCTGGTGTGCGGCGACGAGGACGTGGACCTGGGCGTGACCGTCGACGTGCTGGCCGCCCGGGGGCTGGAGCAGCTGGTGTGCGAGGGCGGGCCGGCGCTGTTCGCGGCGGCGCTGGCCGCGGACGTGGTCGACGAGCTCGACCTCTCGGTCGCACCGCTGCTGGTCGGCGGCGGCCCGCACCTGCTGCCGACGGCGCTGCCCGAGGGTCCGGTGCGCGGCCGGCTGCTCCAGGCGCTTGAGGAGGACGACGTCCTCTTCACCCGCTACGCACTGCGCTGACCTGTGTCCTCGGCACGTGGTGCATGCCGGCGCAGGGCGTCCGAGAGAGCTCGGTTCGCCCGCTCGACCTGCTCGGGCCGCACGAGCAGGATCTCGGGTGACGACGACATCTGCCGGTCAGGCCACCTGCCCGTCATGTAGGTGACGGTGCTGAAGTCCGCTGCCCGTGACCACTCCGGCCACCGGTCCCCGGGTGAGACGCACAGCTCCTGCTCCAGCTCGTCCGACCAGGACCAGCGTCGGACGACCCGGGCGCCGCGCCTGATGGATATCCCGGCGTCGCCACACCACACCGTCACCCTGCCCGGTCGCAGGCGCCACCACGCGATCCGCGCCGCCGTCATCATCATGATCACGATGAGGCAGAGGACAGCTGCGCCGCCCGCATCGACCGCGCCGCGGGCGACAGCGATCGTGGCCCAGACCAGGCAGCCGCCGACCATGAGGCCACCGGGGCGGCACGGCCGCCGGACCTCGCGCAGCGCGGGCGCGACCAGCAACTCCTCAGATCTCGCAGGCACGAGCAGGCATCCTGACGCACCGACGTCGAACAGTTGACCACCTTCCGCCGACCCGCTCGCCGGGTCGGTCGAGCGGACGTCGGTCGGGCGATGTCCGCCCTCAGCAGTCGGTCCGCTGACCACCGGAATTGTCAGACCCTGCTCGTAGGTTGCGGGCATGACCTCGACCGCTGCGCTCCCCGGTTCTGCGGGTGGGTCGCGGGTGGAGGTCGATCTGGCGTGGG
>NZ_JBFAOG010000030.1:1918-4789 GCF_040659695.1 Modestobacter sp. NPDC049651
GATGCAGGGAGTCAGAAAGTCATGGGTTAGTGGAAGGCCTCTGGAAGGGGTCGCCGTAGAGGGTGAGAGCCCCGTACACGAAAACTCATGACCTCCCGGGATGTATCCCAAGTAGCACCGAGCCCGTGAAATTCGGTGTGAATCTGGCGGGACCACCCGCTAAGCCTAAATACTCCCTGGTGACCGATAGCGGACAAGTACCGTGAGGGAAAGGTGAAAAGTACCCCGGGAGGGGAGTGAAATAGTACCTGAAACCGTGTGCCTACAAGCCGTGAGAGCCTGACCGGGTTCGCCCGGAGGGTGATTGCGTGCCTTTTGAAGAATGAGCCTGCGAGTTAGCGGTACGTGGCGAGGTTAACCCGTGTGGGGTAGCCGTAGCGAAAGCGAGTCCGAACAGGGCGATTCAGTCGCGTGCTCTAGACCCGAAGCCGAGTGATCTACCCATGGCCAGGTTGAAGCGCGGGTAAGACCGCGTGGAGGACCGAACCCACTTCGGTTGAAAACGGAGGGGATGAGCTGTGGGTAGGGGTGAAAGGCCAATCAAACTCGGTGATAGCTGGTTCTCCCCGAAATGCATTTAGGTGCAGCGTCACGTGTTTCTTGCCGGAGGTAGAGCACTGGATGGCCGATGGGCCCCACAAGGTTACTGACGTCAACCAAACTCCGAATGCCGGTAAGTGAGAGCGTGGCAGTGAGACTGCGGGCGATAAGGTTCGTAGTCGAGAGGGAAACAGCCCAGATCATCAGCTAAGGCCCCTAAGCGTGTGCTAAGTGGAAAAGGATGTGGGATCGCAGTGACAACCAGGAGGTTGGCTTAGAAGCAGCCACCCTTGAAAGAGTGCGTAATAGCTCACTGGTCAAGTGGTTCCGCGCCGACAATGTAGCGGGGCTCAAGCACACCGCCGAAGCTGTGGCATTTCTCCAGTAGCTTGCCGGCCCGCCTTGTGTGGGTCGGCCAGGTGGAGGGATGGGTAGGGGAGCGTCGTGTGGCGGTGGAAGCGGCGGAGTGATCCAGCCGTGGACGCCACACGAGTGAGAATGCAGGCATGAGTAGCGAAAGGGGAGTGAGAAACTCCCCCGCCGGATGACCAAGGGTTCCTGGGCCAGGCTAATCCGCCCAGGGTGAGTCGGGACCTAAGGCGAGGCCGACAGGCGTAGTCGATGGACAACGGGTTGATATTCCCGTACCCGCGAAAGAGCGCCCATGCTGAACCCAGCGATGCTAACCACCCCAAGCCGGGAACTGACCTTCGGGTCTGACTCGGTGGCGGCTGGGACCCGGACTGGTAGTAGGCAAGCGATGGGGTGACGCAGGAAGGTAGTCCTACCGGTGAGTGGTAGTACCGGTGCAAGGGTGTGGCCCGTGGGATAGGCAAATCCGTCCCGCACGAGGGTGAGGCCTGACGCATAGCCGAATGAGGCGAATGGGATGATCCTATGCTGCCGAGAAAAGCCTCTAGCGAGTTCTTAGCGGCCCGTACCCCAAACCAACTCAGGTGGTCAGGTAGAGAATACCAAGGCGATCGAGCGAACTGTGGTTAAGGAACTCGGCAAAATGCCCCCGTAACTTCGGGAGAAGGGGGGCCATCTACTGTCATGGCACGAGCGGCCGGCAGCGGTGGGTGGCCGCAGAGACCAGTGAGAAGCGACTGTTTACTAAAAACACAGGTCCGTGCGAAGTCGAAAGACGATGTATACGGACTGACGCCTGCCCGGTGCTGGAACGTTAAGGGGACGGGTCAGCCGCAAGGCGAAGCTCAGAACTCAAGCGCCAGTAAACGGCGGTGGTAACTATAACCATCCTAAGGTAGCGAAATTCCTTGTCGGGTAAGTTCCGACCTGCACGAATGGCGTAACGACTTCTCAGCTGTCTCAACCACAGGCTCGGCGAAATTGCACTACGAGTAAAGATGCTCGTTACGCGCGGCAGGACGGAAAGACCCCGGGACCTTCACTATAGCTTGATATTGGTGTTCGGTTCGGCTTGTGTAGGATAGGTGGGAGACTGTGAAGCGGGCACGCCAGTGTTCGTGGAGTCATCGTTGAAATACCACTCTGGTCGAATTGGATGTCTAACCTCGGTCCGTGATCCGGATCAGGGACAGTGTCAGGTGGGTAGTTTAACTGGGGCGGTTGCCTCCCAAAATGTAACGGAGGCGCCCAAAGGTTCCCTCAGCCTGGTTGGCAATCAGGTGTCGAGTGCAAGTGCACAAGGGAGCTTGACTGCGAGACCGACGGGTCGAGCAGGAGCGAAAGCTGGGACTAGTGACCCGGCACCGGCATGTGGAAGCGGTGTCGCTCAACGGATAAAAGGTACCCCGGGGATAACAGGCTGATCTTCCCCAAGAGTCCATATCGACGGGATGGTTTGGCACCTCGATGTCGGCTCGTCGCATCCTGGGGCTGGAGTAGGTCCCAAGGGTTGGGCTGTTCGCCCATTAAAGCGGTACGCGAGCTGGGTTTAGAACGTCGTGAGACAGTTCGGTCCCTATCCGCCGTGCGCGTAAGAGACTTGAGAAGAGCTGTCCCTAGTACGAGAGGACCGGGACGGACGAACCTCTGGTGTGCCAGTTGTTCCGCCAGGAGCACTGCTGGTTGGCTACGTTCGGCAGGGATAACCGCTGAAAGCATCTAAGCGGGAAGCTCGCTTCAAGATGAGGTCTCTCACCGGGTCAACCGGGTAAGGCCCCCGCCCAGACCAGCGGGTTGATAGGCCGGAAGTGGAAGCGGCGCAAGTCGTGGAGCTGACCGGTACTAATAGGCCGAGGGCTTGATCACTACACACCCACTTGTGTGTGCCAGCAACTGGCAACCAACTTCGGTGTCTCGCGTCCACTGTGTGGTTCTGAACGTACGGAAACCACCACCCCC
>NZ_JBFAOG010000031.1:0-1987 GCF_040659695.1 Modestobacter sp. NPDC049651
CGGCCCGGTCCGTTCTCGCTCGGTGCAAAAAGAACACTACACGCCCCCCAACAACCCCGCACACCGGGGGTCCCCCAAGGGTCAACCGACGACCCGACCAGCCTCCTGACCTGGCAGGACGGCCTTCAGGCGGCCTACGTGGGTGCTGTGGTCGAGGCTCGTGGCGTAGGGGCCGGCTGTCGTACTCGAACGGCCCTGCGCGTGTAGGCCGCACCTCGCTCGGCGGGCACCCGGACGGGCGGGCGACGTCGCCGCCGTGGGTGGCGTCACGGCGCCCGGCTTCGCTGCGTACCCGAGTCCCCGCAGTCCCGGCCGTGGGGACGACCGGCGTACCCGTCCGCAGCCGGGCTCCTCGTAGCCGGTGTGCAAGCCGGGTCAGCGCCGGCGGTTCATGGCCGGCCTCGTGCATATCGCGGACCGAGCGGCTCGTGGGCCGAGCCCCCGGGACCTCTGCCGCCGGCCGAGACCTCCGCGCCAGTTCCCCGCTCCCCGGGGATGCACCGGCCTCGCCGAGACGTGGCGTCCCCGGGGGCAGCGCACTCAACGAGGCAGTTCGCTCGGCCGGCACGGCGCCCCGGCGTCGTACCGATGGTCCGCTCCCAAGCAGCCGCGGTGGGGTGATGCCGATGGCGCGTCGACGGCGAGCAGGCGGTCGGGCACCGGCCGAGCTCTCTGTGGAGCCGGTCGACGCAGACCTGTCGGGTGTGCTCATCCAGCCCCGGCCTGAGGAACCGGTCCGAGATGGAGCCCACGGCCGATGACGTGCTCCGGCCGCGTGATGAACGACGCATCCATTGCCGTGGGGGCCAGGGCGCGACGACTCCGGTCAGCCGGTGCGACCAGGCCAGAAGGTGGCGAGCGGCTCGGGCGAGTGGAAGTCGCCACGACTGCGCCGGCTGCTGCTCCTTGATGAGGCGAGTCGCGCTCCCCCCGGGTGGATGGTGCTCACCCGGATCAGGTCCCGGCCGAGCTCGAGTGCTGCCGTGTCCGGTGAGACCTCACATGGCTCAACAGGCCGCGGTCGACGGCACGAAGTGGGCCGGGCCGACCGGCCACTCGTCGACGCGACGCGCTGGCGCCTTCCCCTGTGCGCGGCACTGAGCTGGACGTGCGGCTCGGACGCCGAAGAGGGTGCCCGTGGGTCGAGGCCGCGGATGCGCCATCGCCTGGCCTGCTCCGTGTCCTCGATCTCTCCAGGCGGGTGCCCTCGCCCGCGTGGTCGACGAGCGCGTCCGGCGCGGCAGGCCTCCTCGTCGGTCTCCGTAATGGTGGACCACAAGCTCACGCCGGTGCCGTCAGGGGGATGAAGCGAGCGCGCCCCGAGCCCGTCGGCGAGGCCGGCGCCGCGTCCTGCCTGGACGCCACCGAACACGGCTCACTCCTTCCGCGTGGAGGCTGCGTACGTTGCTCGCGCCCTGACCGCGACCCACCGGTCGCTCCACCGGAACAAGGGAGACGTCCCGCAGCTCGGTGTGGAGCGCGCGCGTCTCGTGACGAATCGGCGGTCGACTGATGACGAGGCTCTCCCAGCACATGGACGCGTCGTCGACGGGCCGAGCACCGTCCCTCCCTGCCATGTCGAGCGGCTGGCTCAGCGGGACGCGGGTCCGGTGCACGGCGGCAGCGTGGATCGCGCCGCACCCAGTTCCGGGTTGGTCTCGAGCTGGGTCGTATGGCCGACACTCCTGGCGCCAGCACCGGCGGCAAGAGAGCCCGCCGGGTGGCTGCACGGACGGGAGGAGCTGAGGGCCCGGAGCCCCTGCCGGGAGCCCGCCGATCTCACCAGGTGCCGAACCCACCCCGCTTTCGGCGCGGAAAACGGGGGGGCATGCGTGGTCTTCCGCTGCCCACCGCGCCGCTTTCTCGCGACCACTCGGGAGGGGGGTGCGGATGGGGGTGGGTATGCGAAACGGGGGCCGGAGCATGATGCTCCGACCCCCGTTTCGAATGATTGTCCGGCGGCGTCCTACTCTCCCACCCCGTCCCC
>NZ_JBFAOG010000032.1:0-1139 GCF_040659695.1 Modestobacter sp. NPDC049651
GTCGACCGCGCCGCACGGGAGCGAGACGCGCCAGCCCGGCTCGGCCAACGGCCAGGTGGCCAGCGGCGCTGGGTCCTCGCCCTCGACGGCGGGCGGGCCGTGCACGGTGTAGTCCCGGATGCGGTCGCCGGTGGCCGGCATGACCACGATCGGTGCCTCGCCGGTGTATTCCTCGGCAATCAGCATGGCAACCGTGCTGGTGACCGCCACCAATTCAGTGCGGGTGTCGGCGCCCGCCGGGGTGAGAAGATCGATAATCGTGTTCCAGGTCGCGACCGATGTACGCACGGGCACCGACGGCACCTGCCGTGACGTGACACTCACGAGCGGCCACCTTCCTCGCGCAGCACCGCCAGCAGGTCCTGACCGGTGACCCGATCGGGATCGCCCTGCGCCTCCCGCCGGTACGCGCAGGCGGCCGCGACGGCTTTACGCAACCGCCGTCCGTCGAGGCCCTCGGCTGCCTCGGCCGCCGCGTCCAGCAACGCTGGCTTCAGCAACTGGCCCGCTCCGGGGAAGGCGGCGACGACCGCCGCGGCGGCGTGCTCGAGGATCTGCCGACGGGCGGCGCGATCAGGCAGCGGCACCTCGACAATCCAGTCGGCGCGCGACGCCAACGCCGGGTCGATCGCCTCGCTGAAGTTAGTCGTCGCCACGATGAGCACCTCGGTGTGGCGGCGGGCCAGCCGGTCGAGGCCGACCAGCGCGGCGTCCACGGCCCGGTGTACGTCGATCGGGTTGGCATCCATCGACAGCGCCGCCCGGTCCGTGAACAGCGTCTCGACCTCATCGAGCAGCACGACCATCGGCCCGGCGCCAGCATGCTCGTGCAGCAGGGTGCCGAACAACTGCTCGACCGCACGCTGGCTGCGTCCCAGCGACGAACTGGCCAGGCTGTGCGGATCTACCTCGACAAACAACCACCCGGCCTCGTTGGCCATGGTCCGGGCCACTCGGTCCGCCAGACCCCGCGCCACCGTGGTTTTGCCGACGCCGGGCTTGCCGGTCAGCAGAACCACCCCGTGCAACGGCAGCGCGTCGAACGGCACCGCCGCACGCAGGTGCGCCGAGGCGACGGCCGTGCGCAGCAGCCGCTGCTTGATCCCGTCCGGCAGCACGATGGCGGACCATGCGGCGGC
>NZ_JBFAOG010000033.1:0-1118 GCF_040659695.1 Modestobacter sp. NPDC049651
GTCGTGGTCTCGTCGGGCGAAGACAGCGCAGGCACTCGCCTTGCGGGCGCGGATCGTGTTGGCGTGCGCGGGAGGCACGAACAACAAGGACGTGGCCGCGTCGTTGGGAGTCTGGCCGCAGACGGTGAACAAGTGGCGGGCCAGATTCGTGCGGGATCGCTTGGAGGGCTTGTCGGATGAGCCCCGTCCGGGCGCGGCTCGGAAGATCACCGATGAGCAGATCGAGGCCGTGATCACCAAGACTCTGGAAGAGGCGCCGACGAACAACGACACTCACTGGTCCACCCGTTCGATGGCCGCTGCGGTCGGGTTGAACCAGACCGCGATCTCGCGGATCTGGCGGGCGTTCGGGCTCAAGCCGCACCTGGTGGACACCTGGAAGCTGTCCAAGGACCCGCAGTTCATCGAGAAGGTCCGCGACGTGGTGGGGCTGTATCTCGACCCGCCGGACAAGGCCATGGTCCTCGCGGTGGACGAGAAGTCCCAGATGCAGGCCTTGGACCGCAGCGCGCCGGTGCTGCCGATGATGCCGGGCGTGCCCGGCCGGCAGACCCACGACTACATCCGGTACGGCACCACGAGTCTGTTCGCCGCGTTGGACGTGGCCACCGGCCGGGTGATCGGCCAGCACCAACGCCGGCACCGGCATCAGGAGTTCCTGCGGTTCCTCAAGACCATCGACGCGAACACCCCACCCGAGCTGGACCTGCACCTCATCTGCGACAACTACGCCACCCACAAGACCCCCGCGATCAAGACCTGGCTGGCCGCGCATCCCCGCTTCCACCTGCACTTCACCCCCACCTCCGGCAGTTGGCTCAACCTCGTCGAACGCTGGTTCGCCGAACTCACCCGCCGCAAGCTACGCCACAGCAGCCACCGCAGCGTCAAAGACCTCGAAACCGACGTCACCGCCTGGATCGAGGCGTGGAACGCCGACCCGAAACCCTTCGTCTGGGTCAAGACCGCCGACGAGATCCTCGACAACCTCGCCAACTACTGCACCAGAATTAACCAACTCATCAATGACTCGGGACACTAGCCGAAGTCGTGGGTACCAGCTGCACGGCGGGGTCGTTCCGTAAAGCGATCAGGACGGTCAAGGAGTTGAAGATCCT
>NZ_JBFAOG010000034.1:0-1076 GCF_040659695.1 Modestobacter sp. NPDC049651
GACCGCGAACATCGGCTTCCACGACGACTCGTGGCCGTACAAGGAATGGCGCAACGGCCAGCTCAAGGGAATGACGCTGCCGAAGTCGATGAACGGCTGGGACGACGCGTTCCTGCAGCTCCAGCTCGACACCGGCACCGAGAACCGCTGGATCACGCAGTCCATCGGCGGCGAGGCCCGCCCGGAGATCCAGGGCAGCCTCTACGCCGGCTGGCCCGGCGGGAACAACCAGGTCGACGACGTCCTCGCCGCGACCGAGCTCACCCACATCACGTGGATGATCAACCAGACCGGCGCCGGCGGCTACAGCACCAGCGACCCGAACGTCGCCGCGGGCGTGCGCAAGATGGGCTACAACCTGCACATCCCGCAGGCCAACTTCAACGCGACCGCGGGCGGCACGTTCAAGGTCGGCGTCACCATGCAGAACACCGGCGTCGCGCCGTTCTACTACCCGTGGACGACCGTCATCGGCCTGCGCGACGCGTCCGGCGCGATCGTCAAGACCTGGGACACCAGCTGGGACCTGCGCCAGGTGCAGCCCCTGAAGATCCGGGCGTTCCCCGACTGGGGCGTGGGCGCCGACCCCACGTACCTCGACTTCGGCCGCCCGGTCAACTTCTCCGCCACCCTCAGCACCGCCGGCGTGCCGGCCGGCTCGTACAGCCTGGTGCTGAAGGTCCGCAACCCCCTGGAGGCCGTCACCGCCGACGTCCTGCGGGCCCGCCCGGCCGCCAGCCGGCTCACCGACTGGGTCATCGACCAGTGGCGGCCCCGCCTGCCGCTGTCCTTCGCCAACGCGAACCAGGGCACCGACGGGTGGGTCGACCTGGGCCCGATGTCGACGACCGGGGTGTGCACCGGCGACTGTGCGGCGCCGTCGGTACCGTCGAGTCTCGCGGTCGCCGGCGTGACCGACACGACCGTGTCGCTGTCCTGGACCGCCTCGACCGACAACGTCGGCGTCGTCGCGTACGACATCTACCACGACGGCAACAAGATCGCTGAGGCCGCCGGCACGGCCACGTCGAAGTCCCTGACCGGCCTGCAGCCCAACTTCGAGTACCGCCTGTCGG
>NZ_JBFAOG010000035.1:0-1014 GCF_040659695.1 Modestobacter sp. NPDC049651
CACCGACACCCGCCGGGCGGCGCTGCTGACCTGGGGCACCTGGCTGCTGATCACCGGCCTGACGTTCAGCCTGATGGCCGGCATCTTCCACGCCTACTACACCGTGGCCCTGGCCCCGGCGGTCGCGGCGCTGGTCGGCACCGGGGGCGGGCTGCTGTGGCAGCGCCGCGGCACCTGGTGGGCCCGGATCGTGCTGGCGCTGACCCTGCTGGGCGCGGCGTTGTGGTCGTTCGTGCTGCTCGGCCGCTCGGCGGACTTCCTGCCCTGGCTGCGCTGGCCGGTGCTCGCCGGCGGGCTGCTGGCCGCGGCCGGGCTGCTCGCCGCGCACGTCGCCCGCCGGGCGCTGGTGACCGCGGTGCTGGCGGTGGCGGTGCTCGCCGGGCTGGGCGGCCCGGCCGCCTACGCGGTGCAGACCGCCGGGACGGCGCACACCGGCTCGATCCCCTCGGCCGGTCCGGCGGTGGCCGGCGGCGCGGGCTCCGGCCCGGGCGGCGGCCGCGGTGGCTTCCCCGGTGGGCAGCCCGGGGCGGCGGCCGGGACGCGGGGCGGGTTCCCGGGTGGGACCACCGGCCAGGCACCGACCGGTCAGCCCCCGACCGGGCAGGCGCCCACCGGCGGCCGCGGGGGCATGGGCGGCGGCACGGGCGGGCTGCTGAACGGCAGCGACCCCAGCGACGAGGTCGTCGCCGCGCTCGAGGAGGACGCCGGCTCGTTCACCTGGGTCGCCGCGGCGGTCGGGTCGAACAACGCATCGGGCTACCAGTTGGCCACCGGCGACCCGGTGATGCCGATCGGCGGCTTCAACGGCACCGACCCCTCGCCGACGCTCGCGCAGTTCCAGCAGTCCGTGGCCGACGGCGCGGTGCACTGGTTCATCGGCGGCGGCACCGGGATGGGCGGCGGCAGCGGGTCGTCGTCCGAGATCGCCTCGTGGGTGGCGGAGAACTTCACCGCGCAGACCGTCGGCGGGGTCACGATGTACGACCTCACCCAGCCGGCCGGCTGACCCGTTCC
>NZ_JBFAOG010000036.1:0-1010 GCF_040659695.1 Modestobacter sp. NPDC049651
GGGGTGTGTCACTCCCCTGGAAACGTGGAGGACTGCGTTATGCGGCTGGGGCCTCCAGTGCTCGAGCCGTTGTTCGTTCGTAGTCGATAGGTGAACGTCCGTGGCAGACGGAGTGACGCCGTCGGCGGTTGTAGAAGTCGGAGATCCAGGTGGCGATCTAGATTCGTGCCACGGCGCGGGTGCGGAACTGCCGGCGGTGGACGTACTCGACCTTGATGGTGGAGAAGGTGGCCTCGGCCACGGCGTTGTCGAAGCACGACCCGACCCGGCCCATCGACTGGCGCACCTTCCAGCGGGCGCAGGCCCGGGCGAAGTCGGCCGAGCAGTATTGACCGGTTTCAACCGATCGTTGCAACACCACTGTCCTGAGTGGACGATAACAGGTCGTTGATGGCTTCGCCAGGCGTCCTCCATCCGAGTGCCTTGCGTGGCCGGCTGTTCAACGTTGCGGCGACTGCCTCGAGTTCACCGGGGTTCCAGCGGGCTAGGTCCGTGCCTTTGGGGAAGTACTGCCGGAGCAGCCCGTTGGTGTTCTCGTTCGTGCCGCGTTGCCACGGACTGTGCGGGTCGGCGAAGTAGACCTGCACGCCGGTGTCGATCGTCAGCTTCGCGTGCTGGGCAAGTTCTTTGCCGCGATCCCAAGTCAGCGTGCGGCGCAACTGCTCGGGCAGGGTGGTGATCGTCGCGGCGATCGCTTCGCGGACGGCTTCGGCGCCGTGTCCGGCAAGGGCCGGGCCGTTCTTCGACCGCGCTTCGACGCCCCAACCGTCCATGCGGGGCAGGTGCAGCAGCATGGTGAAGCGGGTCGTCCGTTCCACGAGGGTACCGATCGCGGACCTGTCCAGCCCGATGATCAGGTCACCCTCCCAGTGCCCGGGCACGGCCCGGTCCTCTACCTCGGCCGCACTAAGTCTATACATAACATCGGGGGTGACCATGCCGTCGCGGCGTTGCCGGGCCCGGGCACGCGGCACCCGCAGTGCCCGGCCGGTGCGCAGACACGCGACCAG